>JAFWEL010000131.1 GCA_017512905.1 Clostridia bacterium
AAAGTTTAGATTTTCCCACAATGCTTATCTTTTGGTCTTTGGTTCGGAATAGTGTAGTGCTGGCGGTCTATCTCTTGTTTTCGGTTGCTTGCTTCCTTACCGTACATGAGCATTCGCGCCGGGGTTATCGTTGCCGTAACCCTCAAGCAGGTTGATGGCACCCCAGATGCCGAGACCGGCGCCGAGCGCCACAACGAGAGTCTGCAGTACACCGACTGCGCTGTTGAAAAATGCCATACAGGCCTCCTTAAAAAGTTCCCCTGCAGGGGTGGAATAGGTTTTGTCTGATGCTTCCGGTTCACGAGCGTACCCCTCATCTTAATCGCCTCTACAGGCAGTGGGTGCTTGATCCTCTGATCAGACAACAAGCGGCCCGGACATCGTATCCGAACCGCTATGTACGGCAGCCCTGAGGCTGCCTTCAGGCCTGCTTACAGATCTTTGCATTCTTCCATGAAGTACTTGATTCTTTCCCTCCAATCCATTTCCAGAGTAGAAAGCCACTGGTAATCCATAAAAGCATGCCAGTAGTAATTCAGAAAACAATCGATCACCATATCAATATCAGTTTGCAACTGACTTATCGCCGCTTCTGGATTCTCCGGAACGTTCTCATAATGAACAGCACGAATCTCTACTTCAGTGTGACAAAACTCATGGAATCGGAAGTCAATGTCCCCGGTTCTGTAGATTGCAATCCTTAGATGCTCTCCGTATCGCTCGAAATTAAAGTACCTGTTCCGTCCATTAGCATTCATGCAAACAGCACATTTTTTCGTTCTTTCTATCAGATGTTTTCCAATGCTGTTTAAGACCACGTTGGTCGCAGCATCGATGAAATCGTCCTTTGCCTGTTTTTCAAGCCTTTTCTGTTCTGCTTTCGTCATAAATCCTCCTTAAGCTTCGATGACATCGTATTCATCCTCTGCCCTCAGCTTCATGCGCCGGTTCAGATATTTTTCGATGTCAAAGGTGTATTTCTTGTCGTAATCGGACGTGTACCTGTAGTTCGGGTGCTGCGTAATGTCGTACTTGTCCGAAAGGAACGGTCTGACGCCCCTGAGCTGCAGGACGCACTTGCTGCCGTTCATAACAGCCAGCTCATCCCGGCTCATAAGCTCTTTTCCGAGCTTCTGGTAGTTGGTGCCGTAGCTCGGGCTGTTGCCTCGGGTGTCAGAAGTGTTGAAGGTATCAATAGTTTCCTTGCCCAGGGCTTCTGCCAGCTCCTTCAGCGTGGTGGGTTCGGATCCTCCGAGGAAAACCTGGGAATCCATGTTGCCGATGATGGTATCGGCATTGTCCTTGTAGATCGCTTTCAGCTGGGACCTGGCCTGCAGCACCAGACAAGCGGAGATCTCACGGCTTCGGATCGTAGCTACCAGCTTCTCCAGATTGGGGATCTGGCCGATATTTGCCGCCTCATCGATCAGGCACCGGACATGGACCGGGAGCCTTCCGCCATACACGTCATCCGCTTTCTCGCACAGCAGGTTGAAGAGTTGGGTGTAGATCATGGAAATCAGGAAGTTGAACGTTGCATCCGTATCTGACATGATCAGAAACAGCGCTGTCTTCCGGTCTCCGATGGTGTCCAATTCAAGCTCATCATAGGCTGTGATCTCTCGAAGCTCCTGAATATCAAAGACCGCCAGTCTTGCCCCACATGAAATGAGGATGGACTTGGCGGTCTTTCCAGCAGCCAGCTTATATTTCTTATACTGCCTGACTGCGAAGTGTTTGGGATTCTTTTTCTCCAGATTCTCAAACATGATAGGGTCCATGAAAGGCTCGATATCCGCGTGATTGCCCCACCTGGCAGAGCCGTATTCCTGGTTGTGCTTGAAGTGCTTGGCATTCTTATGACGGAGATAAACTGCAAGGTACAGAGCACCGCCGCAGACAGCACCGACCAGAAGATCCGCCGGATGAAAGCTCGGAAGAGGATTTCCGAAGGCGACTCCCAGAGCGCTGAAGAATGACAGCAGCTTTTTACTCGCATCCGCTCCTTCTGCCAATCTCCAGGCCTCGCCCAGATTGGTACAGACGAGGCCGATGAGCGCATAGGGGAGGACCTTGATGATGATCTTTTTCAGCTTCTTCGTATTCATCGCGTCTGCTCCCTCTGCCTGTCACGGTTGATGACTCTGCCGGGCAGGGCCAGGATGGCCGCTTTGATCTTCCGGAGCTGTTCCAGAACACTCGGACGTTCTTCTTTTCTAAGGACTGCCTGAGAATACTCATTGAAGGCAGCTGTCATCGCATCCGCGTCCTTTGCTTTGAAGAAGACCAGGTAATGAGGCGGCTCCACGGAGGAATCCTTCCGGATCGCATAGTCGATACCGTACTTCCTGGCTACCTTCTCAAAGCCTTTCAGATCCGTCTGGGCGATATCGATATTGGTGACGCCCTGTCCCTGGCCGATCAACTCTTTGACTGACTGTTTGCCTTGCGTAGGGATCTCTGCTTCATGATCCTTTGTTGCCTTTACGTTCTTCCGATGATTCAGATAGGCCCGGACCGCTGAGACTATAGTACGTGCGCTCAGCTTCGACGTGCTGATCGCCAGGTTCACAGTCCTGCTTTCGACTTCCTCCTGCATCCGTCATCACCTCCTCATTTCTGCTTTCCCGGCTACTGGCCACCATCAGGGCCATGGTCAGCATGCCGAACATGGCCCCTCCGAAGAAGCACAGCATCGGGATGATCCATCTCATCACAGGGTTTCCTCCTTCACCTTTTTAGGCGGCTTCAGCTCCGGCGCATCCAACTTCTTGTCCTGCGGCTTTTCGACCTTTTCGTCCGGGAGAGGAACTGCCATAATCCCACGGCCCATACGGACAAAGACTTCCGGAGAATGGAACTTCTCCTCAAAGGCCTTCATCTGATCCGGCGTAAGGGAACCGAAATCCTCATCCGTAAGGCCGACCACCAGGAAGGAACCAGCTACCACGTCGTAGATCTCGCCGTTATCATCCCTGAGGGCCCTGTTAAGTGGCAGACCGTCGAGCTTGCCCTCTTCATTCATGACCAGGGCTACCGGCTCATCGAAGGGATAGACCACCTCGATATAGCCGCCGACAGCGCTCTGAAGATCTTCCAGCCCGGTTCCGATCTCAACGGGACGGGGATGCTGGTTCGGCTCCACCAGAAGGACAGTCATCGTCTCGACGGCAGGAGCCGGAGCCTCGGCTGCATAGACGGCAGACTGTTCTGCCACGCGGCTTTCAAAGGTAACCGCCTTCTCGAAGATGTGGTCATCACTGTCGTAGTGATAAACACTGTCTGAGAGGAAATCTGCCGCACTGACCTCAGTGGCGTTCACACCCCGAACCATGCTTTCAAGCTGATCTCTCTCAAAGGATCCGTCATCACGGATGAAGAGGACCTCATGGACAGAGGAAGGAAGGACGAAGAAGTCACCGCCGAGCCTGTCTGCAGCTTCCTGAAGGAAGGCCGGAATCTGAGTCACGGAAGCACCGTTTACACCGCCTTCGACCGTCGCCACCCACATGGGGGATTCCGGCATATCGAACATATCACCTGACATCTCTGCCAGCATCTCGGACATGTTTTTGAGGACCGGAGGGTGACTCACAAGCTGGGCCGCGACTGCATCCGTATGGAGTTGTTCAGGCGTTACGCCGTACTCTTCGAGCAGTTTGTTAGTGACCAGCGTACTGGCCGAACCATCTGCTCTGCCGGGAAACTCTACACGGTACACGACCGCGATATCCTCCACGGTCTTGTGAGGGATATTCTCCAGCATCTCCCTATTGGGTTCTACAGGGACTACCTGCATTACGAGATTGTTCTTCACCGTCTCATAGTCTGTGATCTCAGAAAGGTCAAACACAGGAATAGCACTTGCTGCCTGTTTGGCATCATCGGCGATCTTGTTAAGAATCGCTGCCTCCTGGAATTCATCTGCCTGGTAGCGCTCAAAGGCAGGACTCACGTTGAATGTCACTGCTGCTGTAGCACCTTCCGGCTGTACAGAGATTCCGGTATAGGACTCGCCCTGCAGCTTATTGACCTGCTGGATCGTTACCTTGGCATCAGGAAGAGCCTCCTGGACCCGGTCCTTTGCAGCATCGAGGAATTCATCAAAGTTCATCATCACAGCACACCTCCATGACACAGTACGGGAAGCAGCAGTCTGCTTCGATATCCTCACCCTTGAGAAGATCGGAAGCCTCATAAACCAGAGAAGCAGCTTCTTCAAGAAGTTCGGAGGCCTCCATCAGCAGATCTGCAGCAAGAACCATGTCATCGTCCTCAGCCTCGGCTGCCTCCCGGTTTTTCTGCGCTTCCTGTTCCTTCGTGATCTTCGCTGCGATCTCCGCCATAGCCTTCAGTCTTTTCATGAAATCATCGTTCTTCACTTGTTCGTTTCTCCTTTTGTATAGTTTTTGTAAAGAAAAAGCGCCTCTGATTCTCATCAAAGACGCTGCCTTATGGGTACATATTCAGTTGTCATCTCGCCTTGTCACGCTGGCGTTTCTTCTGCCACTGATCCAGAAGCTTCAGGATCACATCGCTCATCTGGCGGGGCGTATAGGACTTGGGAAAGTACTTCCTAAGCTGTTCACTCTTGAAAGCGACCCGTTCCAGGTCGCCTTTTTTGACTTCAGCCAGGATCTCGCACATATCCTCCAGCTTACAGCCGCCTTCCTGACTCAGCTTTTTCAGCCGCATTGCCTGCGAAACGGAAGGTGTAGCTTGCGTGAAATCAATGGCTTCCAGCAGGTTTTTCTGTTCCTCCGGTTTCAGGTAGGAAAGCTCTACGGCAGGATTAAAGGCGATCCTATTCTGATCGACCATCTCAAGGATCTCCGGGATCAGGTTGGTAAGGCGGATAAAACGCTTTACCTGGCTCATGCTATCATTGGTAGCCTTGCCAATTTCCTGATTGGTCCACTTTGGTCCAACTTGGTCCAAAGTTCCTTCTTGCTGCAAATCGGTCCGTTCTCCCTGATGCTTCATGGCCTCTGCTTTCATTTTGTAAGCAAACGCTCTCTCGGAGGGAAGGATGTTTTCTCGCTGCAGGTTGCTGTCTACAACGAGGATCTTCGCTACGTCATCATCCATGGGTCGAACGATCACCGGCACCTCAGTCAGGCCAACCGCCTCGGCTGCATGAGCCCGTCTGTGTCCGGAGATGATCTCGAACTTGCCATCCTCCGTAGGCCTTGCGATCAGAGGCGTAAGAACACCGAACATCGAAATGCTCTCTGTAGTCCTGAGCATGGATTCGTCTTCGACCACCCTGAAGGGATGATCCTTAAAGGGAATAAGCTTAGTGATTGGAATCTTTTGAACCCGGTCCATCTGTTTTTCATCGTCCATTCTAGTTCACCTCCTCATGCATGGACACCGTACATATCGTGATTGACCCTGGCCTGATAGTAAGAGTCGATCGTTACCGGGGCATTGAACAGCGTTGTAAGAAGATACTGCTTCATGTCCCTTACATAGGTCGTGTTCTCCTTCAGGCAGTCCAGGACATATTGGATATGCAAGGAATTCAGCTTCATGAGCCTACCTTTCACGATCTCAATGGGCTTATCATCTCCGGCGATCCGGATCGTCTTCCTCCCGGATGAACAGGTCTCTGCCAGGAGATCCAGAATTCCTTCCAGCGTTTCCTTCTCAGTTCGATTGCCCTGGATCAGGATGGGGATCTCCAACTCTTCTCTGAAATAAGCTTCATACTGTGCATAAGCATCGTTTCGCTTCGATTCCCTTCCCGGAAGGAAAGAAGGATCAGTATCATTCAAATCAGTCTTTTTATCATTAGTCTTATTAGAGTGTGATTCTGACACTTCCAGAGATGTCGCTTTCACACTTCCAGAAGTGTCGTTTTGACACTTCAAGAAATGTCTTTCCCCATACTTATCCACAGTCCGATAGAAGCTTTTCACATAGATCAGGTTGGGCTTTCCGAGGCCCTGCCGTTTCCGTTCGATGAGACCTGCCTTATGTTCCAGCTCATCCAGAAGCTGAATGGCCTTCTTGTTGCCGCAGTTCATGCTCTCCGTGATCTCCGCGATGGTGAAGATGATATAGACGCGGTCCTGATCATCCCGCCAGCCGTTCCGGTTCGAAAGCTCAGTCCTGTCAAACAGGATGCTGTACAGCAGCTTTGCTTCGGCAGAGATTCCCTTGAAGGTATCATTCTGAAGCAGGATCTTCGGGACCCTGAGAAATGAAAACTGCTCAGTTTCCGCGCTGTGGATATAGTCAAGCACTCATATCACCACCTCCTGAATGGAAAACCTGTCTTTGGGAAGGGGCTTGCGCCGGAAGATGTCCTTATCCTGCTTGCCATAGGGGCAGGTTGAAAACAGGCATTTCCTGTATTTGAAGTCCGGGTGATAGTAGCAGCACTGCCTGCATTTCGGAGCCGTCTTGTTGCGGTCCACCGGCACATCACGCTTCATGAGATTTCTGTAAAAGTTTAGGCTTCCATTCTCACGCATTGGCCGGTACCTCCATTTTGGTTCCGAAGACCTCGTTCATACATTTCTTCATACAGAAACTGACACAAGGACCGTAACTGCAGCCTGCGCAAGGGGATTTCGGTCTCGGGGACTCCGCCAGGTAGTAGCAGTTTTCTTTTTTGAGGGTGCATCCGACTTTCCGGTTCTTCCAGAAGAAACAGCCTCTGCAGCTGCGCGGACGGTCAGCGTAGTAACGCACGCCGTCGATTATGATCGTTTCTTTTGCCATCGATTTATCCTCCTTTGTTTTCCAATGATGGTTCTGCAGAGTCTGCAGAAAAGAAAAAAGCCCGGTCACCGTCGTTAAACAGTCACCGGGCTATGTAAGGAGGTCTATTCTTCTGAGAAGACAAAGACGCCCGGCAGGAAGAACTTTCTGCTGAGCGTCTATAGCAAATAAAACCGAATTAAAAATGCCGGATTCGGTCAGATTCCATCAAATGCACTTAATCGGAACAGGGCACCTGGATAAGGCTCGTTCATGGCCTCAAAGCATGTTTTCTGCAGAGAGACATGCCGCCCTTCAAACCACTGAAAATCGACTTTTTACTCTCCCTCAGTTAGCCCATCTGTTAACTAAAAGAGGCTGAAAATGGGCCGAAAATCGCCGGTTAGCCCCTCGTTAACTATAAAATTTCCGTCAGAATCCGTCAAAATCGGGGATAACCCATCAAAGATTTTCGGGCATGAAAAAACCCCGGAAACGTTGATTTTCCAGGGTTTTTTGCATCTTGCTTGGTCTCGATCAGCGCTTGCTGAACTGCGGAGCACGACGTGCCGCTTTGAGGCCGTACTTCTTGAATTCCCTCATTCATCTTTATGATCGTACCTTCGTATTTTCTTCTGCGCCTCCACTACTCCCTTTTCAATCGGTCTGCCAGCCCGCAAATCGCTTCCACCGTCCTCAAAACTGTAAATGTTGTATGTGACGGGTCCCCTTCGCGGATGCGCAATGTGCGCCTGATTTCCTTTGGTATGACAACTCTTCCCAATTCATCTATCCTTCTTACAATGCCTGTCGCTCGCATAAAAACGCCTCCGATACGCTCAAACTGCTTCATGATGTGTGCGTAGTTTGCGCGAATCAGGGCATTTTATGCGCTGTGGTTATTGACAACTTATAAGGCGGTCCTGTACAATCATGGAAACAAGGAATCCGTTGTATAGACCGAATTCTGATTTCCATGAATTTTGAGAGGAGAATACAACGTGAGCAAGAAGCTGGTCGCCTGGTTTTCTGTCAGCGGCGTGACCGCAAGGGTCGCGCGGTAGATCGCAATCGTGGAAAAAGCGGATTACCTGGCGCGTCCTGAGTGCGAAGGAGCATGGCCTGTCCAGCCCCGTCATCACTGGTACGGACAGCTGGATCGCGGGCAAGCTGTGCCGTGCGCCCCATGCGGAAGAGGCGTTTGGCTTTGCCTTCGAGAGGTTTGTACTCTATGCGCAATCGCTGGGCATCGGCACCACCTGGATCGCCGGGACGATGAACCGGGCGGCCTTTGAAGCGGCCATAGCTCTGGAGGATGGCGAGGTTATGCCCTGCGTCAGTCCTCTGGGCTATCCGGCGATGAAGCTGTCGCTCCGGGAGAGCCTGATGCGAAAGGGCATCAAGGCGGACAGCCGCCTTGATTTCAAAGCGCTGTTCTTCGACGGCAGCTTTGACCACCCCCTCACACAGCAGAAGGCTGGAGCATTTGCACAGCCTCTGGAGATGGTGCGCTGGGCGCCTTCCGCCGTCAACAAGCAGCCCTGGCGTGTGATTCTTGACGGGAAGTCCGGTCATTTTTACGAGAGGAAGTCCAAGGGCTATGTGGACGCCACCGGCTGGGATATCCAGAAGATCGACCTCGGCATCGCACTGTGTCACTTCGTTTGCGGGTTGGAGGAGCAGGGTGTCAAATGGTGCCTGGTCGTAGCTGATCCGGGTCTGGCGGTTCCTGAGAGCACGGAGTATATCGCTACGATCGAAATGGAATAATGTTGAATCTTTCGGAGGCTCGCTATGCCATCTATGAATGTGGTCTTTACCCAAATACTGGTCATACTGCTATACATCCTGATCGGCTACGCGGCGGGCAAGCTCCGCCTGATCAACGCTGACCAGCGCAAATATCTGTCCACGATATGCACCAACCTGATCCTGCCTTTCACCATACTCTCGGCCAGCAATCAGACCATCAGCCATAATCAGATGGCAGAGCTGGGCCTTTCCTTCCTGTTGATGCTGGGCTTGTTCATCGCGACAACCACCATCGCCATGCTCGTCCAACGCCACACTCCAAGGCCCCTGAAGGTGACCACCACTTCCCTGGTCACCTACCCGAATTGTACCTTCCTGGGGCTTCCCCTGTGCCGGGCTCTGTTCGGAGACATCGCGATTCTCTACAACGCCGTAGCGATGGTCGCGTTCAACGTACTCTTCTTTACCTGGCAGAGCAGCGCGTTCACCGGGAAGAGCTTCCGCCCAAGGAACCTGGCCACGCCGGGCACCATTGCCACGGCGCTGCTGCTTCTGATGCTGTTCGCCGGGATTCAGTTCCCTGCCCCGGTCCAGACCGTGGTTTCCAGCACAGGGGCGATGATCACGCCCCTGTCCCTGATCATCATCGGTGTCATGATGTCGGAAAACAGGCTTGTGCTGATCTTGAAGGAGCGGCGCGCCTATGTCATTACCCTGGTCAGAAACCTGACAGTCCCCCTCGTCGCACTGCTGATCCTGATAACGCTTCCCGGTGACGGACCGTCCAAGCTCTGCCAGCTGGTCTACATGGCCTGCCCCTGCGCCACGCTGACCAGCATCTACGCCATCCAAAACGACATGGAACCGGAGCTGGCCGCCCGCAGCGTACTCCTGTCCACGCTGGCCTTTGCTCTGACCCTGCCGTTGGTCATCGCCGTTGGCATGCGCGTGTGGGGGTAATTTCCCCTCCCCCGAGCGAGCATAACGGCGCTTCATGAGCATGTGCCGGTGGACAGAGGTGCTTGTGATTTTTTTACCGCCCGAAGGATATAAGCCTGCACATTATCAACCGGGTGATCCGCCTCGGACCCCTGTCCTGGAGGTATGGGTTTGTGTCGTCTCAAATCATTCTACCTCCCATGCGTAGCACATCTCTATAGGCGATACAGATCAGCATTTACAATATAACAGGCAATTTGGAATATTTACAGCTATAATATTATGTGGTATTCTGTTTCCATCAAAACGCTGAGGAGGCAAAGACATGATACGTGTAGCCATTGTCGGAACGGGCGGCATCGCCCACAGCCATATGGAAGCGTACCGGAAGCTGTCAAACCGCTGCGAAGTCGTCGCTCTGGTGGACATCATTCCCGGCAAAGCCAAGCGCTTCATGGAAGAGTTCGGGCTTTACTGCGATACCTGCGAGCGCCACGAGGCCATTTTGCCCCGCGAGGACATCGACCTGGTGGACGTGTGCACCCCGCCCTATGTTCACGCTTCCATCAGCATCGACGCATTGAAAAGCGGCAAGAATGTGGTCTGCGAAAAGCCCATGGCGGCGTCTCTTCAGGAGTGTGACGCCATGCTCAAGGCCCGGGACGAGAGTGGGAAGCTCCTCTCCATCATCGCCCAGAACCGCTTCCGCAAGCCCATCCGGGACCTGAAGGCCCTCCTGGACAGCGGCATCGCCGGTCCCGTGCGTCACGCCGAGATCGACAGCTTCTGGTGGCGAGGCCACAGCTACTACGACCTGTGGTGGCGCGGCACCTGGGAGAAGGAGGGCGGCGGCTGCACGCTGAACCACGCCGTCCACCACATCGACATGCTTGGCTGGATGATGGGCCTGCCGAAGCGGGTCACCAGCGTGCTGGCCAACACCGGCCACGACAACGCCGAGGTGGAAGACCTTTCCGTCTCCGTGATGGAATATCCCGGCGCTCTGGCCACGGTCACCGCCTCAGTGGTCCATCACGGCGAGGATCAAAAGCTGGTCTTCCAGTGCGAAAAGGCGAGGATTTCCGCGCCCTACGCCTGCTTTGCCTCCCAGCCCATGCCCAACGGCTTTCCGCTGAAGGAATCGAACCCTACCGTTGAACGGGCAGCGGCGAATTACCTTTCCTCGTTGCCTCCGCTGCCTTTTGAGCATCACGCAGGCCAGCTGGACGACGTGCTCCGGGCCATCGAAGAAGGCCGAAAGCCCGCCATCACCGGCGAGGACGGAAGGCGCACCATCGAGCTGATCACCGCGATCTACAAGGCGGGCTCCACGCGACAGGCGGTGGATCTGCCTCTGAAACCCGACGATCCCTTCTACACCGTGGAAGGCATCCGCGCCAGCGTCCCCCACTTCTACGAAAAGACGACCTCGGTCATGGAGCAGGCGGGCACGCTGACCTTCGGCAGCGACCTGGGCGAAAAGGGAGGAAAGTGACATGAATCGCATGGACGGCATGAACTACGCGCCCCAGGGCAAACCCCAACCCGTGGTGAAGCCCGGAGAATTCGTTTTCTCTGCGGCACACATCGACCACGGCCACATCTACGGCATGTGCAACGGCCTGACCGAGGCGGGGGCAACGTTGAAATACGTCTATGACCCCGACCCAAAGAAGGTGGAGGCCTTTCTAAAGGCCTATCCCCAGGCGAAACCCGCGTCCAGCCTTGATCAGATTCTCGAGGACAAGGAGACACAGCTGGTGGCCTCGTCGAACGTCACCAGCGAGCGCGGCCCACTGGGCGTGAAGGTGATGGACGCCTGCAAGGACTACTTCTCCGACAAGGCGCCCTTCACGACGATGGGACAGCTCAATGACGCGAAGGAGACTGTAGCCCGGACGGGTAGAAAGTACATGGTATACTATTCCGAACGCCTGCACGTGGAAGGCGCTATCCTCGCTGGCTACATGATCGACGCGGGCGAGATCGGCCGCGTGCTCAGCGTGACAGGCTTCGGTCCCCACCGGCTGGGCGCGGCGGGGCGGCCAAAATGGTTCTTTGAGCGGGAGAAGTACGGCGGCATTCTCTGTGATATCGGCAGTCACCAGATCGAACAGTACCTCCACTTCGCAGGCGAGGAGGATGCCACCGTGCAGCTGAGCCGCATCGGCAACTACGCCCATCCTGAATACCCCGAGCTGGAGGACTTCGGCGACTGCTCCCTGACCGGTAAAAACGGCAGCACGAACTATTTCCGCGTGGACTGGTTCAACCCTGACGGCCTGCGCACCTGGGGCGACGGGCGCACCTTCATACTGGGCACCGAGGGCTTCATCGAGATCCGCAAGTACATCAACCTGGCGGCGGACAGTGTGGACGGCAACCATGTGTACCTGGTGAACGGCAAGGGCGAGCAGTACTTCAACGCTTCCGGTACCGTGGGATTTCCCTTCTTCGGACAGCTGATCCTGGACTGCCTGAACCGCACCGAAAACGCCATGACCCAGGCTCACGCTTTCAAAGCCGCTGAGCTGTGCCTGCTGGCGCAGGAGAAGGCCGTGAAGGTCGAAGGGCTGTAATATTCAACCTTGAACTTTTACAATCCTGCGATGCCTTTTCCGCCATACCGGCGTTGAAGTTCCTTGACCTGACGTCCTAAAGGACCAGTTTAGAATAAAAGAGAGAGGACATGACAAGATGTTTCGCGTAGGAATCGTCGGCTGCGGCAGCATATCTGCCGTACACGCAAGGGTCATTCACGATTTGGAGGACACGACATTGGTCGCTTGCGCCGATATCCGGCTCGAGCGTGCAAGGACCATGGCGGAGCAGTACGACTGCGCCGCCTTTGGCGATTATCTGTGCATGCTGGACGAGGTGAAACCGGACGCCGTGCACATTTGTGCCCCCCACTACCTGCACCCCGACATGGTTCGTGAAGCCGCATTTCGTGGCGTCGCGGCTTTCACAGAAAAGCCCCCTGCGATCGACACCGTGGGCTGGGAGACCGTGCTGCGGGCTTCTGAGCTTGTCCCCGTAGGAATCTGCTTCCAGAACCGCTATAATCCCAATATCGTGGCCTGCCGTGAGATACTCAAAAGCGGACACTACGGTGCCCTCAAAGGCATACGGGCCTTCGTCACCTGGAACCGAACCCGGGAATACTACGCCGCCGCCGACTGGAAGGGAAAATGGGCTACCGAAGGCGGAGGGGCGCTGATCAACCAGGCTATCCACACGCTGGATCTGGCGCTGGGATTTTTGGGCACGCCTGACGTGGCAGAGGCCACCATGACCAACCACCGCCTTCGAGGCGCGATAGAGGTGGAGGACACGGTGGAGATCTACCTGCGCAGGGGCAACGTGCCCGCCCTGATTTACGCCTCCAACGGCTACAGTCAGGACGCGCCGGTGCTGCTCGAGCTGCACATGGACGAAGCAATTATCCGGCTGGAGGGCGACAGGATGGAAGTACGCTCCGGTAATTCGATCCGCGAATGCGCCCAGGAATCAACCGCCGCCCTCGGACGCGCCTACTGGGGGTCCGGACATCCGGCTTGCATCGAGGATTTTTACCGTTCCATCAAGGCCAGAGCGCCCTATGCCAACTCCCCTGCTGCCTGTGATGTCACCATGCGGACGCTGTTGACACTCTACAACCAATGCCATCTGACGTTGAATGGCTCAGAATCCTGATATCGGGGAAAAGGAAAAAAAGGGAGTTTCTTAAAACATGTACTGCTCCGGGGCAAGGTCTCTGTCCCTGATAAATTCAAAAGTACCTTTCCTGAATACAGTCCCTCTTCCCTTCCCTTATCTTATCACATCATCCCCATATTGCTGCGCATAACGTTCATAAACCGGCTGAAAGAAGGAAAAGCGTGATCTCTCAACGGGCTCACGCTTTTCATATGCTCTTTATCGAACACCGAATGTCAAAACAATGAAATCTCTCTGATCGCTTTAATTCCCTCTTGACATGAACGTATGTTCGATATTATAATACAATCATCAGCCGGCACCTACGAAAGAATGAGATTTGCGCGTCCCTGCAAAGGGCAACCGTGTACTCAGCTTTCGTAGGTGCATTTTCATCGGGCGATTCCATGTAGAGAGGCGGTGGGGCAACTGGACGAATCCATGCGAGAGCCGACCTACATCTGCATCGACCTCAAGAGCTACTACGCCTCGGTGGAGTGTGTGGCTCGCGGGCTCGATCCGCTGACGGCCCGACTGCTCGTTGCGGATGAAACCCGCTCGGACAACACGATCGTCCTGGCGGTTTCCCCCGCCCTCAAAGCGCTGGGGATCCGCAGTCGGCCGCGGCTGTTTGAAGCCAAGCAGGCCATTCGGCTGGCAGAGGCCCAGCAGCACAGGAAGATCGACTTCATCATCGCACCACCAAGAATGGCGGAGTACGAGCGCGTTTCCGCGGCCATCTACGCCATCTACCTGAAGTACGTCGCCGTCGAGGACATCCACGTCTACAGCATTGACGAGGTGTTCATCGACGTGACACGCTACCTGCGCCTCTATGCAAAGGCAGCCGCGCAGGCCGGCATGGCTCCGGCCCACTACATGGCGGTGACGATGATCCGGAATGTGCTCAAAACCACGGGCATCACGGCCACGGTGGGCATCGGACCCAACTTGTATCTGGCCAAGGTCGGCATGGACATCGTGGCGAAGAAGGCCCCGCCGGACAGGGACGGCGTTCGCGTTGCGGAGCTGAACGAGGAGATGTACAAGCGGTTGCTCTGGCCGGTCCGACCGCTGACGGCCTTCTGGCAGATGGGTGAGGGCAAGACCCGCCGTCTCGCCAAGTACGGTATCCTGACCATGGGCGACATCGCCCGGGTCTCCCTGGCGGACGAGGAATTTCTCTATCGCCAGTTTGGCATCGACGCAGAGATCATGATCGACCACGCCTGGGGCATCGAACCCTGTACCATCGCGGACATCAAGGCCTACAGGCCCAAGGCCCACTCCCTGTCCGTGGGTCAGGTGCTCCCCCGGCCCTATGCCTATGACGAGGCGCGACTGGTGTTCGCGGAGATGGTGGAGCAGCTGGCCATGGATCTGGTGAACAAGGGGCTGGCCACCAGCTGCCTGACCTTTTGGGTGTCCTTCGACCCGGTGTCGCTGGAAAGGTGCCGCTATGACGGTCCCGTGGCCATTGACTACTACGGCAGGCTCCACCCGAAGCACACCGGCGGCACCGTGCGCCTGCGGACAAGGACCTCCAGTGCCAGGGTGCTGCGCGGAGCGCTGCTGGTCGCCTTCGAATCGCACGTGGATCATCATCTGTATGTGCGCAGGCTGGGCGTCGCCGCCAACGACACCCACAACGATTGCCTCCAACTGGATATGTTCACGGATTACGAGGCCCTGGAAAACGATGAAAAGGTGCAGCGGGTGATCCTGTCCATCCGCAGGAAATACGGCAGCAACGCCATATTGAAGGGTATGAATTATCTGGAAGGCGCGACGGCCCGCGAGCGTAACACGCAGATCGGCGGCCACCGCGCATGAGGAGTGATATGAATGGAATTTGCCTACAGCGACATTATCGGCTTGCGACGGCCCGTTCACGACGACGACGTGTTCAGCCGACGCCATCCGAAGATGACACGGCTGAACCGCGCAAAGATCTTCGCACCGTTTGCTGCTCTCACCGGATTTGACAGCGCGGTGCGGGCCAAGGAGATCCCATACGTTCCCCGGCACATCCTCGATCCAGAGGAGGCTTACGCGCTCAATGAAAAGCTGAAGGATCTGTATCTGAAGACGCGCACCGGAGTTCTGGCACGGATGAACCGCATCACCGTGAGGGTGGAATACTTTGAGGTCTGCAAGGATGTCAACAACGACGCCTATGGCCGGCTGGGGCTGTATCACAGCCATACCGGCATCCTTTGGAAGGTCAATCCGGTCGATCAAGCCATAAGCGTTGGGGAAAAGGTCATCCTCTTTTCAGATATCAGCACCCTGAACATCATCGGGAGGTTATCATGAATATAAAATCCATCTGTAAGACCTGCGCCTTACTCCCACTCGATACTGGCGGGCGGTTTGGAGGTGACATCCAATACCACGCGGCTGGCGTGGGACACTTCATTGACGATGCGCTCGGAGACGCGAGCGATCAGATCATAGGGTAACCGCGCCCAGTCAGCGGTCATGAAGTCGTCGGTTGTGACGGCGCGCAGGGCAATGGTATAGTCGTAGGTACGCTCGTCTCCCATCACGCCCACGGAGTGTACGCCGGTCAGCACCGTGAAATATTGGTTGACCTGTTCGGCGAGGCCTGCTTTGGCAATCTCCTCCCGGAAGATGGCGTCGCTCTCCCGGACGATCTGTACCTTTTCTGGCGTCACCTCGCCGATGATGCGGATGGCCAGGCCGGGGCCGGGAAACGGCTGCCGCCAGACCAGGTCGCGGGGCAGGCCGAGGGTTTCGCCGAGGGCGCGCACCTCGTCCTTGAACAGCATCCGCAGGGGTTCAATCAGTTCGGTGAAGCCCAGTTCCTTCGGCAGGCCACCCACGTTGTGATGGCTCTTGATCACCGCGGCGCTGGTGCCCTGGCCGCTCTCTATCACATCCGGGTAGATGGTCCCCTGGGCGAAATAGTCCAGTCTTCCCAGGTCCTTCGCCGCATTCTTGAACACCTCTATGAAATCACGACCGATGATCTTGCGCTTCTGTTCAGGTTCCGTGATGCCCTTCAGGTCGGTGAAAAAACGCTCGGCGGCGTCAACGCGCATGAAACGCACTGGAAACAGCTCGCTGAACACCCGGCAAACCTGTTCGCTCTCACCCTTTCTCAGCAGGCCGTGATCGACGAACACACAGGTCAGGCGATCGCCTATGGCGCGGTAAATCAACGCTGCCGCCACCGAGGAATCCACGCCGCCGGACAGCGCCAGCAGCACCGTGCCAGTGTCGCCGACGATCTGACGAATCTGCCTGATCGCCGTCTCGGCATAGGCGTCCATTGTCCAGTCACCCGCGCAGCCACAAATGTTCAGCACAAAGTTTTCGATGATTCTTCGCCCCTCGTCGGTATGGGTCACCTCGGGATGAAACTGTACGCCATAGATGCGTCGTTCCTCATTCGCCATAGCGGCGACAGGGCAGTTGTCCGTTTCCGCGATGACGTGAAAACCTGTCGGGCACGCGCTGACCTGCCAGGTGTGGCTCATCCAGCAGGCAGAGCAAGCGTTCATGTCCTCCAGCAGTCCCGTCTGTTCAAGCATCCTCACAGACACGCGCCCGTATTCCCGCTCCACCGCCCGTTCCACCTGACCGCCCAGCAGCCGGGCCGTCAGCTGCATGCCGTAGCAGATGCCCAGCACAGGCACACCCAGATCATAGATGGCCGGGTCGCAATGTGGCGCGTCCGGGTCGGTGACGCTGGCCGGGCCGCCGGAAAGGATGATGCCCAACGGCTGGCGGGCACTGATTTCATCCGCGGAAACGCGCCACGGTACGACCTCCGAATAGACATGGCACTCCCGCACCCGTCGCGCAATCAGCTGGGTGTACTGGCCGCCGAAATCCAGTATAACAATTGCCGGGATATGGTTCATGAAGCATCCTCCTGCCTGCAATTGGAATGATGGTCTGCACAATTCGCGCAGACCATTGAATCAATTATACTTTAAGGGATGCACGTCTGATTGTCAAGCATGCCAATGGAAAAACGAGGAAATCAATCCGACTGCAACGCGTCATATCCCTCTTCGCCGGTGCGGACGCGCACGACATTTTCAACATCGGTGATGAATATCTTCCCGTCGCCGATGTGGCCGGTGTGCAGCACGCGCTTGGCGGTTTCGACAACCAAGCGGACCGGAATCTTGCTGACAACGATATCCACCTGTATCTTGGGCAGCAGTGTGATCTCCAGGGGTGTGCCACGGTAGTATTCCGGCTTGCCCTTCTGTGTGCCGTAACCCATGACGTTCGTCACTGTCATACCCTTGATGCCGATCTTGTTCATGTTCTTCTTAAGCGGCTCCAGGCTGGCGGGGCGACAGATGATGCGCACATTGGTATAGACCGGCGCACCGGGGTCATTTTCTTTCGTTACTGGCACGGTCCCTTCGTAATCCCCGGTGGGAATTGCCACGGGCTCAACTTCCTCCACCGCGCTGTCGTTCATGATGGCAAAGCCTGAATAGGCAGTGTGCAGGCCATGCTCCGAGCGGTCCAGGCCCATGGCCTCATCCTCCGCGCTGGCCCGCAGGCCGATGGTAGCTTTAATGATGGAAAACACGACAGTAATGACCGCCGCTGTCCAGACAATCACAGATCCGACCCCCAGCAGCTGCACGCTCAGAAATTTGAACCCGCCGCCGTAGAACACGCCCTTCATCGTGGAGACACCCGTGGCGAACAAGCCGGTCAGGATCGTGCCCAGCGCGCCACAAACGCCGTGAACGGAGATCGCGCCAACGGGATCGTCGATCTTCACGACCTTGTCGAAGAACTCCACCGCCAGCACCACCGCAAAGCCGCAGCATAGGCCGATGATCGCCGCGCCTAAAGGGTTAACCGCGTCGCAGCCTGCTGTGATACCCACCAGTCCCGCCAACGAGGCGTTGAACGTCATGGACACGTCCGGCTTGCCGTAGCGCAGCCAGGTGAAGATCATGGTCGTCAGCGTAGCTACTGCCGCGGCCAGGTTGGTGTTGAAGAACACCAGGCCGGCGGAAACGATCAGTCCATCGCTGTCCATGCCCACCGTACTCGCACCGTTGAAGCCGAACCAGCAAAACCAAAGGATGAACACGCCCAGCGCCGCGATGGACAGGTTGTGGCCAAGAATCGCCCGGGGCTTGCCATCCGCGCCGTACTTGCCGATTCGTGGTCCCAACAGCTTCGCGCCGATCAGGGCACAGACGCCGCCAACCATGTGCACGCAGGTGCTGCCGGCGAAATCGTGAAAGCCCAGCGCGCTGAGCCAGCCGCCGCCCCAGATCCAGTGTCCGGACACGGGATAGATGAACAGGGAGATCGCCGCAGAATACACACAATAGGCAGAGAACTTCGTGCGCTCAGCCATCGCGCCGGAGACGATGGTCGCGCTGGTGGCGCAGAACACCGTCTGGAAGATGGCGTAGGCCCACAGCGGCACGCCCGCGGGCAGAATGTGGCTGTAATCCTTCAGGATAAACGGATCGATCCAGCCGAAGGCCGCCGTGCCCGCGCCGAACATGATGCCGAAACCGATCAGCCAATAAAGCGGCGTGCCAATGCAGAAGTCCATCAGGTTCTTCATGAGAATATTGCCGGTGTTCTTCGCCCTCGTGAAGCCCGCTTCGCACATAGCGAAGCCCGCCTGCATGAAGAACACCAGCGCCGCGCCCAGCAGCACCCAGATCGTGTTGACAGCGGAAAATGTCATCGTAAACAGCTCCTTTCTGGTGGATTCCAAAACAAAAGCGCAAGGGCGGCGGTGAGACGAATCTCACTGCGCACCCTTGCGCTTTCTTGGAATTTCCCACATTGTATGCGTTCTATCCCGATTTGTCAAGAAAACAAATTGTTAATTGACATCTGTTCAGGCGCTCCATTGTTATGGCTCAAGGTGCCCCAACAGGCATTGGTTGCCTTATCCTACTGGGCTCTAATCTATCGCATTCCATTCAACCTGGGCATCCACAAGCTGTATATACATAAAGTCATTCTCATAGTAGGTATTGAAAGCGCCTGTTACGGTGATATCGGTATCCAGCGGCGGGTAATCCTGGGGATAGCTGTGTTCACCCTCCCAGACAAATTCAATGCCCTGTGCACAGCAGGCCGTGGCATCCGCGATGAGTGCCGCAAAATACTCCTGCTTCGTCTCTGGGTTCTGGAAATAGCTGAAGCTGCCCCTCAGTTTGATGATCCGGCCCATATAGCTGTCCGGATTCATCATCATGTCATAGACCTGGGAATAGACCACCGTGCCGCTGATCTTCGTCAAATCCAGGTCGACAGGACGATCTTCAACCGAAGGAGCCGACGTCCGCTCTGCAGCAGCGGTTGCGGTCGTTTCCTCCAAATCGCCCTGCGCTCCGATCTGCGCGGCGACCGCCCCGCCAGTCAGAAGCGACGTTTCAGCGATGGCCTCTTCAGCCTGTGCGCCATTGAATGCCTGCTGCGCCAAAGCGCCCTTCTGCGCGGTAGCATTATCCCCGCCGCCGCAGACCGTCAGCATCATCGTCACTACAAGCAGCGTTGCCAACAATACCGGTTTCTTCATATTTTTTCCTCTTATTCAGCGAAAGCGTTCGATGCATGTGAAGGCTATGAACATTACGATATCCACAGCCACGATGGTGGAGCCCACTGGCGTGCCGCCGACGATGGAGACCAACATACCCGTCAGTGCGCAGACCACCGACAGCGCTGCCGAGCAAACAGTGACACTCCTGAAGCTCTTGAACACCCGCATTGCCGACAGCGCCGGAAAGATGATCAGCGCGGAGATCAGCAGCGAGCCCACCAGGTTCATGGCAAGCACGATGATGACAGCGATCACCACCGCGATCAGCAGGTTGTACGCCTCTACCTGCGTCCCGATGGCGTGGGAGAACTCCTCATCGAAGGTAACCGCGAAAATCTTATTGTAAAACAAGATGAAAAGCACCACGACGATTACGGACAGCGCAGCGCACAGCCACACCTCTGCCTTCGTCAGAGTAAGGATCGAGGTGGAGCCGAAGAGCGTCGAGCACACGTCGCCGGAAAGGTTGGTAGATGTGCTGAACAGGTTGAGCAGCAGATAGCCGATGGCCAGCGCTCCCACGGAGATCATGGCGATGGCGGCGTCGCCCTTGATCCGCGTGTTTCTGCCCGTCCTGAGCAGGAGGATCGCGCACAGCACGGTGACCGGCATCACGAACAGCATGTCATTCGTGATATGCAGCACCCCGGCAACGGCCATCGCGCCAAAAGCCACGTGGGAAAGCCCGTCGCCGATGAAGGAGAACCGCTTGAGCACCAGCGTCACGCCCAGCAGCGACGAACACAGCGCGATCAATGTGCCCACCACCAATGCGTAACGCACAAAAGGGAATTGCAGATATTGCTGTATCATCTGGATCACGCGCCCTCACCCCCATCCATGGCAATGAAGCGGTTTCCCAGGGCGCTTGCCCGATAGTCGTCGACCGTTCCGAAGAAGGTCTGTCCGCTGCCCACGTGCAGTATGTGGGTCGCGTACCGGACCGCCGCGGCGATGTCGTGGGAGATCATGATGATGGTAACGCCCTCGCCATTAAGCCGCTCGATCAGAGCGTACATCTCCGCCGTCACCTTCGGATCAAGGCCGGACACCGGCTCGTCCAGCAACAGCAGCTTCCGGGTCGCGCACAGCGCCCGGGCCAGCAGCACGCGCTGCTGCTGGCCGCCGGACAGCTCCCGGTAGCATCGCCGCCTGTAATCCCCCATGCCCATGCGCGCAAGGTTTTCCTCGGCCAGCGCCTTCTCCGCCCTGTTATAAAAGGGACGCATGCCCACATGCGCCTGGCATCCGGACAGGACGATCTCCCGGACCGTGGCCGGGAAATCCTTCTGTATGGCCGTCTGTTGGGGCAGGTAGCCGACCTCGTTGGGCCGCATGCCGTCGCCGAACGCGATAGCGCCGTCCAGCGGCTTTTGCAGACCCAGCATCGTGCGCATCAGCGTGGTTTTTCCGGAGCCGTTCTCACCCACGATGCACAGATAGTTCCCGGCGTTCACCGAAAAGCTCAAATGCTCCAAGATCACGTGGGATTCGTAGCCCAGGGCCAGATCCCGACAGGTTATCAGAGCCATGTTCAACCCTTTCCGCAGGGCCGCTGAAGAAATGGCGGTCCCGCAAATCCAGTACCTGTTTACCTCGCCAGTGCCTGCTTCAGCACCTCGAGATTGGCTTCCATCACACCCAGGTAGGTCGCGCCGTTTTTCACGTCCTCGCCTGTTGTGCCCTGCAGGGAATCCATCGTAAGCACCTTGGCATTCTTCCCCTGCGTATTTCCAACGATGGTCTCGGCGATGCGATGGTTGTCGCCCTCGATGGTTAGCACGGTGGAGAGACCCAGCTCGTCCACCTTGCCCGCCAGGAACACGATGGTTTCAAAGCTGGCCTCGCTCTCGGCGGAGCAGCCGGAGAAGGCGGCATAGTAATTCAGGCCGTAGTCGTCCACCAGGTAGCGGAAGGGGAAGCGGTCGCCGAACAACACGGTATCGAATTCCGCGGCCTCGCGGGCGGAAGTGTATTCCGCGTCCAGCGCTGCCAGTTTCCCGGCGTAGGCGTCAGCGTTCGCCCTATAGATCCCGGCGTTGGCCGGGTCGGCCTCACCCAGGGCAACGGCCAATGCCTTCACCAGCTTCTGGGCGTTGCGCAGGCTGAGCCACACGTGCTCGTCCACCTCATCCCCATGCTCATGATCGTGTCCTTCTTCATCGTCCTCATGCCCTTCGTCTTCGTGTTCTTCGTCCTCGTGCTCATGTTCCTCGTCCTCGTGCTCGTGCTCGTGTTCCATGCCTTCGACGATCTCCTCCAGCTTGATGTTCTCACCCATGGCTTCCACCAAGTTGACGACCACCATGTCAGGATTCACGGCTTCGGCCAGCGCATCCTCGACCCACTCGTCGCTCTCACCGCCCACATACGCGAACACGTCGCAGGTGACGACCTTCATGAGGTCCTGGGCGGTGGGCTGGTAGCTGTGCAGATCCACACCATTGTCCAGCAGTATAGTGATTCCGACGTTGTCGTTTTCACCGACAATCTCTCTCACCCAGTCGTAAAGGGGAAAGATGGTGGTCACGACGTTGATCTTCTTTTCCTCCGCAAGGGAAGCGCCTGCGAACACGAATGTAAACAGCATGACAAGGGCTACGATACACGCAATATTCTTATTCATGGATATACCTCCGATTATTCGATTGTGGTGAATGCGAAGTGTTATTGTGTACATGCCTCGTAGGGGCGCTCTTCGAGCGTCCGCGGAACTGAATCGTTAACGTTGAATCAGGGATTGGCTCAATTGGGCATAAAAAGACAAGGGCCAACGTGCGCAAAGCCAGCCTGCGCCATCCAAACGGCGCAGGGGCGCGTCAACCCTTGCGTTCAGAAGTGTTTAATCGTTTAACCGGATTTTCCTGCCGACCAGCGTGCAGAGCGCGGGATCGCTCTCCATCATCGCCCGTGTGCGCCATTCATGGCCCACGCCCAGCATAAAACAGATGAGCAGAAGTGCCAGCAACGCCATGCCGAACCCCCGGCGCAACTGCTCGATCTGCGCGATAAACTGGCAGACGGGACAATTCTCGCCGGTGCAATCATGGTGGTATACCGCCTCATGCACGATATAGGCGGAGGAAGCGAATATGCAGAGCAACAACGCCACGCATATGATCGCAGCAATCATGTGTCCGCGCTTGTTCATCATCCGTTTCCCCCTTCCTTGTAGTCTGCCATTATTTTAGCACGGTACAGCGAATTGTCAATATGAAAATCGGTTTCAATTTGAGAATTTTCTGTGAACAGCTACATCTCGCCATGCGATCATTTATTCTCCGCTGGCCCCGTAGTTGCTCAGCACCCGAGCGGACGGGTCGTCCACGTCGCAGCCAGGCCAGGTCCTGTTGGGCATCCAGAAATCCACGATCATCTTTGCCTGGCCGGGATAGTACCGCTCGAAGAGCTCCCTGTACAGAAGGCTCTCCTTCGTGAACGGGCGGCAATAGTCGTATTTCGCCGCCTTTTCGGCAAACTCGGCGTCGGTATAGGTGCGCTCGGCCAGGGCCTTGAGGTCGCTGACCATCGAATGTCCCACCGCGTCGGAAAATGCCGCCTTTTGCCGCCAGAGGATCTCGTCGGGCAGGATGCGGTCGTCGGCAAAGGCCCTGCGGATGAGGTATTTGCCCATGTTGTGGCGATTCATCTTGAGCTCGGGGTCGATGGACATGGCGTAGCGCACGAACTTCAGATCCCCAAAGGGCACCCGCGCCTCCAGGCTGTTCACGCTGATGCAGCGGTCGGCGCGGAGTACGTCGTACATGTGCAGCTCCCGGATGCGCTTTTCCGCCTCCTCCTGGAAGGCCGCGGCGCTGGGCGCGAAGTCGGTGTACTTGTAGCCGAACAGCTCATCTGAGATTTCACCGGTCAGCAGCACCCGGATGTCGGTGTGTTCATGGATGTACTTGCAGACCAGGTACATGCCGATGGACGCGCGAATGGTGGTGATGTCCCAGGTGCCCAACAGCTCCACCACCTTGGGCAGCGCCTCCAGCACGTCCTTTTCGGTGATGATGACCTCGGTGTGATCCGCGCCGATGTAGTCCGCCACCCTACGGGCATACTTGAGGTCGATGGCGTCCACGGCCATGCCGATGGCGAAGGTGCGGATGGGCTTTTTCAAAATCCTCTGGGCGATGGCGCACACCAGCGAGGAATCCAGCCCGCCGGAGAGCAGGAAGCCCACCGGCGCGTCAGCATCCAGGCGCTTCTCCACGCCGTCGATCAGCAGTCGGCGCAGCTTTGCGCAGACATGGTCCTCGTCCTTCATGGTGAACTGATCCACATGGGCCGGGTCGGCATAGCGGACAAATTCACCGTCCACCCAGTAGCAGCCCGGCGGGAAGGGCATGATCTCATCGCAAAGGCCCATCAGGTTCTTGGGCTCGCTGGCGAAGGCGATTTTACCTTCCCTGGTATAGCCATAGTACAGCGGGCGAATGCCGATGGGGTCCCGGGCAGCGATCAGCCTGTCCTGTTCGCCGTCGTACAGGATCAGCGCGAATTCCGCGTCCAACGTCTTGAACATCTCCGCGCCGTATTCCCTATACAGCGGCAGCAGGATCTCGCAGTCAGACGCGCTCTGGATGGGAAAGCCCTCGTCGATCAGACGTTGGCGCAGCGGACGGAAGCCATAGAGCTCGCCGTTGCAGACCACATACGACCCATCCATTTCAAAGGGCTGCATTCCCTCCGGCGTCAGGCCCATGATGGCCAGCCGGTGAAAGCCCAGATACCCGCGTGGAATCTCCACAAAGCGGCTCATGTCCGGGCCGCGGGAAACGGTGCGGTTAAAGCACGCGAGCAGCCTGTCTTTGGGGATTGTCTTGCCCTCAATGCCAAATATGGAACACATATCACGCACCGCCTTCTTTGAAATTTTGAGCGTATTCTATCATGCCTCCCCGTCATTTGTCAACACGAAAATGCAATTAAGAATATGTAAACTTGCAATATTTCATTATATTGCGCTGCATTCAACATCTATTTCGCATTACTCATTCATTTAACATTCATAACCCCTTGACAGTCTGCCCATGGATATGCTATGCTTTTCGCGTGACAAGGCAAGGGCGTCGTGTTATACGACCCCTTGCCCCTTTTTTATTTCGGAGGTGTGATTATGAGCAAGTACACGAAGGAAGATATCATTCGCCTGGTCAGGGACGGCGACGTGGAGTTCATCCGAATGCAGTTTACCGACATCTTCGGCCAGCTAAAGAATGTGGCCATCACCGCCAGCCAGGTGGAGAAGGCGGTCAATAACGAGATCATGATCGACGGTAGCTCCATCGAGGGCTTCGTCCGCATCAACGAATCCGACCAATACCTGCGGCCTGACCTGGACACCTTTGCAATCTTGCCCTGGCGGCCCCAGCACGGTAAGGTGGCGCGACTGATCTGCGACGTGTACAACCCGGACGGCACACCCTTCATGGGCGACCCCCGAGGCACATTGAAGCGCATACAGAAAAAGGCCGCTGATATGGGTTACAGTTTCAACGTCGGCCCGGAGATGGAATTCTTCCTGTTCCAGACCGACGCGCAGGGACGGCCAACCACCATGACCGCTGACGAGGCGGGCTACTTCGACCTGGGTCCGCTGGACCACGGCGAGAGCACCCGGCGTGAGATCTGCATGGCCCTGGAACAGATGGGCTTTGAAATCGAAGCCAGCCACCACGAGGTGGCCGCGGGCCAGCATGAAATCGACTTCAAATACGCTGACGCCCTGACCGCTGCCGACAACATCATGACCTTCAAGCTTGCGGTCAAAACCCTGGCCCAGAAGAACGGCTTGCACGCCACTTTCATGCCCAAGCCGGTGTTCGGGATCAATGGCAGTGGCATGCACACGAACATGAGTCTTTTCAAGGATGGCATGAACGTATTCGCCGACCCGTCAGATGTCAGGGGCCTGAGCAGGGAAGCCTATTCCTTTATCGCGGGCATCCTCAAGCACGTCCGGGGTATGGCGGCCATCACCAATCCGCTGGTGAACAGCTACAAGCGCCTGGTGCCGGGTTATGAAGCGCCCTGCTACCTGGCCTGGAGCGCCAGCAACCGGAGCGCGCTGATCCGCATTCCCGCGTCCCGGGGCATGGGTACCCGCGTGGAGCTGCGCTGCCCTGACCCGAGCTGCAACCCCTACCTGAACATGGCGGTCTGCCTGGCGGCCGGCCTGGACGGCATTGAGAAGGACCTGACTCCGCCAGAGGAGATCACTGAGAATATCTTCGCCATGGACGCTGCTACCCGCGCCAAGAAGGGCATAGAGAGCCTGCCCGGAACGCTGCACGAGGCCGTGAAATGCCTGAAGGCTGACGCGGTCATCTGCGAGGCGCTGGGCGAGCATGTGCTTTCCCAGTACGTCGAGGGCAAGGAAAAGGAATGGGACGCCTATCGGACGCACGTGAGTTCCTGGGAGATCGACAGGTATCTGGTCATGTATTAACTCCCTCCGGCATTGTCGGGGCACTTCCCCTCAAAGAGCAATGTCATCAGTTTAATGATATCGTCGATTGTTGTGAAGCATTGATTCGGAAGCTACGGATGTTGTACATCAAAAGCCTTTATACCTTGAATTGATGACATGGTCTCAAAGTGGAAGGCAATCGTGTCCCAATCTCCGTGGCGCTGTCCGGGAACCGTTGTATGGAGGTGAAGTCAGTGACCAGAATCGTAATCGCAGGCGTCTCTGAAGCCAGTCGCACGCAGCTTTCCCGGCTGCTGGCTTCATCGGGGCATTCGGTCTTCCGCCTTTGCGCTTCGGAAAGCGAGCTGCGACGAGCCCTTACAGAATGTGAGGACGGCATTGTGCTTATCTCCGGCTTTCAGCCGGACGACATCGTCTCAGACTTCGAAGGGCGTTTTCAGTTCCTCCTGATTGGCAGGCCCGAAAGGCTCAATGTCTGTGAATCGCAGCAGGTATTCAAGCTCGCCTATCCTTGCCCCGGCAGCGCAGTGCTCGGCGCGGTGGAAATGCTGTCACAGCTTCACTCAATGGGCCTGCCACGACGATACGGCCACGAGAAGGCCATCGTGGAGGAAGCGAAATACCTGCTGATAGAGAAATATGGAATAGACGAGCCCGCGGCCCATCGGCGCATGCAGCAATACGCCATGCGGCATGGCATCAAAATGACAGATTACGCGCAGTTGTTGTTACAAGGGGGTTCCAACGATGATTGACCAGCAATATCCACTCTATCACCCCGAACTGGAGCATGAATCCTGCGGCGTCGGTGCGATCGTCGATCTGGGCGGTCGCGCCACCCACCGCACCGTGGATCAGGCGCTCACCATCGTGGAACGCCTGGCCCACCGCGCGGGCTGCGACGCCCTGGGCACCACCGGTGACGGCGTAGGCATCATGACCCGGCTGCCTCACGAATTCTTCACCGCATGGGCGCGGGAGGAAGGCATATTCCTGGGCAAACCCGGCGACTACGGCGTCGGGATGTTCTTTTTGCCAGAGGACGAGGTGGGCGTTTCCAATATCTGCCGAATTTTCGATCAGCTGGCGGTATCTGAGGGCATCTCCGTGCTGGGCTGGCGGGATGTTCCCTGTCACCCGGCCCAGCTGGGCGCGGGTGCGCGCAGGACCATGCCCCGCATCCGGCAGTGCTTCCTGAAGCGGCCTACCGATGTCGTGCCGGGCGCGGACTTTGACCGTAGGTTGTACATTCTCCGCCGTGTGTTTGAGAAGCAGGATACGGACACCTACATCTGCTCCCTGTCCTCCCGCATCATCGTCTACAAGGGCATGATGCTGGTCAATCAGTTGCGCTCCTTCTACGACGATCTCCAGGACGTGCGCTATGTTTCTCAGATGGCCATGGTACACTCCCGCTTCTCCACGAACACCTTCCCCAGCTGGTCCAAGGCCCATCCCCAACGGATGCTCCTGCACAACGGCGAGATCAACACCATCCGGGGCAACCACGACCGCATGAAGGCCCGGGAGGAAACCATGCGCTCAGCCATCATGGGCGATGCCATGAAGCGGGTGCTGCCCGTGGTGGACCCGGAGGGCAGCGATTCCCAAATGCTGGACAACACGCTGGAATTTCTGGTCATGAACGGCTTCCCGTTGCCGTTGGCAGGGATGGTCCTGCTGCCTGAGCCCTGGCAGGGCGAAAAGCAAGCCAGGCCATGGCACGACATGTACCGTTACTACGCCACGATGATGGAGCCCTGGGACGGTCCCGCGGCCATACTTTACTCCGACGGCGACAGCGTGTGCGCGTCGATGGACCGGAACGGCCTGCGCCCATTGCGCTGCGCCCTGACAGACGATAAGCGGCTGATCCTGTCCAGCGAGGCGGGCGTACTGTTCGAGGAAAACGCCCACATCCGTCGCCGCTGGAAGCTCAAGGGCGGGGATGTACTGATGGCAGACCTGAAAACCGGCAAGCTGCTGGAATCCGACGCGCTGAAAACGTATTTTTCCAAACAACACCCCTATGGGGAGTGGGTGAAACAGATCGTCAAGCTGGACGACCTGCCCGAAGGTCATATCAATAGCGGGGTTGACGATGTGGATGCCCTCTGCAAAGCCTTCGGCTACGCTTACGAAGATGTACATGACGTCATATTGCCCATGGCCGAATCCGGTCAGGAGCCCATCGTGTCCATGGGCGCGGACGAGCCATTGGCGGCACTGTCCAGGGCTCACCCGCCGCTGTACGATTACTTTAAACAGCGCTTCGCACAGGTGACCAACCCGCCTATCGACGCGCTGCGGGAGGCCTGCAAGACGGATTGCGTCATTACCATCGGCGACGACGGGAATCTCCTGTCTCACGATTCTGACAACTGCACCGTACTTGAGCTGCCATCACCGGTACTGACAGAGACGGAATTGCAGAGCATCCGTGATATCGACCATCCATCGTTTTCCGTGGAAGAAATCTCACTGCTCTATCCGGTCAATACCCGGCTTCGCCAAGCCATGGGCAATTTCTTTGCCGCCTGTGACGCGGCCTGCGGAAACGGAGCGAACATACTGATCCTGTCCGATCAGGGCGTGGACCGGTCACATCTGGCCATTCCCTCTCTGCTGGCGGTCTCCGCGCTGGAGCAGCACTTGATCCGCATCAAAAAGAGGACAAAGGTCTCGGTCATTCTGCAGAGCGGTGAGCCCCGCGACACACACCAGCTGGCCATGCTGATCGCCTACGGCGCACGAGCGGTGAACCCGTATCTGGCTCACGCGGTCATCTGCGAGAACCTCTCCAGCGATGCCATACAGAACTATGATCGTGCCTTGACCGCGGGCGTTTTGAAGATTGCCTCCAAGATGGGCGTGTCCACGCTGCAAGCCTACCAGAGCGCCCAACTCTTTGAGGCTGTCGGACTGGACGGGCAGTTTGTGGAGCAATACTTCACCAACACGCCCGTCACACTGGGCGGAAAGGGACTGCACGACGTGGAAGCCGACAGCCGTTTTCATCACAATGCGGCCTATGCGAATCCGCTCCAGAACGGCTTGAACAGTGTCGGGCGGCACAAGCTGCGCACCGGCGATGGGGTCGAGGAGCATCTGTACAGCCCGAAGGTCATTCATTTATTGCAGCAGGCGGTGTGGACTAACGACAGGGCCAAGTTCGACGAGTACGCCAAGCTCGTGGAGAACGACGGCCCACGCACCATCCGCGCGTCGCTCGATTTCAATTTTGGGGTGTGCAATCCCGTCCCAATTGATGAAGTTGAGCCCGTTGAAAGCATCGTCAGGCGCTTCAGGACCGGGGCGATGTCCTATGGCTCCATCTCTCGGGAGGCCCACGAATGCATGGCGAAGGCCATGAACCGCCTGGGCGGCAAATCCAACAGCGGCGAGGGCGGCGAGCTGCCCGATCGCTTTGGCACAGAATTGAACTCCGCCATCAAGCAGGTGGCCTCCGGGCGCTTCGGTGTGACCCGGGACTATCTGCTCAGCGCAAAGGAGATCCAGATCAAGATGGCCCAGGGCGCGAAGCCCGGCGAGGGCGGCCATCTGCCTGGCGCCAAGGTGACCGAAAGCGTGGCAAAGACCCGCTGTTCCACACCGGGTATTTCGCTGATTTCTCCCCCGCCCCACCACGACATCTACTCCATCGAGGATTTGGCCGAGCTGATCTACGACCTGCAATGCGCCAACGAGGACGCGAAGATCACCGTGAAGCTGGTGTCCTCCACCGGCGTGGGCACCATCGCCAGCGGCGTGGCCAAGGCCGGGGCAGGCGGCATACTGATCTCCGGCGGCGAGGGGGGCACCGGCGCGGCCCCGATATCCAGCGTCCATCACGCGGGCCTGCCCTGGGAAATCGGGCTGGCTGAGGCCCATCAGGTGCTGTGCCGTAACCGCTTGCGCCAGACCGTGACGCTGGAGACCGACGGCAAGCTCATGTCCGGGCATGATGTAGCCGTGGCGCTGTTGCTGGGTGCGGAGGAATTTGGTTTCGCCACCGCCCCGTTGATCGCCATGGGTTGCCGCATGATGCGCGTGTGCCACCTGGGTACCTGCCCCTTCGGCGTAGCGACCCAGGACCCCGAGCTACGCAAGCGTTTCGTCGGCAAGCCGGAATATGTTGAGCGGTTCATGGTCTTCGTGGCGCAGCAGCTGCGGGAAATCATGGCAAGACTTGGTGCGCGGACGGTGAACGAGCTGGTGGGCCGAAGTGATCTTTTGAAGATGAAGGTAGGTTCGCCTATAGACCTCTCCCCTCTGATCAGGTTCGCGCGAAACACCCACGTCCAGCCGGAAGAACGGCACGATTTCAAGCTGCACGAGCGCCTGGACGCGCGACTTATACAGGATCATGTTCAGCTGACCACCACCGACCGGGCCTTTGGAACCCTCCTGAAGGGTGAACGCCACATCCAGGCCCAGGGCTGCGGCGGACAGAGCTTCGGCGCGTTCCTGCCGAATGGGCAGCACATCACGCTGTATGGCGTGTCCAACGACTATCTGGGCAAGGGGCTCTCCGGCGGGACGCTGGCCATCTGTCCGCCCGCGGACGCGGTGTGCCCCAAAGGACCTGCTGCGCGGCGACATCCGGGAGATACGCTGATCGGAAACGTGGCGCTCTACGGCGCGACCAGCGGCTATGCCTTCATCGCAGGCATGGCGGGCGAGCGCTTTGCCGTGCGCAATTCGGGCGCGTGGGCCGTGGTGGAGGGTGTCGGCGACCACGGTTGTGAATACATGACCGGCGGCCGCGTGGCGGTGTTGGGGCCCGTGGGTGACAACTTCGGCGCGGGCATGTCCGGCGGCATCGCCTGGGTGCTGGACGAGGACGGCACCCTCGAAAGCCACATCAACAGCGCTCTGGTAAAGGTACATGAGGTCACTCATGAACAGGCCGTGGAGCTGCGCCAGCTTCTGGAAATGCACTTGGTGCATACCGATTCCCGCAAGACCACGGAGATATTAGCGGATTTCGAAACGTGGCTACCGTGCTTCAAGACCGTCATATCGGATGAATACCTGGATTATCTGAAACGAAGGGAGGCATGACAAATGGGAAAACCTACAGGATTCATGGAGGCTGCCCGAGTGGAAAACCCATATCGCAGTGAGGCGGAGCGCCTTCGCGACTTTGAGGATCTGCATCTTCCCCAGCCCGTTGACACGCGCCGCAAACAGGCCTCCCGCTGTATGAACTGCGGCGTACCCTTCTGTCAGTCGGACTTCGGCTGTCCGCTGCACAATCTGATTCCGGAGTGGAATGACTTGCTGTACCGGGGCCGGGAGCGCGAAGCGCTGGAACGCCTCCTGCAAACCGCGCCGTTCCCGGAGTTCACGGGCCGGGTGTGTCCGGCGTTGTGCGAGAAGGCATGCAACCTGGAAAGCGACGCAACCACGAACCGGGACAATGAGCTGTATTTGATCGAAACGGGGTTTGAGAGGGGCTGGATTCAGCCGAGAATCCCCCGGCGGCGCACCGGAAAGCGCGTAGCAGTCGTCGGCAGCGGGCCCTCCGGGCTGGCGACGGCGAATCTGCTGAACCGGCTGGGCCATGCGGTCACGGTCTTCGAGCGCGCCGACCGCGCCGGGGGCCTTTTGATGTACGGCATCCCCAATATGAAGCTGCCAAAGGCGGTAGTGGAACGTCGGATTAAGCTGATGGAGACGGAGGGTGTGCGCTTCATTCTGAACACCGAAGCCTTTCCAGAAGTCACGGAAGAATACGACGCCGTGGCGCTCTGCGGCGGGGCGAAAAAGCCGCGGACGCTGAACGTGGAAGGCATCTTCGCCGTGGACTATCTGACGGCGGCGACCCGGGCTGTGCTGACGGGAAGGGAACCCTCCATCATTGCGAAGGACAGGCATGTGGTCGTCGTGGGTGGCGGCGACACCGGCAATGACTGTGTGGGCACGGTGCTGCGGCAGGGCTGCGCCTCCGTCATCCAGCTGGAGATGATGCCCGCACCGCCGGTGGAGCGTTTTGCCGGCAACCCCTGGCCGGAATGGCCGCGCACATTGCGCACCGATTACGGGCAAATGGAAGCCATCCACCGGCAGGGCGCCGACCCGCGCATCTACAGGACGACGGTCAGTCGCCTTCTCCCCGGCGCAATCGAAACCGTGAAGCTGAAAGGCTTCGATCCGATTCCCGGAACGGAACAGATTATTCCCTGCGACCTGCTGCTGATCGCTGCGGGTTTCGTGGGCTGCGAAACCGCGACAGCCGAGCGGTTCAATGTCAAGCTCAGTCCAAGGGGCTGCATGATGCCCGAAGATGGCAGTCATCACCTGCGGGACAACCTCTTTTCCGCAGGCGATATGCGCACGGGTCAGTCGCTGGTGGTGCGGGCCCTGGCGGACGGCCAGGCGGCCGCCCTGGAGATCGACCGATATCTGAAGGGAGACGCGCAATGACGAAATACATCTTTGTCACCGGCGGTGTGGTGTCGGGACTTGGCAAGGGCATCACGGCAGCGTCGCTGGGTCGGCTGCTGAAATCCCGGGGTCTAAAGGTGGCCGCCCAAAAGCTGGACCCCTACATCAACGTGGACCCCGGCACCATGAGCCCCTACCAGCACGGCGAGGTGTACGTCACTGAGGACGGCGCGGAGACTGACCTGGACCTTGGCCACTATGAGCGGTTTATCGACGAGGATCTGAACCAGTTTTCCAACCTCACCACGGGGAAGGTCTATTCCAACGTCATCCAGCGGGAGCGCCGGGGCGGCTATCTGGGCAGCACGGTGCAGACCATTCCCCATATCACCGACGAGATCAAGACGTTCATCCATCAGGTGGGTAAAAAGACGAGCGCCGACGTGGTCATCACCGAAATCGGCGGCACCATCGGCGACATCGAATCCCAGCCCTTCATCGAGGCCATACGCCAGGTCGGGCTGGAGGTGGGCCGTAAAAACGCGCTGTACATCCACGTCACGCTGGTACCGTACCTGAAGGCCAGCGGCGAGCACAAGTCCAAGCCCACCCAGCACTCCGTGAAGGAACTGCAGGGCATGGGCATCACGCCGAACATCATCGTGCTGCGGGTGGACGAGCCCATCACGGATGAATCCATCTTTTCGAAGATTGCCCACTTCTGCAACGTGAAATCAAATTGCGTGATTGAGAATCGCACGTTGCCGAATCTCTACGAGGCGCCGCTGATGCTGGAGGCGGCAAACCTGTCCGGCATCGTCTGCCGGGAGTTGGGCATCGACGCGTCGGCGCCTGATCTGTCGGAATGGCAGGCCCTGGTGGAACGAATCCACCATCAGTCAAGGGTCGTGAAGATCGGCCTGGTGGGAAAATACGTGCAGCTGCATGACGCCTATTTGTCCGTGGCGGAAGCCCTTCGCCACGCAGGCTATGCGCTGGACGCGAAAGTGGAGATCGCGTGGATTGATTCGGAGACATTGACCCTTGACAACTGTTTTGAAATTCTGTCGCAGGTGGATGGCATCATCGTCCCCGGCGGCTTCGGAAACCGTGGCATTGAAGGTATGATTCTGGCGGCGCAGTATGCCCGGGAACACCACGCGCCTTACTTCGGCATCTGCCTGGGCATGCAGATTGCCGTGATCGAGTACGCCCGCCATGTGGCAGGGCTTGAGAACGCCAATTCCCACGAATTCGATGAGAACAGCGCCCATCCGGTCATTCACTACATGCCGGATCAGAATGACGACATCGACAAGGGCGGCACACTGCGGCTGGGAAAATACCCCTGCGTGTTGCAGCCCGGGACGGCCATCGCCGCCTGTTACGCCGCGACCGAAATCAGTGAGCGCCATCGCCACCGCTACGAGTTCAACAACGCCTACCGCGACGCACTGCAGGCATCGGGCCTCACCCTCTCCGGCCTGTCTCCCGACGGGCGTCTGGTGGAGACCGTGGAGATTCCCGGCGAGCGCTTTTTCATCGGTGTACAGTTCCACCCTGAGTTCAAGAGCCGGCCCAACAAACCGCACCCGCTGTTTGTGGGGTTTATAAGCGCAGCGCTGAATCCGGGCAGTCATGGGGAAAGCTGATGGAAAGGTAAAATAATGCGGCGGCAATTCCGTTGCCACTGACGCCTGACAGGCGTCATGTGGCGGGGAATTGCCGCCGCTACGTTTTCACGGTCAATCGCTCAGAGAGTTCCGGTGCGATGCCCCCTCGGGAGCATCCGAGCCAATACCTTCAGAGCGTTTATTTGGCTGAGCCGGAATAAAACTCGGTCGCAGTGGGGTTTTTCTGGATCAGCACGGAGCTCTGGTTGAAGGCCTGGATCAGCTCATCGGCCGCGGCATGAATGGCCTCCTCGGTGGTGTCCGACAGGTAGATCACCAGGGTGTATTCCTGGTATTCCTTGCCGTCGTCGATCCATCCGCCGTCGGCCTCCTGAACGGTGTAACCGCCGAAGTGCCTGATCAGGATGCTCTTGAGCATCTCCTTGGCTTCAGCCTGAGTGTACACAGGCTTATTGCTGTCCTTGTCATTGGTGCCCAGGTACATTACATACTGCACGTCCTGCTCGGCCGAAGGCTGCGCCGGCGCGTCAATGGGCACGATATCCTCGGCCAGATCGTCCAGCCAGTGGAACTCGTTGGTCTTGACGACGTCCTCGCCGTAGATGGTCTTCCAGTCGTTGGCCATGGAGATCACATGGTAGCCGGATTCCTCCCACTTCTCCTTCAGGGGCTGCACCTTCTCGGCATTGCCGTAGTCGCGCACCTCGTCGTCAGCGATCAGCATGAAGGCCGCGCTCTTGTAGCGGTTGTGGAAGATGGTGTAGTTGTGCATGGCGGTATCGCCGCCGGAATTGCCGAAGGACAGCACAGGCTGGCGGCCGATCTCCCGGGCGATCAGGAGCACCTTGTTCGTCTTCAGGTTCTTGATGACCAGGTTGTCGGTGCGCACCAGCGTGTCGTTGCTGGTATAGACGTAGCGCACGCCGTCCTCGTCGCCCTGGTTGGTGGCCTCCAGCTGCACATCCATGCCGATGATGTTCTCATAGGGAATGTCCAGCACACCCTCGACATAGGTGCGGCAGATGAAGCGGTCGCTGCCGCTGACGATGTAGCACTTGAAACCGTTGGCCTGCAGGTACTCCACCACCTCGATCATGGGCTGGTAGAAGGTCTCGGCGTAGGTCATGCCGTCGAAGCCGTCGGCCTCGCGCACCAGCTGGCGGGTGACGAAGTCGGCAAACTCATTCAGCGTCATGCCGGCATAGGCCTTGGCGGCGTGATTGGCATGCAACAGGTCCATACCGTCGGGGAAGGACCTGTCCATAGCGTGGTCGCGCAGCATGCGGCCAAACTCCAGCATCTCGGTATCGGGATGATAGCTGGGATCCGCCAGGATGCGCCTGGCCAGCAGGTAGTACTCAAGGTAGGTGGGGTTCAGTTCGGCACACAGCGTACCGTCCATGTCAAAGGTGGCGATGCGATCCACCGGGGGAATGTAGTCGGGCGAGGATTCGTCCGTGACCGTCTCCACGTACTCCACCAGCGCCTTCAGCGCCGGCGCATCCTCGTTCCACAGCGTAAAATCTGCAGCGCCTTCCTCAGCCGCGCCTTCCGTCTCGGCAAACGCGAAGCCGGTCATTGCCGTAACCAGCATGGCCATTGCGATTATCAGCGCCATAAGGGCAGTCATCTTGTTCTTCATTATCGCATTACCTCCTGTTTATCATATAATAAGATTATAGTCATCAGTGGGATGGATGTCAACGGATGTGCGTGTAATCTCTTTTGGTATTTATTCTGCGGGGAATATTCTGATTTATCGAGCAGAGCTCGATAAATCAGAATGTGTATACGTCCTGACCGCTACCTGTCCCGCTCAAGGGGCACGCCCAACAACTGGGCGATCTGCGATATCGCGATGCGGTCGCCATGGCGGTAGGATTCATGAGCGGGTTCGGTTTCGTAGCAGTAATTGCCTACGATTTCCACCGTATAGCCGTAAACCTGGCGGTACAGCGCCGCGACGGCGTTGTAGATGGCCTGGCTCCAGCGCTGGTGGTAGGTCGAGGTGACGAGCGTCATCGTCTCAATGCCCTGCTCCTTCAGCATATCCAGGGTGTTCCGGGCATTTTGAAGCGTCGTCCTCGCGTTCTCATCGATGTGGATGCGCGACGCGTCTATGCCGCAGACATCCACCAGATACGCCTTCATCATCCCGGCCTCGGTGTGCAGCTTCGGATTGTTGTCGCCGGTCGCGCCACCGGAGCACACCAGTATGGTTTTGGGATAGGAGCGCGCGGCGGCCGCAGCGGCGTCACACCGCCCCTTTAATTCCGGCTGCATTTGACCGTCCTTCAGCTCATACCCGAGCACCACGAAGGCGTGGCGGTCGGTGTCGCTCAGGCGGGTCTCTTCCAGCTCAGCCGCGACGGACTCTCCATTCCTGTGCACAAAGAGCGGATAATCCTCATCCAGAAAGACATCCCGCCAATGCTCCACGATGGCATCGGCGAGCTCATAATCCGCCTCGCTCACACGGCGGATTTTGTCGAGCAGGGAATCAATGCGTGCGTCATCCGCCTCGGAGGGCGTTTCATAGGCGCTCACCAGCGCATAGAACAGATCCGCAAAATGCGTTTGATTATTCCGGTCGATCCACTGTTGTTCAGCCGCGGATGCCACGCCCGTTATCACCAGCAACAGAACGAGCAGCATAACGATCCTTTTCATTAAACAATCCTCCCTCCGCCATACCCCTTTGACTGGCCAGCCCGAGGTTAACCGCGGCAGCGTCAAATAGTCGTTGCCTGTGGTTCCTTCTTATGATACAATAGCATTGACGTCGCAGAACGCATTTCCTATCAACAAAGGAGCATGATTTCATGAATCACGAACAGATGGCGCGCGCCAACCACAAGGGCGGCTATAACTGCGGTCAGGCGGTATTCGCCGGCTTTGCCCGGGAGCTCGGCCTGTCCCTTGAGGAAGCCATGCAGATCGCTCCCAGGCCCCGCTCCGAGGGCGGCCAGTGCGGCGCCTACCTGGCGGGCAGGGCCCTTCTCGCCCGCCTGAAGCCGGAGGCCGTAAGCGCCTACGAGGAACAGTTCAAATCGTTGAACGGCGCGACAGAGTGCCGCAAGCTGCGTGGCGCGGGCAAGACCTGCAACGACTATGTCGGCGACGCGGCCAGGCTCGTGGAAGCGCAACTCGATACATGAGGCCGCAGCGTCGCTGCCCCGGGGCGGATCACCCATCCCGACTTAAATGCCGTTGTGCGCGTCTCCCCTGGAAACGCGGGCCTTCAAGCCCTTCAGATAAGCTTTCCTGTCGTCCGGTATGCGATAGCTCTCCAGGCTCTTCTGGATCGCCCTGTTATGGGTCCAGGGATCCAGGCTGCGTCCCTCGATATATGGCAGCGCGGCATCGTATTGCTTGGCGAGGGCCGTGGCAAAGTACCAGGCGACCATCATGCTGACGTAGTATTCATCGGCGCGCACCTGTGAGACCATCCGGAGGCAGACTGCGTCAAAATCCTCATCCAGAAAATGGGTCATCAGCATTCCTATGGCGAAGCGGACAGTATAGGTTTGCCCCGAATCCAGCCACTGTCGCACATAGGCCAGCAGCTCGGGCCTGTGCCTTTTGAACACCTTCGGCGACAGCTGGTCACAGGTCGCCCAATTGTCAACGAAGGGCAGAAAGCGACAGATTCCGACGATGCATTCCCCGAAATCGCGCAACTCGGACAGCACGAAAGCGTGCAGCTGGTTTTCGTCAAAATAGCGGTGCGGGAGGTCGTTCAGAAACGCGTCATAATCTCCCATCCTGTACATCTGCCTCGCCAGGTTGCGCAGCGCTGGCGTCCGCACACCGATCATGTCATCGGGATTCATCGTGGGGATCAACTTGGACTGAAAGGCCCGGTAGGGTTCATCCCGCAGCAGGAAAAGAGCATCGCGGATTTCCGTCAGCGTCATGTCTATCTCTCCTCCGGTGATATCTGTTCAGGTTCATCGGTCCCGCCTGAAGCGGGCACGGATCTCTGCTTCTCCGGATGTCAGCAGGGCGTTCGTCTGTGCGCCCAGGGCCCGGTGCAGCAGTTCAAGCTCGTCCCTGATGGCCCTGACATGGTACACTCCATAGGCGCCGGCATCGCTGCCGAGGGCGATTTTGCCCCCCAACCGGGCATAGCGCGCAATGTTGGTCAGCTGGCCTTCCAGGATTCGCTCGAGCACCTCGTCCGGATATCGGCCGTTGCCGATCAGGTTGCCCACGGTGGAAAGGGTCGGCACCCAGACGGCCCGGCTTTCGGCCAGCGCGCACAGGGCCTCGTCGTTCATGTAGGCCCCGTGCTCCACGCTGTCCACGCCCGCTTCAACCGCGGCGAGCACCGTTTCCGCACCATTGGCATGGGCCATTACCGAGAAGCCCTCGCCGTGGGCGATGTCGATCATCTCCCGGATCTGGTTCGCCGTGAGCGGCGTGCTGGTGATGACGCCATAACGGTCGAAATCCATCAGCCCGGAGATCATGATCTTGATAAAGTCGCCCCCGTCCGCGGCGACCTCGGACACGAGGACGTGATAGTCCGCCATCGTCTCGAAGGTGCGTCCGATGAAGCTGCCGTAGCGGCCCTTGAGGCAAATGGGAAAGCAGGGGATGCGATACTCTATGCCGTATTCCCGTGCGAGGGTCCTCGCCCTCAGGCAGACGCCGAAGGCGTCGCCCCCGTCCCGAAGGTAGGCCGCGCCGGCGCGGGCGTAGTCGGAGAGCCTTTCCCGGATCAGGTCATCCCGAACGTGTCCCCTGTGGGCGTCGATGGCGGCCCTGTAGTAGACGCCGTCCAGAACCATGTGAATGTGGCAATCGCCAGGCATACTTGTATTCACTCCCCCGCTCCGGACCGTATTCAGCCGGCATTATCCCGCCGGCCAGTTCCATTATAAGCCCTCTGCCGGCAAAAATCAACGGCACGGGACATAGAAGTTATTATCAAGGAGGTCATGCGCTGATGAAGGTTCGTCTCAACGAGGATCAGGAGGTCGTCAGGCACATCCAGGAGGGCCTGAAGCAGACGGGAGGCTTCTGTCCGTGCAGGCTGGCGCGAACGCCGGAAAACAAATGCATGTGCCAGGAATTCAGGAACCAGATCGCCGACCCGGAATTCGAGGGCTACTGCCATTGCATGCTGTACTACAAGGAAAAGTAGCCGCCCAATAAAAAAGCAGCCCGAAGGCTGCTTTTTTATTGGGACAACTTTATTCCTCCTCAGAGAAGTTGAAGGCTTCGATGTGATACTGGGGGTTCAGAGCCTCGACCCAGCTGTTCAGCTCGCTGGTGTAATGATCATCCTTCGCCTTCTCGAGGGTCTGGTCGTACAGGGCGTCGTGGATCTCGTCCAGAGACACCGCGCCGGGGGTAACATCGGATTCATAGCGAATGATGTGCACACCGCTGTTGCCGACCACGGGCGTCTGGGTGACGTCACCCACCTTCTCAAGGGCCATGGCGCCTTCGGTGAAGTTCTTGTCCCAGTTGGCGGAGGCGCTGGAAACATAGTAGCCGCGGGTCTTGGTGGGCTCGTTCTTCATGCCGGGATCCTCGCCATAGGCTTCGATCAAGCTGGCAAAATCGTCGCCTGCCTCCAGCTTGGCGTAGATTTCATCGGTCTTTTCCTTCACGTTGGACAGGCAATCCTCGGCGGCCTTGTCCATATCGGCCTTCTTGGTTTCGAGGTCGGCTTTCGCGGCGTCGATATCCGCCTGAATCTCCTCAGCGGTTCGCGGCGCTTTTTCCGCGGCCTCGTCCTCGTCGTGATCGTGGCTCAGCTCCTCCAGCTCCGCGTTGAGGGTGTCCAGATTGGTCTGGGCGCTCTCATAAGCGGTACGGGCATCCTTGTAGGCGTTCAGCACGGTTTCCTCGGGGATGACGAGGATGTGCTTGACCGTGCGATAGCCTTCGGGCATCCAGATGACAATAGTGTCCTCGGACGTCATGTCCGACTCGAAGCTGCTGTTGGAGGCGGAATACTTATCCTCGTCTTCCTTCAGCTTGGCTTCGTAGGCGGCCTTCAGGTCCTCCTCGCTGACCTCGGTGATCTCGTCGCGCACAGCCTGCTTGACCAGCTCCCGATTGGCCTCGGCCACCTCAATGGCATACAGGGCGTCCTTCGTGAAGCCGTTGACGGCCATGTTGTACTCGGTCTGCTTGTCATGCACGTCATTGTTCTTCTCGGTGACGTTGGAATAGAAGCTGTCGTAATAATCCTTAAAGTGCTCGTCAGCCTCCGCCTGCAGCTCGGCGAGCTTTTCGTCGTCCAGCTTCAGGCCGCGCGCCTCCATCTGCGCGGCAATGGCTATATCCTGAACAGCCTGCTCCGCGACGGAGCTTTCCACGGTGGTGATCACATCGGCGGGCATACTATAGCCGAACATGCTGTACATCTGGCTGTAGTTGCTGTACATGTTGCTGAAGCTGGCCATCACGTCAGCCTGCGTCACTTCGCCGCCGTCGTAGTTGGCGACCACGCCGGAATAGCGCTTCGCCAGCTTCGCGAAGTCCTCATCCAGCTTCATGATCGGATCGACGCCGATCAGGTTACAGCCGGTCAGCACAAGCATCAGTACAATCAAAAGGCCAGTCAGTCGCACAAGCGCGTGTCTCATAGCAATCTTCCTCTCAATCCAGGGCAGTATCACCCAAAAAATAAAAACTTACCCGTATATTATACACATTTCTGAAATTTCCGCAAGCGGTTTTGGCGTCTCTGTGGCATGTAAAAAGCCGGATATCGCCTCTTTCACCGCAAATTCACGAATTGTATACAATTCTTTAGCGGTTTTTCCGGCAAGCGCCAGCCGGCTGACGCGGCAGTTCACCGGATGGCCAAAGGCGCGCTCCAGGCTGCGTTCCCCCTCCCCGACCACCAGCATATCGCTGACACAGAGCGTCAGGTTTCTGCGCGCATAGGCGGCAAGGCGGCGCACGGTCCTGAGCAGGCCGTCGTCCTCAGGCCGCGTCTCCCCGCGGGTCCGCACGGGCGGCACGGGATCGACCAGCACGACGCGCTCCACCGGCAGCTGGCAGGCCAGCGCCAGCGCCGCGGCGCAGCCCGTGCCGACGGCCATGACCGCGCTCACCCGAGAGTTCGCCCGCACGTCCTGCAGGGCAAACTGTAGCTGCTCCCACAGACCACGGGCCTGGGTCCATCGGAATACGTGCATCTCAACGTCCGGTATCCCGGACGACCAGTCGCAACTGCCCCCGCCGGGGATCCCGGCGGCGATATCGCCGATATACAGGCAGCTCACGCGCCCGGGCATGGGCTTGAAGCTCAACGGTCCACCCCTCCTCATCCTTCAGGCGGGAGGACGAGGCGTCAGCGCATCTTCTTCAGCATTTCCTCGCTGATGACGACCAGCATCATGTCGCCCTCCCGAATCCTGGTATCCGGCTGTGGCATGGCGTTGACCTCGTCGCCGCTGCGAATGGCTACCACGTTGATGCCCATATCGCTGCGCATGGCGAGCTCCTTCAGCGTCTTGCCGAACCACTCCGGCTTCGGGCGAATCTCAGCCATGGAATACTGCGTGGACAGCTCCATGTACTCGATGACATTGCCCGATAAAAGGCTATGCGCCACGCGCCGCCCCATATCACGCTCCGGAAACAAAACCTGGTCCGCGCCCAGCTTTTCCAGCATCCTGCCGTGAAATTCATCATGGGCCTTGGCGATGATGCGCCGCGCCCCCAGCTCCTTGAGCAGCAGCACGATGGTGCCGCTGGCGCGGATATCCGAGCCCATCGTCACAAACACGATGTCGAAATCCCGGATGCCCAGCGTCTCAAGGGCGTCGCGGTCCATGGCATCCATCTGTATGGTCTGGGTCAGCTCGTCGCGCATGCGCTCCACCAGGTCCATGCGCTGGTCCACGCCCAGCACCTCCGCGCCATCCTGGCACAGCGTCTCGGCGATGGCCCGGCCAAAGCGCCCCAGGCCCACGACGACATATTGCTTTTGCTTGTTACTCATGCTCGTTTCCTCCAAAGACAGCCGACGGGATGCTCATCCGAGCATCACCCGGTCCTCCGGGTACTGGATCAGCTCCCGGGCGTGCTTTTCCCGCTTCATGAACAGAAGCGCCATGGTCAGCGGTCCGATGCGCCCGATATACATGGTGATGATGATCAGCAATCGCCCCAGCGGGCGCAGATTGGCTGACCCGATGGCGGATATGCCCACCGTGCCCACGGCGGATACGCATTCATAATAGAGGTCCAGGAAGGCACAGTCCGGCTGGATCAGCGACAGGATGCAGATATCCACAAAGGCCACGGCCATCGCGATGAAGGCGATGGCAACCGCCCGCTGGATCATCGTCCGGTCGATCCTGCGCCTGAACACCACGATGCTGCTCTCGCCCCGGGCCACCATCCGCACCGTCAGCACGATCAGGGCGAAGGTGGTCACCTTGATGCCGCCGCCGGTGGAGGCCGGCGCGCAGCCGACGAGCATCAGCAGCCCGCCCACCAGCTTGGTGCTGTCCCGCAGGGCGGCCTGGTCGATGGTGTTGAAGCCCGCCGTTCGCAGCGTGACCGACTGGAACAGCGCCGCCAGCAGCTTCTGGCCCACGCTCAACGGCCCCAGCGTCGCCGGATTGTTCCATTCAAAGGCCAGCACGATCACAAATCCCGCCAGCAGCAGGGAACCGTAGCTCACCAGGACCAGCTTTGTGTTCAGCCGCAGCCGGTCGAAGCGCCGCTTGTGGATGATGTCGTGCACCGTGCCGAAGCCGATGCCGCCCACGACCACCAGCGCGATGGCCGTCAGGTTGATCAGCGCGTCGCCGGAAAAGCCGGTCAGGCTGGCGCCGCCGCCAAACAGGTCAAAGCCTGCGTTGCAGAAGGCGGAAATGGCGTGAAACACAGAAAAAAACAAACCCTTGGCCGTTCCATAAATGGGAACCAGGCGAATCGAAAACAGCACCGCTCCCGCGAGCTGGACCACAAAGGCGCTGCGCGCCACCCACATCACCAGGTTCACCACGCCGCCCAGGTCGTCCTCGTTCAGCGACTCCCGCAGGATCATGCGGTCGCGCATGGTGAAGCCGCGCCCCAGCAGCCGGAACAGCAGCGTGGCAAAGGTCATGAAGCCCAGGCCGCCCGCCTCGATCAGCAGCATCAGCACCACGTGCCCGAAGGTGGAATAGGCCGTGCCGGTGTCCCGCACCACAAGGCCGGTCACACAGACCGCGGAGGTGGAGGTAAACAGCGCGTCAAACCAAGGCACCCGCCGCCCCGTGGCGGAGGCGACGGGCAGCGTCAGCAACACGCTGCCGAACAATATCAGTCCCAGAAAGCCCAGGGCGATCATGGGCAGCGCGTTGAAGCCCGAGCGCCGGTACAGCACCTTGACCAGGGCTGTTGTATACCGACGTCGGTTTTGACTCGGGTCGATCGACCGGGGGCCCTTCCATCCTGAAAGCATGGTTACACCCTCTCGATATTCACCATATCCAGAAAAGCCTTGTAGACGGTCTTGTCGATCGTCTTGTAGCCTTCGGTGATGCAGCGCGTACTGGCGCAGGCCACGCCCATCCGGAAGCACTGCTCCAGGTCCAGATCCGCCATGAAGCCCGCCACCAGGCCAGCCACCATCGCGTCCCCGGCGCCCACGGTGCCCTTGACCTCGATGTTCATGCGCGGCGCGAACAGCGTCTCGCCGCCATCGGTGATCATCGCGCCATCCGCGCCCAGGGACACCGCCACCACCTGCACACCCATGTCGATATAGCGCAGGGCGGCCTCCCGGATATCCCTGATGCCGTCCAGGGGCCTGCCGATCATCGTCTCCAGCTCATAGCGGTTGGGCTTGATCATGAATGGCCTTGCCTCGAGGCCGTACTTCAGGCGCTCGCCGTCGGCGTCCAGCACACAGCGGCATCCCAAGCCCTCCACCGCGTGAATCAGCGTGCGGTAGTATTCCTGGGGGCATCCCGGCGGAAGGGAGCCGGAGAGGATCAGATAATCGCTGTTTTCCGCGTGGCTGACCACCAGGTCAACCATTTTGGAAAGGTCCTCCTCCGCCACGTTCATGCCGGATTCGTTCAACTCAGTGATCGTGCTGGAACTGCGATCAAACACCTTGATGTTGGTGCGCACACTGCCCTCGCACCATATGAAGTCATAGGGCGTGGAATTCAGCATCAGGCGCTTTTCAAACTGGGAGGCCCCGTCGCGGTACATAAAGCCGATGCATTCGGAATCAAGTCCCAGCTCGGACACGGTCAGAGCGACGTTGATGCCCTTCCCCGCCGCCACGTCCCGTTTGCCGACGATGCGATTCAGCCCACCGGGCACAAAGCCGTCCACCGTCAGCGTACGATCGATGCTGGGGTTTAAGGAAACAGCTGTAATCATGGTTTTCTCCTGTTCATTTCTTCGTTGTTATTCGATCCGCCCCCGGATCGCTCCGGTCCGGTATCGCCGTCCCGTCGCGCGGCCTCCTCCTGTTCCTTTTCCTCTTCCACGGTGCGCAGGAAGCCGCCGATGTAGTGCATCAGCGTAAAGCCGACGATGAGGCATATACCACCCAGCACCAGGAGGGCGATCAATATGATTTTCTGCGTCAGCGTCATACCCATACCCCTGTGCCGCCGTATGCCCTGGCGGATATTTTATACCAGTATATCACATTTTTGTCATTTTTCAAGCATAATCTTTGTATATAACCGATAAAAGGGACGGCGCAGACGCAGTCCCTTGCAGTATTCATACTAAATACCATGTCGGAATCGACACAAATAGGAATGAAAATACCATGTTGCTCCTTGACTTATGGTGCATATTTCGAGTATTTTCACAGTAAGCTCAATCTAAAAGCGCACATATACGGAGCAGATTTTTCGTTCTGCCTGAGTCGAGCGGAGGGAGACGATGCAGCGCATCGTTGACCGCAGCGAGACAACGGCAGGGCGGAAAAGATGCCCGCAGATAGTTGCATTTTAAATTGAGATTAGCATCAGTTGTCCGAGCGGTTGTAGCCGTTCCTCATGCCCTCGCTGGAGGCCAGCAGCACCTTGTTCAGCGTGTCGGCCGTCTGCTCCCTGGCCATCTTCGCCAGGTCCTCGTTGGCCCGGGCCGCAAGGCTGAAATCGCCGGACTCGGTCATGCGCCGGTCATATTCCCGGATCAGGCGGCGTCCCTTTGTGGCGACCGCGTCCTGATAGCGCTCGATGTGCTGGATGCATTCAGCGTAGGAATGGTCCGCCAGCGCGCCGATCAGGCGGCTGCCCCAGTAGAAATTCTCCGTGGAGGCGTCCAGGGTCACGTTGCTGAGGTACGTCGGCATGCGTTCGACGTTGGTGTAGACGGGCAGTATCGCGTCAAAGGTGGTGGAGCCGAAGCAGATCCACTCGATGCCCTTGATGGCCTCCGGCACACCGGTTCTGATCTGGCAGATCGAGGTGACGCCGGTGCGGTTGATGCCGATGGAGCGGTACATGCCCCGCCTGCCGCTGTCCTGGCTGGAATAGGGGTTGAAGGGCGTTCCCTGGTAGTGGGAGGAGAGGATCTCCTTGACCGCCTCCGCCGTCACCTTGCGGTCGGGAACCAGCGCCCACGGCAGGTTGTCGCACTCCGGCGTATAATCGGCGTTTTCACCGTCCCAGCGATGGGAATAGGGCGCCAGGCTGCGCAGCATGTACCAGGCCCGGGGCGTATTGTAGATGTGATCCCTGTACGCGTGGGAGCCGAACACATCCCTGGGATTGAATACGCCGCCCTGGTTCAGATCGAGATGGTTGTCGGCGATGAATTCCCTCAGATCCCCGGAGCACAGGTGCGCCTGCCGCGCCCCGAAGGCGTCCTCCAGGTCGAAGGCATCCATGCCGAACTGATTTGGATTCACCACGCACACGTCGTCGGGAATCCGCCTGGCCATCCAATGGTGGCCGCCGATGGTCTCCAGCCACCAGACCTCGTTCTCGTCGTTGAAGGCGATGCCGTTGGATTCATAGGTGCCGTAGCGCTCCAGCAGCGCGCCCAGGCGCTCCACGCCCTCCCGGGCGCTGCGGATGTAGGGCAGCACCAGTACGACGATGTCCTCCTCGCCGATGCCGCCGGGAACCGCCTTTGCGCGGCCCCTGGCTTCCCGGTATTCCACCAGCGGGTCCGCGGCCAGCACCCGGGGGTTGGAGGTGATCGTCTCGGTGGCCGTCATGCCCACGTTGGCGGCGTTGATGCCCGTCGCGGCCCAGATGCCGTTCTTGCGATCGACGTTGGGGCAGGCCGTATAGCGCATGGGGTTGTCCGGCAGCTCGATTTCCACATGGGAGATCACACTCTTATATTTCCTCGGCTGCTTATCGGGGTTGACGACAACCAGCTTTTTCACGTCAAAATGCCCGTCGTCGGTGCGGGCGATCATCGTGGAGCGATCGTTTGAGGCGTTTTTACCCACCAGTATCGTTGTACAGGCCATTCTGGTATACTCCCTTCGGATTGTCTTTAGCGACATTGTAACGCCTTTGCCCGTATGCGGCAATCACCCCCATGTAAAAACAGGGCCCCGAAGGGCCCTGTCGTCAGCTCAGGGGTTTGCGCGCGCCGGCGTCAAGGGCGTAGCGCATCTCCGGCGGCACATAGGCCGTCAGCCCGGAAGATTCGCTGTCGGTGGCCTCGAGGGTAAAGCAGGAGACCTCGTAGGCGTTTCGCACCATGTATTCCCCGTTTTCCAGCAGCTTTTGATATTCCCTGGATTGCAGCCGCCCCGTCAGCCGCACGCGGTCGCCCACGCTGAAGCGGGAGGCATACTGGGCGTTTCGCCCCCAGGCGATGCAGGGGATGTAGTCGCTCTTGCCGAAGGCGCGGTTCACCGCCAGCATCATATCGCAGATCTCCCGGCCAAAGGGGGTGGAGCGGTAGATCGGCGGCTTGCACAGCGCCCCGGTCAGCGTGACCCGGTTCAGCGTATCGTTGTCCGGCGAGGGGACCAGGCTCTGCACAAACAGCGTCACCATCAGCCGCCCCGCGCCGTCGATCACCTTGTTGTAGGAACGCACCTGCCCGGTCACCAGCAACTGGCTGTTATCCTCCGGCAGCAGGCCCATCAGCTTGCCCGGAATGGTGACCGGCAACCGGTCCACCGTGCCCGAGAGGCGCTTGACCAGCAGCGTCCCGGTGTAAAAGGGTTCGTTCATCACTTCATGGCTCAGTTCCAGCTCGCCGTCCAGGCGCCCCACGGCGATAATTCTGTTGTTAGGATTTTCCATCGTATCCCTCCGGTTATTGTGTGTTTTTTCATAATATATGCCGGTGAACGGACATTCATGCCCCGCCGGGCGAAAAAGTGTGACGCCTCCGCCGGTAAAAGAACATACGTTCGATTCATGTGTATTATACCACGTCCGGCCTCCAAAGGCAATCGAACGCCATTTGAAAATATTATGCGCCCCGCGGCAGCCGCGCGTCTAAGCCTTCAAAACCACCGCGTTGCCGGCCTCCACTTCCCCGATGCTCTGCGCGGGGATGCCGTAGCGCTTGCCGATATCCCAGGCGGTTTCGCCGGGCGACGGCCAGCTGACCACGATGCCGGGCCGGCGCTGAAGGGGCGTCCCCTCGGCGATCTGCGTCACGATCTCCACCTCTGTGCGCTGCCGGGTTTCGCAGGCCACAGACAGTTGAAGCTTCATCTCCAGCCGGTCGCTCATCAGCGCGTTGGCTTCGGCGGAGAGCACCTGCAGGTCGATCAGCGAATCGTCATTGAGCAGCTGGGGCACGGTCAGGCTGAAGGGCAGCTCGGCTTCGGCGGAGGCGGGGATATCGGAGCCGCCCGGCATGTACAGCACGCGGGTCTCCGCCACGCCCTCGATCCTGCCCTGGCCGTTTTCGTTGCGCCATTCGCCGATGGAGGGATGGACCTGGGTGGCGATGACCGTGCCGACGCCGGGGGCGTTTTCCCCGATCAGCACCGTGCCCCGGACCAGCTCGCAGACCTTCGCCCGATCCACGGCGCGGCACAGCCGCACGTCCTCGTCCTCGGTTTCCACGCGGTTGCCCCGGGTGGCATAGGCGTCCGCGAGGGCTTCCACCTGGTCGGTGGCGTTGGCCAGCACGCGCACCCTCACTTCGATCTCGCAGGTCAGCTGCATGTCCCCGTCGCCCTCCCCGGCGTCCACCCGGCTGCGCAGGCCCCGGATGTCCACCTCGGCGGTGACGTCGCCGGTCAGCCACTCCGGCAGCTCCACCAACTGGTCCAGAGCCAGCGGATAACGCACCACCACCCCGGGCCGACCGGCCACGCCGCTGGCCACCAGGGTCTCCACCAGGGCCTTTCCCCTGACCCGGACACCGCCCAGATCCGGGGAGACGTCCTCCACCTCCACCGCGGCCCAGTCCATCAGCGCCGTGCGGGCATCCAGCGCCGCGGGCAGCGCCACCGTGTCCTTCAGCAGCGCCAGCTCGCTGGCCTCCGCTGCAAGCTTGACGGAGCGTATCGGAACGAAGACCGTCTGTATGCCCTCCACGCCTTCCACGGCGCTGATGACCTCCACCGGCGACAGGCTGAGCACCTGCAGGGTGAGGTCGCAGGTCACCAGAAACACCATGTGGCCGTTTTCGTATCGGGCGTCCACATGGTTGACCTCGCCCCGCGCCCGGCAGAGCATCCCGGGCTGAACGCCGGGAATGTCCAGCACGTGGTTCAGCGTGGTCTGTGCCGTCAGCGCGCGCAGCGCGCTCTCCTCTCCCTGCCGGTAGACCGCCTGGCAGGCGACACTGCCCTCCAGGACCACCCGGTCCGCCTGCACATCGACCTCGCCGATGAACAGCCCGGCATCCGCCAGCAGCGGCTCGATGGCGTCCCGGCCCGCCCCCGGCACCAGCGATTCGGCGCGCACCAGCACCTGCGCCCGCCGGGAACCGATCAGCTTTTCCGCCTCAAAGGTCTGCACCTGCGTTTGAAGCGCCATAAAAAACCCCTCCTGTCCGCAATCAATCATGGGATGATATGCGGCGGAGGGGTTGATGATGCCGTCAGGCGGTTTCCCTGACCGGCTGATTAATGAAGCGCCTTTTTGACGTATTCCAGCATGTCGTTTTTGTCCACGCAGTCGTTGAACCGGGGGGCCTTGTCCCGCAGGGCCGCCAGCGGCGCGGGCACCGGCACCTGGGTCAGCTCATGGAGCATGTCCATCGCGCCGAAGCCGCTCTCGGGCCTGGCGTCGGAGATGGCGGACAGCACGTCCCGGCTGAACTTGTAGGGCGAGGCCGTGGACAGCACCACGTTGGCCCAGCCGTTGTCCTCCCGGGCCTTGAAATCCTCCATCACGGCCCAGGCCACGGCGGTGTGGGTGTCCATCAGGTAGCCGTGGCGACGCCAGACCTCGCCGATGGCCTCCATCGCCCGCCTGTCGTCGGCGCAGCCGGCCCAGAAGTGCTCGCGCATCTCGTCCATCAGCGATTGGGGCGCGGTATACACGCCCTCCTCCTTCAGCTGGGCCATCAGCTTTGAAACCAGGTCGAAATCGCATCCGCTGGCCAGGAACAGATAGCGCTCCAGGTTGCTGGACACCAGGATGTCCATGGAGGGCGACGCGGTCTTATAGAATTCCCTGCGGCGGTCGTACACGCCGGTGTTGATGAAGTCGGTGAGCACGTTATTGGCGTTGGACGCGCACACCAGCCTGGCCACGGGCAGGCCCATGCGCCGGGCGTATTCCCCGGCCAGTATGTCGCCGAAGTTGCCCGTGGGCACGATGAAGTTCACCGGCTCGCCCAGCCGGACCTCGCCGCGCAGCACCAGATCGCAGTAGGACTTGAAGTAGTAGGCCACCTGGGGCGCGAGGCGGCCGATGTTGATGGAATTGGCGCTGGACAGGCGCACACCGGCGGCGGCGGCCCAGTGGTTCAGCTCGTCGTCGGCAAAGATGTTCTTCACGCCGGTCTGGGCGTCGTCGAAGTTGCCCCTGACCGCGCACACGCCCACGTTGCCGCCGGCCTGGGTCACCATCTGGGCCTTCTGGACATCGCTGACGCCGCCGTCGGGATAGAAGACCACGATCCGGGTGCCCTCCACGTCGTGGAAGCCCTCCAGGGCGGCCTTGCCGGTGTCGCCGCTGGTGGCCGTGAGAATCGCGATCTCCTCGTCCACGCCCAGCTTGGCCTTGGCGGCGGTGATCAGCCGGGGCAGCACGGACAGCGCCACGTCCTTAAACGCGGAGGTGGGGCCGCGGAACAGCTCCAGCACGAAGTCGTCGCCCACCTTTTCCACGGGGGTGAGGTCCTCCGTCTCAAACTTTCCGTCATAGGCGGCTTCGATCAGCGCCCGCATCTCGTCGCGGCTGAAGTCATCCAGCAGCCTGCCGATGACCTCGGCGGAGATTTCAACGGCGCTCATGTTCAACAGGCTGCCCACATCCACCTTCAGCTCGGCAAAGCTGATGGGCGTGTACAGTCCGCCGTCGGGCGCGATGCCCTTCAAGACGGCCTGGGTCGATGAAGCGGTATGCCGGTTGGAGCGCGTGCTGTACAGTATCATATCGGTATGCCTCGCTTTGCGATGAATTATGCTCCTATGATAGCTTCTTTTGGCTGAAATTGCAATAGGTCATTTTCGCCGTAAACCCTTCGCGAACGTTAAGAGGCTGAAAACAGGGCCGCTATGCTTTGACAAATCCGACCCGTTGTGCTATAGTGTTTCCATTATAAAAACACGTGTTTTTGCACGAAAGACACAAAGGGGTTGTTGTATTTGAACATCGGACTGTTGGGCCTTGGAACGATCGGCTCCGGCATCTATGAGCACCTGCTGAAGCGGGACGACATCCACGTCGTGCGCATCCTTGAATTGCTGCGCCATCCCGGGCTGGAGCATCTGGAAACCTCCGATTACAATGAGATCCTGAACGACCCGGAGATCGACACGGTCATCGAGCTGATCGGCGGCATGGAGCCCGCCCACACCTTCACCGTACAGGCGCTGAAGGCGGGCAAGAACGTGGTCTCCGCCAACAAGCTGATGCTCTCCCACCACATGGAGGAAATCCTGACCCTCGCCCGGGACATGGGCGTCCACTACCGCTACGACGCCAGCGTCGGCGGCAGCATCCCCTTCCTGTACAACCTGATGCGCCATCGCAGCGCCGATAAGCTGACCGCCATATCCGGCATCGTCAACGGCACCACGAACCTGATCCTGGACATCATGCAGCGGGAGGGCCGCGGCTTTGAGGACGTGCTGGCCGAGGCTCAGCGCGAGGGCTACGCCGAGGCCAACCCCGCCGCCGACATCGACGGCATCGACGCCCAGTGCAAGATCAGCATTGCCGGCACGGTCGCCTACCAGCGCTATGTGCGCCCGGAGGATGTGGATACCGAGGGCATCCGTCACATCACCGGCGCGGACATCATACATTTCAAACAGCTGGACAAGGTCTGCCGCCTGATCGCGCGCTCCACGCTGAACGCCGACGGCACGGTCAGCGCCTACGTTGAACCGACTCTGGTTGCTTCCGATGCCACCGAGGCCGCCGTCCACCTGAACAACAACACCATCACCGTGACCGGCGAATACTTCGGCCAGCACACCTTCCAGGGTCAGGGCGCGGGCAAGGACCCCACCGCCTTCGCCGTCGAGCTGGGATTGCGGGATATCCTGGATGGCGTGTCGCCCAGGTTCAACCCCATACCCCGGGGCTACGCAGAGGTCAACAACATCGAAGCCGTTCACCCCTATTATGTGCGCACCGCCGCGGCGCTGGATATTCCCGCCAGGCCCCTGGCCGACGGCGTGTGCATCACGCAGCCCGTCAGTGTGCGGGCCATGCACGATATGGCCGTAAAGCTGCGCGAGACAGACCCCGGTCTGTTCTTCGCCGGCATACAGGAATAAACGCCACACATCCGTTTGACAACATTCAGAAAGCAGGTATATCATCATGAAAAAGGTCAATGTGGCCATACTGGGCGCCACGGGCGCCGTGGGCCGCGAGATGCTGAAGGTGCTCTGGGAGCGCAAATTCCCCATCGACAAACTCAAGGCGCTGGCCAGCGCCCGCAGCGCGGGCAGGAAACTGCCCTTTGGCGACGGCGAGGTCGTCGTGGAGGAGGCCACCGAGCAGTCCTTTGAGGGCATGGACATCGTGCTGGGCGCGGCGCAGAACCCCCTGGCCAAGCAGTTTGCCCCCGTCATCGTCAAGGCCGGCGCGGTGTTTGTGGACAATTCCAGCGCCTTCCGGATGGACGACAGCGTGCCGCTGGTGGTGCCCGAGATCAACCCCGAGGACGTGAAGAAGCACCATGGCATCATCTCCAACCCCAACTGCTCCACCATCATTACGATGACCGCCATCGCGGCGCTGAACCGGATTTCCCCGATCGAGACCATGGTCGCCAGCACCTACCAGGCCGTTTCCGGCGCAGGCGCGGGCGGATTGGCCGAGCTGGAGCAGCAGGCCCGGGACTTCGCCGCGGGCAGGCCGATGGAAGCCAAGGTCTTCCCTTGGCAGATCGCCTTCAATGTGATTCCCCAGATCGGCAGCGACAGCGGCAATGGCTACACCTCCGAGGAAATGAAGATGCAGAACGAGGGCCGCAAGATCATGCACCTGCCGGACCTGAAGGTCACCTGCACCTGCGTGCGCGTACCCGTGCTGCGCAGCCACTCCATCAGCGTCACCCTGCACACCCAGCGCAAGATCAGCGTCGAGGAGGCCCGCGCCGCCATCGCCCAGGCCCCCGGCTGTAAGCTGTGCGACGACCTGGACAACAAGGTCTATCCCATGCCGTTGGACACCAGCGACCAGGATATCGTGTTCGTGGGCCGCATCCGCGACGACCTGACCGACGAGAAGGGCCTTTCCCTTTGGTGCTGTGGCGACCAGATCCGCAAGGGCGCGGCCACCAACGCCATCCAGATCGCCGAGCTGCTGGTGAAGTAATTCCAAACCACAAACAAAACCGCAAATTAACCCCTGCCTTGTGGCAGGGGTTGTATTTTATCTATACAATGGCATTATTAGAGAATAAAAAGGGGATTAATCAATCGTTTATGGACGAAATCAGAATCGATAATGCCGATATACAGACCGAGGTCTGCGATGAAATTGCTGTCGAAAACGGCTTTGACGCGCTGGAACTGGCCCCTGAACTGAGAAAGGCCGTGGATGCCATGGGCTATACCGTACCCACGGACATCCAGCGCCAGGCCATCCCCCTGTTGCGCAGCGGTGCGGACATCATCGGCCGCTCCCAAACCGGCACGGGCAAGACCATGGCCTTCGCCATCCCCGCCGTGGAGATGATCGACCGGGATGAAGCCGAGCCCACCGTGCAGGTGCTGATCCTCTGTCCCACCCGGGAGCTGGCCCAGCAGGGCTGTGACGAGATCAAAAAGCTTTTGCGCTTCACGTTGAACGTGTGGCCCGTGGACGTGTACGGCGGCGCGGCGATGGACCGGCAGATCTACCGTTTAAAGCGGGCGAACCTGGTCATCGGCACGCCGGGGCGCGTGATGGACCACATGCGCCGGGGTACGCTGTCCCTGGCCAACGTGAAGCTGGTGGTGCTGGACGAGGCCGACGAGATGCTGAGCATGGGCTTCCGCGAGGACATTGAAACCATACTGAAGGACGTGCCCGAGGCCCATCAGACCGTGCTTTTCTCGGCCACCATGCCCGACGCCATCATGGAGCTGACCAGCCAGTTCATGCGGGATCCCCAGCTGGTGGAAATCAACGCGGCCCAGGTGACCCTGGATGCCATTCGCCAGCAGTACATGGAGGTGCCCATGGGCCGCAAGCTGGACGCGCTGAACCTGCTGCTGCGCAGCCGGGAGCCGGTGCGCACGATGATCTTCTGCAACACCAAGCTGATGGTGGACGAGGTCTCCGCCTACCTGAACAGGAGCGGCTTTACCTGTGAGGGCATCCACGGCGACATGAACCAGTCCCAGCGCACCCGGGTCATGGAGGGCTTTAAGTCGGCCCGGATCCCGATCCTGGTGGCCACGGATGTCGCCGCCCGGGGCATCGACGTGAACGACATCGACTACGTCATCAACTACGACCTGCCCCAGAACAGCGAAATCTACGTCCACCGCATCGGCCGCACCGGCCGCGCCGGCAAGGAGGGCACCGCCATCACCCTGTGCAGCGGCCGGCGTCAGTTATTCGGCATTCGGGACATCGGTCGGTTTACGCGCTCGTCCATCGAGGAAATTCCGATTCCCACCGTCGCCTCGATTCGGGAACGCCAGGATGAAAAGAGCCTGGAGCGGGTGCGCGCCGCCCTGTCGGAGGATATTCCGATGACGTTTAAGACCATGGTCGGTAAATTGATGGCGGAGGGACACGAGCCCGCCCTGATCGCCTCCGCCGCCATGCAGCTCTGCTTCCGGCGGGATGACAGCGGCCTGGTGGACATCGCCTTTGACCGAAAAACCGAAGACGGTCGGTTGTACAGAAAGCTGTTTATTTCCATTGGCCGCAGGCAGAAGGTCGCGCCGAATCACATCGTCAGCGCCATTGCCGGCCGGGCCAACGTCCAGGGCAGTGAAATCGGCAAGATTGAAATATACGACGAGCGCACGGTGGTGGGCGTTCCCGCCGAACGCGCGGAGGCCATCGAGCGGGCCATGCAGGGCGCGACCATCTGCGGGATCCCGGTTCGCGTTCGCCTGAGCAGTGAAACGCCCACGGCAAGGCCAGCGACCGGCGGCAAGCGGGGCGATCGACGGCCCGAAAGGTCGTTCAACCGGCGGGAGCGCTACGACGCCCCGCGCAATGCCGGTCGGATTGGATCGTTTGAAGCGCCTGAAGCTCCCCAGCGGCGCGGCAAGGTGAAGCTATCCGCCGCCGCCCGGGCAAGGCTGTTGGACACCACCGACCTCAGTCGATTTGAGGTGACCAGGCCCCGATTTGCCGAGCGGCCCGGTCGCAAGGCCGAGGATAATCATCGGGACAGCAAAAGCGAGCGCCGGGGCAGCCGCAAGAATGCCGACCGCGGTTCGAAGCGCAGGGATCGGCACTGAAAAAGGTGATCAGAATGATACGCAAAGCCACCGACCGCGATATTTCCGCCATTGCGGATATCTATGCGCGCATCCATAAAGCCGAGGCCGCAGGTCGACTCTCCACCGGCTGGCTGAAGGACGTCTATCCCACCGAGGCTACCGCCAGGGCCGCCCTGGCGGCGGGCGACCTGTTCGTGCTGGAGGACGGCGGGCGGGTCGTTGCCGCGGCCCGCATCAATCGGGTCCAGATGCCCGAATACGCGCTGGTCGATTGGAAATATCCCGCGAGAAACGACGAAGTGATGGTGCTGCACACGCTGGCGGTGGACCCGCTGTGCTTCGGACAAGGCTACGCCCGCCAATTCCTGGACTTCTACGAGACATTTGCCCTTGAGAACAACTGTTCGGTACTGCGCATCGATACCAATGCTAAAAACACCGTTGCGCGAAAGATGTACGCCCGGCGGGGCTACCTCGAAAGCCGCGTCATTCCCACGGTGTTCAACGGCATTCCCGATGTTATGCTGGTGTGCATGGAAAAGCGGCTGGGATGATCCCAACCGCTTTAAATATATCTCATTGGTGGTGTCTGGGAGGCTCCGCTGCTTTTCAACCGGAGACTTCACCCTCCAGCGCCGCCTCCCTGGTCTTCAGCACTACTTCGTCGTTTTCCACATCCACGATGATGGCGGTGTCCTCGGGCAGGTCGCGTTCGATCAGCAGCCTGGCAATGGGCGTTTCGATCGCGCGCTGTATGAAGCGCTTCAGCGGGCGCGCGCCATACACTGAGTCATAGCCATTGTCCACCACCCACTGCTCGGCGGCGGGGGTCAGCTGCACCGTCAGGCGGCGGTCCGCCAGCCGGCGGTCGAGGCCCTTGATCATCAGGTGCATGATCTCCACGATCTGGTCGCGGGTCAGCGGCGTGTAGATGACGACCTCGTCCAGCCGGTTCAGGAACTCGGGCCTGAACTGGGTCTTCAGAAGCGCCTCCGTCTGCTTGCGGGCTTCGTCGGTCAGGTGGCCGTCCGCGTCGATGCCCTGCTGGATGATCTGGGAGCCCAGGTTGCTGGTCAGTATGATGATGGTGTTCTTGAAGTCCACCGTCCGGCCCTGGGAATCGGTGATCCGACCGTCGTCCAGCACCTGCAGCAGGATGTTGAACACGTCGGGATGGGCCTTCTCCACCTCGTCAAACAGCACCACGCTGTAGGGCTTGCGGCGCACGGCCTCGGTCAGCTGGCCGCCCTCGTCGTAGCCCACGTATCCCGGAGGAGCCCCGATCAGGCGGGACACGGAGAACTTCTCCATGTACTCGGTCATGTCGATGCGGATCAGGTTCTTCTCGTCGTCGAAAAGCGCCTGGGCCAGCGTCTTGGCCAGCTCGGTCTTGCCGACGCCGGTGGGACCCAGGAACAGGAACGAACCGATGGGCCGGTTCGGGTCCTGTATGCCCGCGCGGGAGCGCAGTATGGCCTCGGCCACCTTCTGGACGGCCTCGTCCTGGCCCACCACGCGCTCGTGCAGCACCTCGTCCAGATGCAGCAGCTTGCTGCGCTCGCTCTCCACCAGCTTGGTCACGGGGATGCCCGTCCAGCGGGACACGATGCGGGCGATCTCGTCCTCGGTCACGCGGTCGTGCAGCAGGGTCTTCCCCTTCCCCGCCTCCATCTGCTTCTCGGCCTCGGCCAGCCGGGCCTTCAGCTGGGGCAGCTTGCCGTATTGCAGCTCGGCGGCCCGGTTCAGGTCGTATTCCCGCTGGGCCTTCTCGATGTCGGCGTTCATCTGCTCGATTTCCTCGCGCAGCTTCTGAACCGTGGTGATCTTCGCCTTTTCGCTCTCCCACTGCTCCTTCATGCCGCTGAACTTTTCACGCAGCACCTTCAGCTCGCCCTGAACCCGCTCCAGCTCGTGCCGGGAGTCCTCGCCCTCCTGGGACAGGGCCACCTCCTCAGTCTCCTTCTGCTTGATCTCCCGGGCGATGCTGTCCATCTCCTGGGGCATGGAGTCGATCTCGGTTCGGATCATAGCGCAGGCCTCGTCCACCAGGTCGATGGCCTTGTCAGGCAGGAAGCGGTCGGTGATGTAGCGGTCGGACAGCTTCGCCGCGCTGATCAGCGCCTGGTCGGCGATCTTCACGCCGTGGAACACCTCGTAGCGCTCCCGAAGGCCGCGGAGGATGGAGATGGTGTCCTCCACCGAGGGCTCGTCCACCATCACCGGCTGGAAGCGGCGCTCCAGGGCCGGATCCTTCTCGATGTACTTGCGATATTCGTCGATGGTGGTCGCGCCGACGCAGTGCAGCTCGCCCCGGGCCAGCATCGGCTTGAGCAGGTTTCCGGCGTCCATGCTGCCCTCGGCCTTGCCTGCGCCGACGATGTTATGCAGCTCGTCGATGAACAGGATCACCCTGCCCTCGCTCTTCTTGACCTCCTCCAGCACGCTCTTCAGGCGCTCCTCGAACTCGCCGCGGAACTTCGCGCCGGCGATCAGCGCGCCCATGTCCAGGGCCACCAGCTGGCAGTCCTTCAGCCGGGCGGGCACGTCCTCCTGGACGATCCGCTGGGCCAGGCCTTCGGCGATGGCGGTCTTGCCCACGCCAGGCTCGCCGATCAGCACGGGGTTATTCTTGGTCTTTCGGGACAGTATGCGAATG
>JAFWEL010000132.1 GCA_017512905.1 Clostridia bacterium
CTAGCTTCGCGTCGCAAAAAAGGCCCCGCCCGCGGCGTACACGCCGCCGCGTACGATTAAAGATCGGGGCGCTACCGCCCCCGATACCCCCGGTAAGTTAGCCAAAGGGGAGTTCGTCATCAGCTCGACAAATCAGAATTTGCGCACGACTGAACAGTCACCTAAAATAGACATCTGCGGCGCAGATTACCACTCCACCTTTTCCAGCGCCACAGCGGTGCGGCAGGGCAGGTAGATCTTGAAGCCGAAGCCGTATTCCGTCTCCTCGGCATGGTAGACAGTCTCGGTGTTGATGCGGGACCAACCGCCATAGGGCTCGTCGTCGCTGGAGAACACCACCCGGTAGCCCCCGGGTCCGGTCAGCCGGCAGCTGACGAACACGTCCTCCTGGGACCAGGAGGGATGGAGGTTGAAGGCGTACAGCATGCCGCCCCGGGCGAATATGACCTGTTTCTTGTCATTGTCCAGCCACAGGCTCTCGGCGGGGCCGGAGGTGTGGATGTGGTAGGTGTTGATGTGGAAGGTCATGGCCCGGTCGAAGTTGGCCAGCCACTCGTACTTGTATTCCGGGCTCTTCACCAGCGACCACTGGCGGCGGGCATAGTGATAGCTCCAGTTGTTGCCCTCCCGGGGGAAATCCACCCACTCGGGATGGCCGAATTCGTTGCCGATGAAGTTCAGATAGCCGTTGGGGGCCAGGGCGCAGGTCAAAAAGCGGATCAGCTTGTGCATATCGATGGCCCGGTCCATGGAGGGGCTGTGGTAGTCCTTCATCATGCCGGTGTACATCTCCGCGTCGGCCATGCGGAAGATCAGCGACTTGTCGCCCACCAGGGCCTGGTCGTGGGATTCGGCGTAAGAGATGGCCATCTCGCCGGGGCGGCAGGACGTCGCCTCGTGCCAGATGTAGTGCATGTTCCAGTCCTCCTGCATCTGGTCCTTCACCAGCTTGATCCACATGTCCGGCACGCCCATGGCCAGCCGGTAATCGAAGCCCACGCCGCCGCAGTCCAGGGGCAGGCACATGCCCGGGAAGCCGCTCATGTCCTCGCAGACGGTCACGGCCTTGTCGTTATATTCGTGGATCATCTCGTTGGCCAGCATCAGGTACACCCGGCCGTCCACGTTGGTGTTCATCGAGAAGTAGTCGTCATAGCTGCCGAAGGCGCACATGCCGTGGTTTTCATACATCATGCTGGTGACGCCGTCGAAGCGGAAGCCGTCGAAGTGGAACTCCTCCTGCCAGTACTTCAGGTTGGACAGCAGGAAGTGGATCACCTCGTACTTGCCGTAGTTGAACACGCGGGTCTTCCAGGCGTCGTGCCAGCCCCGGCCGCCGTACAGGAAATACTGGTCGTCGGTGCCGTCCAGCATGTTCAGGCCCTCGCCCTCATTCGGGCAGGCGTGGCTGTGCACCACGTCCAGCAGCACGGCAATGCCCATGCCGTGGGCCTTGTTGATCAGGTACTTCAGGTCCTCCGGCGTGCCGTAGCGGTAGGAGGGCGCGAAGAAGTTGGTCACCTGGTAGCCGAAGGAGGCGTAGTAGGGGTGCTCCTGGATGGCCATCAGCTGGATGGCGTTGTAGCCGGCGTACTTGATCCAGTCCAGGGTCTCGTCGGCAAACTCCCGGTAGGTGCCCACCCGGGGCTCCTCCTGGGCCATGCCGATGTGGACCTCGTAGATCATCGGGGCCTCGGGGCGGCGCTTGCCGTAGAAATCCCCGTCGGTCCACTCGAAGGGCGCGTCTGGCTGCCAGATCTGGCCGCAGAGGGTCATGGTGCTCTCGTCCATCGCACAGCGGGTGATCCACGCGGGCAGGCGCTCGAAGGCGCCGCCCTGCCGGCCCACCATCAGCTTGACGAACTGGCCGTGCTTCAGGGCGTCCGCGCCCTCCAGCTCGATCTGCCACACGCCGTTTCCGATGTTGGTCAGCGGGTGGTCATAGGGCTCCCAGTCGTTGAAATCGCCCTTCAGCCACACCGCGTCCGCGCCGGGCAGCCACTCGCGGAACACCCAGCCGGTTTCGGTGCGATGGAAGCCGAAGTAGTGATGGCCGTTGGCAAAATCGACGATGCTGCCGTCGCCGGCCAGGTGCCAGCGGGTGTCGTTGTAGCGGTCAAGGTGCATCCGGATATCCCCGGTGTAGGGCCCCAGCCACGGGTCCTTTTCGGTCAGAAGCCAAATGGCGTTGTCCACGTGTATCATTCAAAAACCACCTTTTAAGGGATGATGTTATTGCCAGGTCCACTGGGCCAGCAGGCCCTGTATCGTCGTGCCATCGGCGGTGGCGATGGCGATGTAACGGGAGGCGTCCCCGCCCCGGGTAAAGGCGCGCTGCTCCACGCCGTCGCTGGTCTTCGTGCCGGTCAGCGCCCAGCCGTTGGCGATCAGCTTCGCCGCGGCCACCTCGGGCGTCATCGACGTGTCGATCCCCTCGATGCAGTACCGGGGCTTCGCCGAGGGCGCGACGGCCACGGTGCAGCTGGAGGAAGTCATGGTCAGCGCCAGCTCGTCATCCCGGCAGAGGACCGTTCCGGCGGGGGCGTCGCCGTCCCGCCCCAGATCCAGCTTGCGCACGTACAGCGCGTAGGTGGCGGGATCGTTGGTCCGGCAGCCGTAGACGTTCTTCAGCTTAGCCTTCACGTTGACCTCCACCGCCTGGATCAGGCCGTTGTGGGTCCTGACCGCCACGCTGGTGCTGCCCTTGCGCACGCCGGTGATCACGCCCTCGCTGTTCACGGTGGCGATCCTGCGGCTCTGGGAGGCGAACTGGTAAAAGGCGTCGCTGCCCTCGTCCACGCTGGGGGCCAGCCGGAAGGTCTCGCCCACCTGGATGTCCACCACGGGCACGTTCAGGCTCAGCGTCGTGGGCGCCTTGCCGCCCAGCACGTAGACCACGCACTCGGCGCTTTTGTCGTTGTAGGTCGTCGCGGTGATGGTGCTCTTGCCCCCGGCCAGGGCGGTCACATTGCCCTCGGCGTCCACCGTGGCCACCTTCTCGTTGCTGCTGGTGAAGCTCAGCGCCGAGGCGCTGCCACTGGTCAGCTTCGCGGAGAGGGCCCTGACGTCGCCCACGGAGAGCACGACGTTGCTTTCGGACAGCGTCAGGCGCTTCGGCGCGGCGGCCACCGTGACCTCGCAGAGGCCCAGCAGCGTCTTGTCATAGCCCACGGCGATGGTGGCCCTGCCCTTGCGCAGCGCGGTGATGACGCCGTCGGCGTCCACCGTGGCCACCTTGGGGTTGTCGGTCTTGTACTTCAGCACCAGGTCATCGGTCACAAGTATGGCCGAGGTATCGAACCTGCAGGTCTCCCCCCTGCCCAGCGTCACGCTCGTGGACGGCGTCTGGCCGAAGCCCTCGGCCCAGGCCGCGCCCCCGATGCCCACCAGGGATGTCAGCAGCAGCGCCAGCGCCATGACGCCCGCGATCCAGCGGTACTTCATTGTCGATTCCTCCCATATATCCCATAATATGTGCTGTCATTATAAGCCCGGGATACATGGCAAGCAAGGACACCGGTAGGAGGATTTGTGGACAATAATTAGACGGGTAAATACTGATTTATCCAATCTCGCTTCCCGCGGCGACGTCGCCGTCCACGGTCAGCAGGCGCACCCGGCCGTCGGGGTCCTCAGCGCACAGCAGCATGCCCTCGGACACCTGGCCGGCCATCTTGCGGGGGGCGAAGTTGTTCACCAGCACCACGGTCTTGCCCACCATCTCCTCGGGGGTATAGTACTTCGCGATGCCGGAGCAGACGGTCTTGGTCTTTCCGCCGCCGATGTCCAGGGTCTCCTTGAGCAGCTTGTCGCTCTTTTCGACTCTCTCGCAGGCGATGACCTTCGCGGCCACCAGTTTGATCTTCATGAAGTCGTCGAAGGAAGCGATGCCGTCATTGGACTTTTCAGCGGGCTTTTCGGCCTTCTTTTCTTCCTTCTTCGCCGCCTTCTCCGCCGCCTTCAGTTCCTTTTCCTTCTCGGCGGCCATGGCCTCCAGCTCCTTCTTGATGTCCACCCGGGGGAACAGAGCCTCGCCCTTCTTCACCACGGTGCCGGGCTTGAGCTGGCCGAAGGCCTTCACGCTCTCCCAGGTCATCAGGGCCGCGTCAGTGACGCCCAATTGCTGATAGATGCGCGCCGGGGTGGAGGGCATGGTGGGCTGGATGTACACCGCGATGGCGCGGATGCACTCGGCCAGCACGTACATCACCGTGCCCAGGCGGGGCCTGTTCTCCTCGCTCTTGCACAGCACCCAGGGCTGGGTCAGGTCGATGTACTTGTTGCATTCGCCGATCAGCTTCCAGATCTCGGACAGGGCCACGGAGAATTGCAGCTTGTTCATCTGCTCCTCCACGATTGCGGGCAGCGCCTCGAAGTGGGCGATCTGGTCAAGGTCGGGGCCCTCGTAGCCGGCGGGCGCGGGCACCACGCCGTCGAAATACTTCTCGATCATCGCCACGGTGCGGCTGACCAGGTTGCCCAGGTCGTTCACCAGGTCGGCGTTCATGCGGGTCAGCAGCGCCTCGTTGGTGTAATTGCCGTCTGCGCCGAAGGGCATCTCCCGCATCAGGTAGTAGCGCAGCGCGTCCACGCCGTAGCGCTTGACGATGGGGCCGGGATAGACGATATTGCCCTTGGACTTGCTCATCTTGTCCTCGCCGAACAGCAGCCAGCCGTGACCGAACACCTGCTTGGGCAGGGGCAGGCCCAGGGCGTGGAGCATGATGGGCCAGTAGATGGTGTGGAAGCGCACGATCTCCTTGCCCACCAGGTGCACGTCGGCGGGCCAGTACTTTTTGAACTTCTCGTCATGGTCGGTGCCGTAGCCCAGGGCGGTGATGTAGTTGCTCAGGGCGTCAATCCACACGTAGACCACGTGGTTCGGGTCGAAGTCCACCGGCACGCCCCACTTGAAGGACGTGCGGCTGACGCACAGGTCCTGCAGGCCGGGCCGCAGGAAGTTGTTCAGCATCTCGTTGGCCCGCGACGGCGGCTGGATGAAGTCGGGGTGATCCTCGATGTATTGGATCATCCAGTCCTGGTACTTGCTCATGCGGAAGAAGTAGCTCTCCTCCTTCATCGGCTCCACGGGACGGCCGCAGTCGGGGCACTTGCCATCCTTGACCTGGGTGGGCGTCCAGAAGGATTCACAGGGCGTGCAGTACAGGCCCTCGTATTCGCTCTTGTAGATGTCGCCCTGGTCGTAGAACTGCTTGAAGATCTTCTGGACGATCTTCATGTGCCGGTCCTCGGTAGTGCGGATGAAGTCGTCGTACTCGATGTTCATCAGCTTCCACAGGTCCTTGGTCTCGGCCACGATCTTGTCCACGAACTGCTGGGGCGTCACGCCGGCCTCGGCGGCCTTGCGCTCGATCTTCTGGCCGTGCTCGTCGGTGCCGGTGAGGAAATAGGTGTCGTAGCCCGTCTGCTTCTTGAAGCGGGTCATGGTGTCCGCCGCCACCGTGGTATAGGTGTGGCCGATGTGCATGTTGCCGCTGGGATAATAGATGGGCGTGGTGATGTAGAAAGTGGGCTTTGGCATGTTAATCTTCCCCCTTTGACAAAATAAGGCGCCCCTGTTCAGGGGCGCTCTTGCAAACGCGATACCAACCCTTTTCACGCGCCTTCATCATAAAGCGCGCCTTCGATGCCTGTAACGTGGCGGCAGGTCTGCCTACGCCGGACGCTAAGGCCCTCGCCCTTCGCGCCCGGGGCTCCGGAGCCATGTTCGCGCCGCCTCCGCCGCCGGCTCGCACCTGTTCCGGCTCTCTGATGGCTTCCGCTGGCGTTACTCTCTCCCTCATCGCCTGTAGGGATATTATAATGCGCCGGTGTGTTAAAAGTCAAGGCTATGGCCGGGTATAGGCCCGGGGAATATCAGAACTCCTGATAGATGAACCTCGCGGCATCGTAATGGGGGCCGTACATGCCGAACACCAGTATGACCAGCACCACCGCGATGTAGATGGCCCAGCGGAACACGAGGCTCTGCCGGTCGATGGCCTCCCGCAGGGCGACGCCCTTCTCGTGGGCCAGGTCCACGAAGAACAGCACCAGCAGGAAGATGCCCAGCACGATCCAGTTGGCGTTGTCCAGCCCCAGCTTCAGCAGGGTGCCATTGGTCAGGAAGGTGATGTCCCGCCAGTTTTTGAAGGAGCGGCCGATCATGTCCAGCGCGTCCCTGAGGCTGTTGCCCCGGGAGAAGTAGCGGCCGAAGCTGATGACCACAAAGGTGCGGATGATCTGGAAGGCCCGCCAGGTGACAGTCTCCTCACGGATGCCCAGCAGCTGCCGCGCCTTGTCGTGGAAGCCGTCCATCAGTATGCCCAGCATGATGAACACGCCGTTCCACAGGCCGAACACCACGTAATTCCAGGCCGCGCCGTGCCACAGGCCCACCAGGATATACACGATGAACATCGCGCAGAAGGGGGGCAGGCGCTTGCCGACGTACTGGCCCAGGACCTTGCGGCTCTTCTGGCCGAAGGTGGTGAACGCCTTGGACATGGACAGGGGGTAGAACACATAGTCGCGCATGAAGTTGCCCATCGTCATGTGCCAGCGACGCCAGAATTCCTCCACCGAGGCGGAAAAATAGGGCTGGCGGAAGTTCAGCTCCAGCTCGACGCCCAGGATCTGGGCGACGCCCCGGGCGACGTCCATGCCGCCGGAGAAGTCGGCGTAGACCTGCAGGCCGTACATGGCCGCGGCCAGGAACAGTATCGGCCCGGAATAGCTGGCGTATCCGTCAAACAGGGCGTTCACCGGAATGGCGATCCGCTCGCCGATGACCAGCTTCTTGAACAGGCCCCAGACCATCAGCTGGACGCCATGGCACACCCGGGTGTAATCGAAGTCATGCCCCTCGTACAGCTGGGAGGCCAGCTGGCCGTGGCGGGGAATCGGGCCCTGCACGATCTGGGGAAAGAAGGACATGAACAGCATGAACTTCGCCGGGTTCCGGTCCGCGGTGGCCTTGCCCCGGTAGATGTCCGTCAGGTAGGCGATGGCCTGGAGGGTATAGAACGATATGCCCAGCGGCAAAAGCAGGCTGACGTGGTTGATCTGGGTCTGGGCATTGAAGCGCGCCAGCAGCGTGTTGGCGTTGTCGATAAAGAAATTGCTGTATTTCAGGTAGAGCAGCGGCGCGAGGGTCACCAGCACGCCCAGCGCCAGTATGCGTCGCGTCGTCTTCTTGGTGGCGTTGTTATAGGCCTTCCGCTCCTCCCGGGACAGCTGGGCCTTGTGGGCGTCCACATACGCCTTCCGCCGGTCCCGCACCCTCTGGAGCCACAGCCCGATCAGGAATGTGACGATGCTGGTTCCCATCAGCACCAGCGCCAGCCAGCGGCTGTTCAGCCAATAGAAGACATAGCTTCCCACCAGCAGCACGACCCACCGGGCCGCCTTCGGCACAATGAAATAAACCAGCGTCACCGCCGCGACAAACGCGAAAAACGCAAGGGATACAAATGTCATTCCTCGTCTCCTCCCGCCGATTCCTCATCGTCCGATTCGTCCGGCTCATCGGCCCCGGACGCCTTTTTTTCCTTCCCGCCGGCAGCCGTCTTCGCCGTGACGCCTCTCTGGTCAAAGCTGCCATAGCGCGTCCCGTCGCCGTCCCCCTGGATGCCGACGACGGTGTAGGTGTATTCGGTGGACGGCCTGCGGCCGCTGTCGCGCCAGGCGAGCGTCTGCCCGTCGGTCTCCCCGACCAGCTGCCAGCGGCTGCCCCCCTCGCCGCCCTTGCGATAGACCTGATACCCCTGCGCGCCTTCGCTGGCCGACCAGGCCACCGTGACGTCCTGTTCCTCGACGGTGGGCTTGCCCAGCGCCGGGGCTTCGAGGGCGGTTCGCGGTTCGCGGTCCTGCTCAAAGGGCAGCAGGTAGCCGTTCAGCAGCCCGTAATACCGATTTTGGGCCTCGCTCCAGCTCTCCCAGCCGCTCTGGCCCCGCTTGTCGGCAAAGCCGTAATTCTCTATCAGGTACTCCGCCAGGCAGCGGGTGTACTTCACCGAGCCGTGGACGTTCGTATGGGATTCGTTGTAAAAGTCCCAGCAGGGGTCGATGCCCGTGCTTTCGATCTGCTCGTGCAGGTCCAGGCAGGGGTAACCCCGCGCCAGTACCAGATCCTCCAGCGTGTTCAGGTATCGCTGGCGGTTGGCCGTCATCGCCTGGGGGGCCTTGATGAACAGGACCCGCGCTCCCGTGGCGTCGGCGTAGTCCAGCAGCTGCTCCAGCTCGGACGTCACGGACTTTTCCAGGGGCAGGCGCTCGTCGTCGATCGTGTATTTTGCTGACAGGTCCTTCCGGCCCGTCAGGAAGATGGCCTTGGAGCGGGAGGACTTGAAGTCGTTGATCTCCCCGCCCATGGCCCAGCTCTTCAGCTCATTCCACCGGGAATGGAAGGGGATGATCGGGAACAGCAGCTCCAGCTGCTCGGCAATCGTCAGGTTATAGGTCCGGGCCAGGCCGCCGATCATCCGCGCCCTCTCCACGGAGACCGGCATATAATCCAGGATGCGGTGCAGGTGGGTGACGACCTCCTCGGAGGTCTCGCTGTTCTTGAACTGGTTGAGGTTGACCATGTACAGCGCGTCCGGCTGCCGCTTCCGCGCCGCCTCCATCAGGTGGCGGACCGCGCCGGCGGGCATGGCGTCGAAGGAATAATTATACACCGCGATGCCGTATTCCGCCCAGCCGATCAGCGGCTGCCAAAAGGCGTGGACATTGCTCGCGCCGATATACACGCCGTCCAGGCTGCCCGCCTTCTCCTTCGGATAGCCCTTGCTGTTCAGGTAGGCATAGGACTGGTTGAAGCCGAACGGGCTCTGTACCGCGAAAAAGCACACCGCGAACACGAGCGCAAAGGCCGCCACCCGAAGCAGGTATTTCCATCTGCTCAAGCGCATGTTGTTCAAATCACCCCATTGAATGATGCCGATTGCCGGTTAAATATTTGGCCGCTGTTCAGTCGCTGGCTAATTCTGATTTGTCGGGGAGAGGGATTAGGGACTGGGGATTAGAAATAGTGGCTGCCGCGTGGCAGAAACAAATGCTTTCTTATAAACCGTGAAAAGACTCTGTTCCTTCGCGGGAACTATCGTTTTATCCCTCGTACTACGTTGGTGTGCGGCTTTTCCCAATCCCTAATCCCTGCGCGTCAGCTCGATATTTATAGATGAAACAGGCCTCAACTAACGGGGTCATTCCTCATCCTCTTCCGATTCCTCTTCCCCGTCGGGTTCGGCGGCCTTTTCCTTCGCGGCCTTGTCCGCCGCCGTCTTGGCGCTCACGCCGTGGATATCAAAGCTGCCGTATCGCCATCCGTCGCCCTCCCGTCGGCAGGGCACGACGGTGTAGGTATATTCCGTCGAAGGCTTCCGGTCGCTGTCGCGCCAGGTAAAGGTCTCGTTGTCCGTCTCACCAGCCAGCACCCAGCGATTGCCGTCCTTGGCGCTCTTGCGATATATTTGATAGCCACCGGCGCCCTCAGAGGACGACCAGCTCACCGTGATGGTTTGCCCGTCGGCCTCGGCCTTGCCCAGCTCCGGCGCATCGAGCTTCACCCGCGGCTCGTTTTCCAGCTCGAAGGGCAGCGCGTAGCTGCTGAGGAGCTTGTAATACCTCTCGCCGGCCTCGTCCCAGCTTTCCCATCCGGGCGTGCCGCGCTTGTCGGCAAAGCCGTAATGCTCCACCAGATACGCCCCGAGGCTGTGGGTGTACTTGAGTGAGCCATGGACATTCGTATGATTGCCGTTGTAAAAATCCCACTTCGGGTCAATATAGGTCGAATCGATGTTCTCATGCAGGTCCAGGCAGGGATAGCCCCGCTCCAACACCATATCCTCGATGGTATTCAGGTACTTCTGCTTGCTTTTGATCATCGACTGGGGCACCTTGACAAACAGAACTCTGGCCCCCGAGCTGTCAATATAGTCCATCAGCTCGTCGAAGGCCGTGGTGATGATCTCCTCGCGGTCCTGCCGGTCGTCGATGATGGTGTACTTCCGGGAATAATCCTTCTGGTCCATCAGGAAATCCCTGTTTGAGCGGGAGGACTTGTAGTCCGTCGTCTCTGCGCCCAGGGCCCAGCCATCCAGCTCGTTCCAGCGGGAGTGGAAGGGGATGATGGGAAGCATCAGCTCCAGCTGTTCCTGGAAGGTCAAACTGAAGCTCCTGGCCAGGCCGCTGACGACACGCGCCTTGGTGATGGAGATGGGCATATAGTCCAGGCTGCGATGCAGCTTGGCAACGACATCAGAGGTTCCCTGATTCTCCCGGTTCCTGAACTGATTGATATTGATGATGAAGAGGGCGTCCGGATGGCGCGTCCGGGCCGCTTCCAACAGGTACCGAACCGCGCCGACAGGCATGCCGTCAAAGGAATAATCGTAAACGGAGATGCCATATTCATTCCATCCGACCAGCGGCTGCCAATAGGCATGGACATTGCTCGCGCCGATGTACACGCCGTCCAGGCTGCCCGCCTTCTCGTGTAGAAAGCCCCGATTATGTAAATAAGCGCCCAGCTGATCAACGCCGAACGCGCTCTGTACCACAAAAAAGCATACCGCGAACACGACCAGAAAGGCCGTCACGCGTAGCAGTGTCTTCCCCTTTTTCATCCACATTTCGATGATATCACCCCATATCATTATATCTGTCGTTTATGTGTCACCCGTTGATTTTCTGATAATGCTGCGTTAATCAATCATGACATTCCCGTCCGCCATCATGGCGACCCGCCACATTTTTTTGCTTGCCTGCGCCCCGGGGACGTGGTAAAATAGGATTTGAGTTTACGCGAACCCGCTTATGAAAGGATGATACCCTATGCCGAGGACCCGCGAGGAAATGCTCGCCCTGCTGAACGGTGAAAATGCCCTGGAAAACCTTGAAACGCTGCTGGCCACCGAGGCGCTGCCCCCGGTAGCCCGGGATGTGAACAACCACATCCACACCACCTATTCCTTCTCGCCCTACAGCCCCACGGCGGCAGTCTACTTCGCCCGGGCGGCGGGACTTTGCACCTGCGGCCTGATGGACCACGATTCCATCGCCGGCGCGAACGAATTCCTGGCCGCGGCCAGGGCCGCCCACATGGGCGCGACCATCGGCATGGAGTGCCGCGCCTCCTTCGCCAACACGCCCTTTGCCGACCGGAAGCTGAACAACCCGGACCAGAAGGGCATCGTCTACATGGCGCTGCACGGCGTGCCCCACGGCAGGGCCGGGGAGCTGAACGCGCTGTACGCCCCCTACCGCGAAAAGCGCAACATCCGCAACCGCAAGATGGTGGACGCCATCAACGGCATGATGGCCCAATACGGCGTGACCATCGACTTTGACAGGGACGTGCTGCCCCTCTCCAACTTCTCAAAGGGCGGCTCTGTCACCGAGCGCCACCTGTCCAGCGCCCTGGCCTACCGGATGATCGACGTCATCGGCAAGGGCGACCGGCTGGTGAAGTTCATCAAAGACGAGCTGAAGCTGCCCATCTCCGGCAAGATCGAGGGCTTCCTGCTGGACGAAGCCAATCCCCACATGATGTACGACCTGCTGGGCTGGATCAAGAGCCAGCTGATCAGCCGCTTCTACATCAACGCCACCGACGAATGCCCCGACGTGCGCGAGCTGCTGGCCCTGTCCGAGAAGATGGGCGCGATCTCGGCCTACGCCTACCTGGGCGACGTGGGCGACAGCGTGACCGGCGACAAGAAGGCCCAGAAGTTCGAGGATGACTCCCTGGACGAGCTGGTGGAATACGTGGCCGGCCTGGGCTACCGGGCCATCACCTACATGCCCAGCCGCAACACCAAAGCGCAGCTGCGCCGGGTGCGCGCCCTGTGTGAAAAGCACCACCTGTTCCAGATCAGCGGCGAGGACATCAACCAGCCCCGCCAGAGCTTCGTCTGCCAGGCCCAGCGCGACCCCGAATTCGCCAACCTCTACGAGGCCACCTGGGCCCTGATCGCCCACGAATGGCGTTCAACCGAGGATCCCGACGACGGCCTGTTCAGCGCCCGCAGCGCCGAAAAATGGCCCGACCTGAACGAACGGATCAGGGCCTTCGCCCGATACGGCGAAGGGATGGAACGATAAATTCTGATGGCGTTAGTCAGAATATGGGGTGACGGACTCCTTCCGGCCCCTACGGGGCCACCTCCCTCTGAGAGGGAGGCTTTGGGGAAGTGCTGGAAACAGGGCCTTTTTAAGGCTCCCTCCCAGAGGGAGCTGTCA
>JAFWEL010000133.1 GCA_017512905.1 Clostridia bacterium
CAAGAGAACCGATGGCGGCCCAGGGGCCGCCGCTACAACACGAACGATTTCGATGTGTTCGCGGCAGCAGCCATTCCTGTTCCCTGTTGACTGTTCCCTGTTCCCTTTGCACTACACTTTGCGATTCCACCAACACCCCGGCAAATCAGAATTTACCGTGCTGCCCAAAGCGACATCCGCCTTGCGGCAAACGCTATTCCTCCGGCTGCGCGTCGTTTTCTTCCGTGTCCTCCGGCACTTCCGGATTTGGCGTCTCCGGCACATTCACCGGCACGTCCTTTGCCAGCCTTTGCAGCTCGGCGAGGGTGTCCTCGGCGGACTTTATCAGTTCCTGCTGGGCCTTTTCCGCGGCCAGGATCTTCTCGTCAGTGGCGCGGGCCGCGGCCACGTCGGCTTCGGTGATGGTCATCAGGTCGTCCTTGGTGATGTCCGTGGCCTGGGCCAGGCGGTTGGCCTGGGCCACCAGCAGCCGCTCGAAGATGTTGCGCACCCCGCGGCCGTTGCCGAAGGAGATGGAGCTGGTGTTGGCGGCGGCGATGTAATCGGCCACGTCCTTGCGGGCCTGCTCGGTCAGCACATACTGGCCCTTCTTCAGCTGGAGGTCCAGTATGCCCATCATCTCCTCGGGGGTGTAGTCGTCGAAGTGCAGGAAGCGGTTGAAGCGGGATTCCAGGCCGGGGTTGGAGTGGATGAACTGGTCCATCAGCCCGTCGTAGCCCGCCACGATGACCACCAGGTCCTCCCGATGATCCTCCATGGCCTTCAGCAGCGTGTCGATGGCCTCCTGGCCGAAGTCGTTCTCCGTCTTGCCGTTCAGGGCGTAGGCCTCGTCGATGAACAGCACGCCTCCCAGGGCCTTTTCGATGACGGCGCTGGTCTTGGTGGCCGTCTGGCCCACATAGCCCGCCACCAGGCCCGAGCGGTCCACCTCCACCAGGTGGCCCTTCTTGAGCATGCCCAGGCTCTTGTAGATGCGGGACATCAGCCGGGCGATCATCGTCTTGCCGGTGCCGGGGTTGCCGCTGAACACCATGTGCAGCGACATATCCACCGTCTTCAGGCCGTGCTCCCGGCGCAGCTTGTAGATGGTGACGGTGTTGATCAGGTTGTTGACCTCCCGCTTGACGCCCCTCAGGCCGATCAGCTCATTGAGCTCCTTCTTCAGGTCCTCGATGTCCTCCGGCGGGGTCTCCTCCTCCTCGGCCTGCTGGGTATCGGCAGCCTTCGGTTCGGCGGCGGGGGTCCTGGTGATGTCGGGCTTCCGGGGCGTCTGTCCCGGCTTTTCGGGGCCGGACGGGGCCGGGGACTTGGGCTTCGGCGCGCCCCAGATGTCGTCGGCCAGGTTCTTCAGGTTGTTGTTGACCAGTGTGCTGATCAGGTCCATTTGGGTTTGTATGATTTCATCGCGATTATCCATGCTCGTGCTCCTGTTGATCGTTTTTAAAGGAATAACCGATGCCAATCACATCGGTTATTCCGAATTGCCGCGGGAAAGCGCCGGGAATTATTCGGCGGTCTCCTCCTTCTTTTTCCTGGGGGCACGGGGCTTCTTCGCGGGTGCGTCTTCACCCTCGGCCTTGGGCTTCGCGGCGCGCTTGCGGGTCGCCGGCTTTTCTTCGCCGTCCTCAGCCTTGGCCTTCGGGGCGGCCTTCTTCTTTGCCACCGGCTTCTTTGCCGCCTCGGGGTTCACCTTCTCATACAGCTCGATGTACTGCTTCGCCGACTGATCCCAGCCGTACTGGCCCTTCATGGCGCGGATGGCCAGGCTGTTGAACAGCTCGCGCTGCTCGTGGAACATGCGCACGGCGTTCTCGATGACGTGGAGCATGTCGTGGGCGTTGTAGTAGAGGAAAGTGAAGCCGTTGCCGTCGCCGGTGTATTCGTTGTACGCCAGCACGGTGTCCCGCAGGCCGCCGGTCTCGCGGGTGACGGGCAATGTGCCGTAGCGCAGCGAGATCAGCTGGCTGAGGCCGCAGGGCTCGAACAGCGAGGGCATCAGGAACAGGTCGGCAGAGGCGTAGATCCTGTGGGCCAGGGCGTTGTTCATCTGGAAGTTGGCCGAAACCTGCAGCGGGTACTTCCACTGGGCCCAGCTGAACAGATCGACATAGCGGCTCTCGCCCATGCCCAGGATGACCAGCTGCGCGCCGGTGTTCATGATCTCCGGCAGCACACATTCCACCAGGTCCAGGCCCTTCTGGCCGGACAGGCGGGTGATCATGGCGATCATCGGCACGTTGGCGTCCACGGTCAGGCCCAGCTCGCGCTGCAGGGCCAGCTTGTTCTCGACCTTCTTGTCGTAGGTTTCGGCGGTGTAGTTCTGGGTCAGCAGCGGGTCCTTCTCCGGGTCATACTCCTCGGTGTCGATGCCGTTGAGTATGCCGCAGAGGTGGTCCACCCGGGTGCGCAGCAGGCCGTCCAGCCGCTCGCCGTAATAGGCGGTCTGGATCTCCTGGGAATAGGTGGGGCTGACGGTGGTGATCTCGTCGGAGAACACGATGCCGCCCTTCATGCAGGAGCACATGCCATAGAATTCCAGGGCGTCGCTGGTGTAGGCCAGGTTGCCCAGGTACAGCAGGTCCTCGATGGTGTCGATGGGGAACAGGCCCTGGTATTGCAGGTTGTGGATGGTGAACACCGTCCGCATATTCTCGAACAGCTCCAGGTGCTTGTATTGCAGCTTGTGCAGCACCGGGATCAGGCCGGTCTGCCAGTCGTTGCAGTGCAGCACGTCGGGGATGAAGTCGATTTTCGGCAGCGCCTCCATCACCGCGCGGCAGAAGTAAGCGAAGCGCTCGCCCTCGTCGCCGCCCATGCCGTAGATGTAATCCCGGCCGAAATACTGCTCGTTATCGACGAAATAATAGGTGACGCCGCCGTATACCATCGTTTCAATGCCCACATACTGCCTGCGCCAGCCGAGGTTGATGTAGAAATACAGCATGTGCTGCATCTTTTCACGCCACTCGGCGCCGATGGCCTTATACAGCGGGAGGATGACGCGGACGTCTTCGCCGGCCTTCAGGATTTCCCTGGGCAGCGCGCCCATCACGTCCGCAATGCCGCCGGTTTTGACAAACGGCATGCATTCAGATGTTGCGAAGAGAATTTTCATGGCTCTGTTTCCTCCTATAGGAATGATTGTTTCCGGGTTTGAAACGGGCTATACCGCGGTTTTTGTCGCTTGCGGAGACGTGACCGTCTCCGCAAGCGCATGTTTTTTACAGCGTAATGTTCTTGCCGATGACGATGGGATACTGGCCCGAACCCACCAGGCGGCTGTGGCTGCGGATGGTGACCGCCTTGTCGAAGATGACGTTCTCAAGCTCCACGTCCTCCTCGATGTAGCCGTCCTGCATGATCACGCAGTTCTTCAGCTTCGCGCCCTTGGCCACGGTGACGCCGCGGAACAGCACGCAGTTTTCCACCTCGCCGTCGATGACGCAGCCATCGGCGATCAGGGAGTTTTTGATCTTCGCGTTGCCGCGATAGATGGTGGGCACGGAATCCCGGGTCTTGGTGTAGACCGGGTTCGCGCCGAACAGCTCCTTGCGCACGCCGGGCTTGAGCAGGTCCATGTTGAAGTTGAAGTAGCCCCGGATCGTCTCGATGCGGCGATAGTAGCCCTTCTCCTCGTAGGCCATGATCTTCAGCGCGCCGGACTTGATGTAGGGGCGCAGCATGTCGGCGTAGAAATCGTGGCTGCCGTGGGAGATGACCTGGTCCACCATGTACATCAGCATCGTGCGCTTGACCAGCATCACGTTCAGGTACAGGTTGTCGTAGCTGGCGGCGTTGGGGTCGATTTCGATGTCGTTGACGATGCCGTCCTCGCCGATGCCCAGATAGCAGTGGTTGTTCTTCGAGGAGGAGGTGAACTCGGTGATCTCGGGGGTGGCCTTCTTGTACATCAGCGTGATGTCCGCGCCGGACTTGATGTGCTGCTGGATCATCGGCTCGAAGCTGGTGTTCATCACGTAATCGCTGTTGGTCAGGATCACGAATTCCTGGTGGGAGCGGCGCAGGTAGTCAAAGTTGGCCTTCAGCGCGTCCAGTACGCCGCTGTATTCGCCGCCGTTTTCCCTTGTCAGGAAGGGGGGCAGGATGAACAGGCCGTTGTTGCGGGTGTGCAGGTCCCAATCCTTGCCGGAGCCCAGGTGGTCCATCAGCGAATGATAGTTCTTCTGGGCGATGATGCCCACGTTGTGGATGTTCGAATTCACCAGGCTGGACAGGGTGAAGTCGATGATGCGATAGCGGCCGGCCACGGGAATCGCGGCCACCGCGCGCTGGCTGGTCAGCTCGCGCAGCGTGAGGTCGTCTTTAGAAGTGTAGACAATGCCCATGACATCGTTCATATCAGGCGCCCTCCTTTCGAGAAATAGCATCCGTGTCGACCTGCAGGCCCGCCTTTACCACATAGCCCTCGGGCAGCACGGTATCCTGGCCGATCAGGGCGATGTCGCCCTCGGCCTCGCCCACCTGGCAGCCCCCGGCGATCACGCAATTTTCGGAAACGATGGCGCGGCGCACCACGGCGCCGGCCTTGACGGTGGTGCCGGGCATGATGACGCTGTCCTCCACCACGGCGCCCTTTTCAACGGTGACGCCGGCGAACAGCACGCTGTCGCGCACGGCGCCGTCGATTTCGCAGCCCTCGGTGATCATGGAGTTGGCCACCACCGCGTCGTCGGCGATGAAGTGGGGCGGCATGACCGGCGTGCGGGAGTAGATCTTCCAGCGCGGGTCGGTCAGGTCGAACTCCGGCGGGCTCTTCAGCAGGTCCATGTTGGCCTCCCAGAGGCTGGAGATGGTGCCCACGTCCTTCCAGTAGTCGGTGAAGGCGTAGGCGTAGAGCGCCTTCTTGTCGTTCAGCAGGTTCGGGATGATGTTCTTGCCGAAGTCGTTCTGGGACTTCGGGTCCGCCGCGTCGGCGGTCAGGTATTCCTTCATGATCTTCCAGGTGAAGATGTACACACCCATGGAGGCAAGGTTGCTCTTGGGCTGCTTCGGCTTCTCCTCGAATTCGATGATGGCGTCGTTGTCGTCCACGTTCATGATGCCGAAGGACGGGGCCACCTCCCACGGCACGGGGCGCACGGCGATGGTCACGTCGGCATTGCGCTCGATGTGGGAATTGAGCATCCGGTTGTAGTCCATCTTGTAGATGTGGTCGCCGGAGAGGACCAGGACGTATTCCGGATCGAACTGCTCGATGAAGCCGAAGTTCTGGTAGATGGCGTTGGCGGTGCCCTTGTACCATTCGCTGCTGTCGGCGGTGGCGTAGGGCGGCAGCACGTAAACGCCGCCATAGCTCAGGTCGAGGTCCCAGGTTTGGCCCGAGCCGATATAGCTATTCAATTCCAGCGGACGGTACTGGGTCAGCACGCCCACGGTGTCAATGTTGGAATTGGTGCAGTTGGACAGGGGAAAGTCAATGATGCGATACTTTCCGCCGAAGGGCACAGCCGGCTTGGCCATGACCTTGGTGAGAAGTCCGAGGCGGCTTCCCTGACCGCCAGCCAGAAGCATGGCGATACACTTCTTCTTTTTCACGCTATCCCTACTTTCATAATGTTGTGGCACGGGGTGCTTTAACCCCGTTACCAAATCATAATATAGTATACAACATCTTCGCCAAAAAATCTATAGTTTACAGCATAATTTTAGAATTTATTTGGAATTAATCAATTCGTAGGCGGAGCGCACCACCATCAGCTCCTCGTTGGCGGGAATGACGTGGGCCTCTATGGCGGAATCCGGCGCGGAAACCCGCCGCTCGCCGACGCCGTTTTCATTGGCGTCATCGTCGATCACCATGCCCATGTGGGCCATGGCCTCCAGGACCATGCGGCGCAGGGGGGCGTAGTTTTCACCGATGCCGCCGGTGAAGGCGATGGCGTCCAGGCCGCCCAGCTCCATGGTGTAGGCGCCGATGTAGCGGATGATGTGGGTGGCCAGCACGTCCAGCGCCAGCTTCGCCCGCCCGCTGCCGGCGCGGATGGCGGCGTCCACGTCCCGGATGTCGCCGCTGGTGCCGGAGATGCCCTTCAGGCCGCCGTTCTTGCCCAGCCCGTCGTAGATCTCCTCCAGCGTCAGCCCCTGCTCCAGCAGGAAGGGCACCAGGTAGACGTCCACGTCGCCGGTGCGGCTGGCGTGGGGGATGCCCATCTGCAGGGAAAAGCCGAAGCTGTTGTCCACGCTCCGACCGTCCAGTATCGCGCAGATCGACGCGCTGCCCCCGAGGTGACAGGAAATCACCCGACGCCGTCCCGCCAGCCTCTGGGCGATGTAGCCGTGGGACGCGCCGTGGTAGCCCATGCGCATCACGCCGTATTTCTCGTACCATTCGTAGGGCACGGGGAACACGCGCCGGGCCATGGGGATCGTGCGATGAAAGGCGGTTTCAAACACGCCAATTCTCGGCGCGTCCGGCAGCAGCTTTTCAAACACGGCGATGGCCTCCAGGTAGGGCCCGTTGTGGGCTGGGGCCACGGTGAAATAAGCCCGCATGCCGTCCAGAACCTCTTCGGTGAGCTCGTGCACGCCGTAAAAGCCCTTCGCCAGCACCGTCTTGAAGCCCACGGCGTTGATTTCACGCAGGGATGCCACCGCGCCGCCCTCCGTGGCGGACAGGGCGTCCAGGAACATCTGTATGCCCGCGGTGTAATCCGGGATGGACAAGTTGGATTGTCTGATGGCGAATCTGCCGTTCAGGTAATGGAAGATCGCGTCCGTGGAACCCACGCGCTCTACCTTGCCTTCGGCCAGCACGGCGAGGGCCGGCATGTCCCACAGCTTGAATTTCAGCGACGTGCTCCCGGCGTTGCAGATGAGAATCTTCATGGTCATGGCGTCTCCTTTCGGGCTGCTTTGCCATGATTATACATGAAACGGGTACGTCGCGCAACAACGCGCCGCGGTTTTTCCTCGCGCATACCGACGCGCAAAAACAGCATAATAGCTTCGAGGGGGTGTTTTGAAATGAATTGGACGAAAAAGCTGGCGACGGCGCTGGCCCTTGCGCTGCTGGCCCTGGGCGCGGCCGGCTGCATGCAAAGCCGCGACCCGTCGGTTAACTGGCGGCTGAGCGATTCCAGGGCCAACCTGCCGAAGCTGCCGGAAAAACTGGCCATCGGCAAGAGCGGAGTGCCGGTGCTGACAGTACACGATGTGTCGAAGGACCGCAATGACGACATGGACATCGAGACCTATGTGGCTGGCGTCGTGGCCGGGGAGATGAAGAACGACTGGCCCATGGAGGCGCTGAAGGCCCAGGCGATCCTGGCACGCACCTTCGTGCTGAAGTTCTGCCAGGACAAGCAATCGAGGTATGAAGGGGCGGACATCTCCACCGACGTGGCCGAGGCCCAGGCCTACGCACCGGACAGCGTGAACGCCCGGGTGCGACAGGCTGTGAACGAGACCCGGGGCATGGCGCTGTCCTGGCAGGGGGAATTTCCCAACGCCTGGTTCCACGCCCATTCCGGCGGCATGACCGAGCTGCCCTCCGTGGCGCTGGAGTACAAGGGCGGCGATCCCGACTACCTGCGGCCCACGGCCTCCGTGGAATCGGACAGGGCCCCCGCCGAGGCGCAGCGCTGGACGGCGACCTTTACCCGGGAACAGGTGGCGAGGGCCTGCGCCGACGCGGGCACGGCGGTGGGCGCGGTGGAGACCGTCGAGCTGGATGAAAAGGGGGAATCGGGCCGGGCGAAGGCGATCCTGGTCAACGGCAAGGCCGTCTCCGCGCCGTCCTTTCGCATCCAGATCGGCGCGAACAAGCTGAAGAGTACGCTGATCGACAGCGTGGAGGTGGCGCAGGACCGGGTCGTCTTCCGGGGCCGCGGCTTCGGCCACGGCGTGGGCCTGTCCCAGTGGGGCGCGTACCAGATGGCCGAGGAGGGAAGGACTGCCCCGCAGATTCTGCAGAAGTATTTCCCGTCGGTGGGGATCGTGGAATTGTGGTGACATATAAAGGGGCGGCTATATGCCGCCCCTGATTGATGGGGTGTGAAATGTTTGAATCAGAATTGGACTCAACCGAAACTACTGTAACAACCTACCCATTCTTCGGTATGCTGCCGATGAACGCGGTGTGCGCTTCATCCGATTCCACCCGGATCTCCCCGCCGTAATCCTTCACGATCTCCTCGACGATGCTCAGGCCGGAGCCGTGGCCGTCGCTCTTGGTGGTGAAGCCCAGCTGGAAGATGCTGCGGTGGAGCTGCGGGGGAATGGCGGGGCCGTTGTTGCCCACGCGGAAGGTGTACGCGCCGGGGGTTTCGTCGATGGTCAGGTCGATGCGCCTGTCCGCGGAGGCTTCGTCCGCCAGCAGCGCCTCCCGGGCGTTGTCGATCAGGTTGCCCAGCACCCGGCACATCTCCCAGCCCGGCACGGGCATCCCCTGCCAGGAGGAGCCGATGTGCAGCGTCAGCGCGATGCCCTGAGCCTCGCAATCCTGGCGCTTGGCAGCGATCAGGGCGTTCACGGCGGGTATGGCGGTCTTCAGGACGCTGCCGGCGCGCTTGATGTCGCCGTAGACGCTCTCCACATATCGCATGGCCTCGTCGGCCTCGTTCAGCTCCAGCAGCGAAAATACCACCTGGAGATGGTTCATGAAGTCGTGGCGCTGCTTGCGCAGGGTGCCGTTCAGGTCCTCCAGCTGGCGGTTGGCTTCCTCCAGCATACGGGTCTGTTCCACGATTCTCGCGGCGTTCAAGGCCTCGCGGATGTCCGCGATGGCGCCCCCGAGCACGATCAGCAGCGCCGCGGCAATGGCGGCAATTTCGATGTGCCGGCCCTCCGTGGGCGCGTGGACCACCGTATAAACCAGCACCGCCACCATGGCCGCGACCTGCAGCGCGTTGATCACCACGGTGAAACGGGCGGCCTTTTTGACGTTCAGACGTTCCGTGAGCCTTGTCTTCATGCTACAAATGACACAACATCGGCGTCAATGCGAGATCGACGCCGATATGAAAAGACCGTGTATAGAATGTCTCCTGTCACGCTTACAGCTGAGAGGTGCAGTGCGGGCAGCGGGTCGCGTCCTCGGCGATCTCGCTCTTGCAGTAGGGGCACAGCCTCGGCGCGGGCTTCTCCGGTTCCGGCGCGGGCTTCTTCAGCTTGTTCATGGCCTTGACCACGCCGAACAGGCACAGCGCAATGATCAGGAAGTTGATCACGGTGGAGATCAGCACACCGTAATTCAGCGTCGAAGCGCCGGCCTCCTGAGCGGCGGCCAGGGTGGCGTACTTGCTGCCATCCAGCGAAATGAACCAGTTGGAGAAGTCGATGCCGCCGGTCAGCTTCGAAACGATCGGCATGAAGATATCGTTCACCAGGCTGGTGACGATGTTGCCGAACGCGCCGCCGATGACGACACCGATGGCCATATCGACCACATTGCCTTTCAATGCAAACTCTTTAAATTCGTCAAGCATCTTTCCCATGTTGGATTCCCTCCCTTTTGTGATTCGAATTAAAGCGTTTTTACCCGGGTATTATAGCACAAGTTTCCGTGAAAATAAAGTATTTTCGAGGATTTTCATGAAATAATATGTCGCCGGGTCAGCGGGAGCCCTTGTCATAGGGAATGCCCTCGGCCTTGGGCGCGGCGGAATTCTTGGAGAAGATCGCCAGCACCACCAGCGAGATGATGTAGGGCAGCATGTTGTAAACCGTGGAGGGCAGGTTCAGCCGCTTCAGGAAATCGAAGCCGGTGTACACGTTGCTCAGCGAGCGGAACAGGCCGAACAGCAGCGCCGCCAGGGCGATGCGCTGGGGCTTCCAGCTGCCGAAGATCATGACTGCCAGGGCCAGGAAGCCGAAGCCGGCCACGCCGTTTTCAAACTTCCACGCGCTGACGCCCGCGGTGATGTACACCAGGCCGCCCAGGCCGCCCAGCAGGCCGGAGATCATCACGCCGGCATAGCGCATCCGGTAGACATTGATGCCCACGGAATCCGCCGCCTGGGGATGCTCGCCGCAGGCCATCAGCCGCAGGCCGAAGCGGGTCTTGTACAGGATGACATAGGAGGCGATCAGCAGCACCAGCGCCAGCAGCATGAACCAGCTGAACTCGGTGCCCTCCACGATGATGAAGGCCTTCTTGGGGCCAACGTACATGATCTCCGAGGAGGTGTTCGAGGAATCCGCGGCGGTGTTGATGGCCTTCACGATGACGGTGGCGGCCGCGGTGCCCAGCAGGTTCATGGCGGTGCCCACCAGGGTCTGGTCCGCCTTGAAGTTGATGGCGGCGACGGCCAGCAGCAGCGAATAGAGTATGCCGGCCAGCATGGCCGCGCAGACCACCACGACGATCATCACCAGCGGCGCGGTGTTCGCGGGCATATACTTCATTACCAGCGCGCCGCCCAGCGCGCCGAACACCATGATGCCCTCCAGGCCGATGTTGATCACGCCGGAATGCTCGGAGAAGCAGCCGCCCAGGGCGACCAGCATCAATACCGATGTGAATATGAGGGTATACTGCAACAGAAGCATCATGCGGCATTGCCTCCCTTCCCGCGGCTCTTGGCTTCACTGGCGTCCAGCCGCTTGTTCATAAACTGCTTCATGAACAGCACGAAGCCGCACATATAGATGATGACCGACGAAATCAGGTCGGAAATCTGGGCGCAATACATGTTCATGTCCACGTTCGCGCCGCCGCGGGTGATGTGCTGGATGAAGTAGGAGGAGAAGATCGCGCCGATGGGGTTCAGGCCCCCCAGGAACGCGGCGGCGATGCCGTTGAAGCCCATGGCGGGCACGCTGGCCTGGGTGACGGCCCACTGCTCGAAGTCGGACAGGTACAGCATCGCCGCGCCCAGGCCCGCCAGCGCGCCGGCGATGGCCATGGTCAGGATGATGTTCTGCCGGTCCCGCATGCCGCAGTACTTGGCGGCGTTCTTGTTCAGGCCGGTGGCCCTCAGCTCAAAGCCCAGCTTGGTCTTGTTCAGCAGCACCCATATGCACACGCACATCACCACCGCGATGGGTATGGCGATGGTCACGTTCTTCTGGTTGAACAGCTCGTTCAGGCCCATCGAGGGCAGTATGCCGCCCGGGTTCTGGGAGGCGAGGGTGTAGGTGTCCTTGCCGGTGGGGTTCTTCACCGGGGCCAGCAGCGTGTTCACCAGGTACAGCGAGATCCAGTTCAGCATGATGCAGGAGATGACCTCGTTGACGTTGCGGTAGGCCTTCAGCGTGCCGGAAATCGCGCCCAGCAGCGCGCCGGCCAGCATGGCCGCGATCAGGCAGACGAACCAGGGCAGGTGCAGCGCCAGCGCGCAGTAGAGGCAGGCGCCCGCGCCGGCCACATACTGGCCCGCCGCGCCGATGTTGAACAGGCCCACCTTGTAGGCGAACAGCACCGACAGCGAGCACATCAGCAGCGGCGCGGTGGTGACCAGGGTGATGCCGAAGTTCTTCAACTGCTTTTCGGGCTTGGAATAGGCCCAGAAGTTCTTGAGCACGCTGATGATGGCGTCGGTAGCGCCGGCGGGGTTGATGATCAACAGCGCGATATAGCCCACCAGCAGCCCCAGCACGATGCAGATCAGGCTGGCGATCAGCGTCTGCACCATGGGCCTGCGAAGCAGGGACGCGCGCGCACGTTTAGCCTGCATAGTTGGGCACCTCCTCTCGCTTCGCGCCTGCCATGAACAGGCCCATTTCCTCGGGGGTGGTCTTCTTGGGATCGAGCTCGCCGACGATCTCGCCCTCGTACATCACCAGGATGCGGTCCGACACGTCCAGCACCTCGTCCATCTCCAGGGACACCAGCAGCACGGCCTTGCCCTTGTTGCGCTGCTCGACGATCTGCTTGTGGATGTATTCGATGGCGCCCACGTCCAGGCCGCGGGTGGGCTGCACGGCGATCAGCAGGGCGGGGGACTTGTCGATCTCCCGGGCGATGATGGCCTTCTGCTGGTTGCCGCCGGACATGCTGCGGGCGGTGGTGATGGGGCCCTGGCCCGAGCGGATGTCGTATTGCTCGATCAGGCGCTCGGCGTATTCGCGGATGTTCTTGCGGCGCAGGAAGCCCATGTTGTTGAACTCGGGCTCAAAGTAGCGCTGCAGCACGATGTTGTCCTCCAGCGAGTAATCCAGCACCAGGCCGTGCTTGTGCCGGTCCTCGGGGATGTGGCTCATGCCCATGATGGAGCGCTGGCGGATGGCGGTCCGGGTGACATCCTTGCCCTCCAGGGTGATGGTGCCGGAGGCCAGCGGCTCCAGGCCGGAAAGGCCGTAGACGAACTCGGTCTGGCCGTTGCCGTCGATGCCCGCGATGCAGACGATCTCGCCCTCGCGCACCTGCAGGGTCACGTTCTTCACGGCGTTGTTGCCGTGCTGGTGGGAGGCGACGCTCATGTTCCGCACGTCCAGGATCACCTTGCCGGGATGACACTCGGGCTTTTGCACGTGGAAATTGACGTTGCGCCCGACCATCATGGCCGAAAGCTGCTCCATGGTGACGTCCTTGGTTTCCACCGTGCCGATGTACTTGCCCTTGCGCAGCACCGAGCACCGATCGGCCACGGCCATGATCTCGGCCAGCTTGTGGGAGATGAACAGTATGCTCTTGCCCTCCGCCGCCAGGTTTTTCATGATCTGCATCAGCTCGTCGATCTCCTGGGGCGTCAGCACGGCGGTGGGTTCGTCAAAGATCAGGATCTCGTTGTCGCGGTAGAGCATCTTCAGGATCTCGGTGCGCTGCTGCATGCCCACGGTGATGTCGGAGATCTTCGCGTCCGGGTCCACCTGCAGGCCATAGCGCTTCGACAGCTCGATCACCCGCTTGCGCGCCTCGGCCTTTTGCAGGAAGCCCATCTTACTGGTGGGCTCCACGCCGAGGATGATGTTGTCCAGCACGGTGAAGCACTCCACCAGCTTGAAGTGCTGGTGGACCATGCCGATGCCCAGGTCGTTGGCGTCGTTGGGGTTGTTGATCTGAACGACCTTGCCGTCCTTCTTGATCGTGCCCTCCTCGGCCTGGTACAGCCCGAACAGCACGCTCATCAGCGTCGATTTACCTGCGCCGTTTTCGCCCAGCAGGGCATGGATCTCGCCTTTTTTCAGCTGAAGCGTGATGTCGTCGTTGGCGATGATGCCCGGGAAACGCTTGGTGATGTGCAGCATTTCAATGGCATACTGGTTCTCCAATTCCGATCCCCCCTTTATTGTTTGGGACAATATCGACCGACGGTTCTTTCACAAAAGCCTCCGCCATCTGAAAACCATTTTGCCGGGGGCTTTTGTAAAAGAACCGGGGAAGCGGCTTCCCCGGTTCATGGGATCATTACTTCACGGTGCCCAGATCGTTCACGGTGACGGTGGTGGCGGGCATGGCGTCGATGGCGTCGGACACGGTGATCTCGCCATTGAACATCTTGGCCACCAGGTCGTTGTAGTCAGCCTCGGTGAAGCTGTCGGAGAACTGGGTGGAGGGGGCCAGCTGGACGTAGTTCAGGGCGGGCTCGGTGCCGATCAGGCCCAGGGCCTCGACCTTGCCGCCGTAGTTGGAGAAGTTGCCGGCGACGGTCTCGGCCAGCAGGGTGATGACGGTGGCGCCCAGGCCCTTCATGGCGCTGGTCACGGTCAGGCCCTCGCCGTAGGTGCCGTCGATGATGCCGGCCTGGTCCACGTCGACGCCGATGACCTTGCCGCCGTCCACCTTCGCGGCCGCCTCAGCCGCGGAGGAGTAGATGCCGCCGCCGCAGGCGAACACGACCTGCACGCCCAGGGTCTGATACCAGTTGTCCATGTAGGCGGTGATGTCGGCGTCGCCGAAGAACTGGTTGCCATACACATATTCCACGGTCACGTCGCCGGCAATGCCCAGCTCCTCGGCCGCGGCGTTGACGCCCTGCACGAAGCCGAAGCCATAGCGCACGACGGCGGGAACGGCCATGCCGCCCAGGAAGCCCAGGTGGGTGTAGCCCAGCTTCACAGCCGCGTAGCCGGCCATGTAGCCGCACAGCTCTTCCTTATAAACCGCGCAATACACGTTGCTGGCCACGGCAGCGCCGCCCAGGTCGCCCTCGGAGACGTCCAGCGCGATGAAGTAGGTGTCCTTATACTCCTCCTGAACCTCGGCGATGGTCTCGCCAAAGGCATAACCGGGCATCACGATGATGTTGTAGCCCTCGTCGTCGGCCTTTTCGACCATGGCCACGCGCTCGGCGGTGGAATCGCCGTTGGGCTTGTAATAGGTGAAGTCGATGCCCTCGGCCTCGCAATACGCCTTGCAGGCCTCGTAGGTGGTCTGGTTGAAGGACTGGTCGGTGATGTCGCCGTAGTCGGTGATCATGGCCACGCGGTATTCGCCCTCGGCAAAGGCCGCGACAGACAGCAGCATGATGACTGCCAGCACAACAGAGACGATCTTCTTCATGGTTCAATTCCTCCTTTGCGTAAGCACTGTAAAATGCTCCGCATATATTATAACAGAAACCATCGGCTTTGAAAAGCTGTAATCGCAGAAAAATGCCAAAAAAGATCGCGCGGGGCAAACGCGCGCGTGACAAGCGTGTTTCACAGATCCGGTAAATCGCGGCTGTAGCGGCGGCGATGCACGGACGATATAAAGGTCACACTATTCTGATTTGTCGGGCTGATGCTCTATAAATGGTTTTTCAATGACGAAAACCGAATTGAGTTCTACGATTCCGCGCATAGTCTGTTTGAAGATCGTTACAATACCATCGGCAAGGTTGACGAGATACTTTTCGTTGTCTACATGGAACGAAAATCTGTGACCCGAATCATCTCCGCCAGAATAGCCACCCCTGCGGAAAGGAGGATGTACAATGATCGTAAGCTATTCCATTACTAAGAATCAAAAGCCAACCCCCGAACAGATTGCCGAAATCCGAGAGGCTGCCATGCGTCCCATCGTGTTCGACGAGGATTGCCCCGAGATGACCGACGAACAGCTTCGCCGGTTCAAGCGGGTACACCCCCGCAAAGAGGACACCACCCCCGACCGAAAGCCGGGTTAATCCTTCCTAAGCACAACAAAAACCGCCGAACCTGACAGGGTATACTGACCCCGTCAGATCCGACGGTTATCCATCATCAATATATTCAGTTCCAGCCCAAAAAAGGGCGCAATTATCCCTTACTCTGCTCTGCTCTGCTCTGCTCTAAGGAGCGTAGTTCTATTCCGCATAGCCGTCAAGCCCCTTTCTGCGCTCATATCAGTAGCCTATCTGCTTTTCTGATTGCCGATCATGCCAATTGCAGTCGGTTGACTGATATACCAAGGTCATATATTTCATCCGGACAAAGGTCCTGTCCTTCCGGCCACACTACAGTAAAACCATCCGTCCTGACCGCGCGAAAATACTGTTTATCTGCCAGCTTTCCATACCATTCTCCCTGAATATAAGGCTTTACATCAAATCGCTTTGTTTCCCCATTGTCGAAAACAATTCTCAGGATATAGTTATCCTCCGGAAAAACACTTGTGGCGGTTGGTCGCAGCATAGCTCGTCCTCCTTTATTTCAACGGCTCTATTTTGAAGTAGCCTTCACCCGCGCTTAGCATTCTCCAATTGGCCATCAGCTCGTCTTCATGAATCGCCATCCAGCCTTCCAACATTTTGCGCTGCCTGATCGGAATACTCCCTTCCAACACTTCGCCGTCAAGCGCAATCACAATTTCATCATCGCCATAGATTGCATGTATATGAGGCTTGTGATGTCTGCCGCCTTTTTCGCTCTGCATTCTGACGATAATCCCATAAAACATACTCAGCGCCGGCATAATTATCTCCTGATAAAATAGCCCTTACGGTTTCCCCGTGTTTTTCTTATTCTCTCCAAATTTGACAGGAAATACTAACCCCGCCAAATCCGACGGTTATCCATCACGAATGTGATATTCAGTTTCAAACGCCCCGCAAGGCACAAAAAGAGCGCAGTTAGCCCATGCTCTGCTCTGCTCTGCTCTAAGGAGCGTAGTTCTATTCCGCATGGCTGTCAAGCCCCTTTCCGTCAAAAATATGAGAAGTTCCCATCTCATGTATCGGCCTGCCAGCGCGGATTCTTAACCCCTGCACGTGAGCATAAAGATACGCCTACATTATAGCAAAACCTGGGGCCGATTTCAACGGATTTTTGATATTTTCCCGAACGGGAAACAGGCAAGCAACTTTGTGTTCGGATTGAATCTGTGTAAAAATTAACGTTTTATACACTGCGCACACATCTTGACATTGGTTATGCTTGAATATATAATTGAATTTGTGAAAATGGAAAGTCTGAAAATTTTATATTTTAACGGTCGGTTATATGGGGGCGCGAGCACCCTGTTATAACAATTATTTAAGGAGGAGAACACAATGAAGAAAGTTCTGGTTCTCATGCTGGCCCTCGTGCTGGCGCTGTCCTGCTTCACCGCCATGGCGGAGATGAAGGACGAGTACGACGTGCGCGTACTGGTTTGGAAGTTTGACGACACCTACGGTTCCTCTGTCCGCCAGGGCATGGACAAGTGGGCCAAGGCCGTCGGCGACGAGCTGGGCTGCAAGATCAACCTGACCATGTACGACGCGGCCGACGATATGGCCAAGCAGGTCGAGCAGGCCAACATCCTGGTCGGCGACAAGCCCGATTTCGTCATCATCAACCTGGCTGAGGTCGCTTCCGGCCAGACCCTGGTTGACCTGTTCACCGAGGCGGGCATCCCCTTCCTGTTCTACAACAAGCCCCCGACGGAAGAGACCTATGATTCCGTGGTCAAGGCTTCCGGCTCCTTCTTCGTGGGCACCCTGGCCCGCGAGGCCGGCGACATGCAGGGCGAGATCCTGTCCGACCTGTGGGCCGCTGACGCCTCCAAGCTGGACCTGAACGGCGACGGCACCATCCAGTTCGTTGAGTTCGAAGGCGAGCCCAACAACGCCGAGGCCATTGCCCGCTCCCAGTACTCCCAGGAGACCGCCGAGGCTCTGGGCGTTCCGATGGAAGACGTCAACGGCGGCGAGTGGATCGTCGCGAACTGGGACTCCGCGCAGGCCCAGGAGAAGATGCTGGCCACTTGGGCGGCCCATCCCGAGATCGAGCTGGTCTTCGCCAACAACGACGACATGGCCATCGGCGTCATCGCCGCTCTGAACCAGTCCGGCTACAACACCGGCAACGAGGGCGATCCTTCCATCGCCGTCATCGGTGTTGACGCCACCGACGCCGCCTACGAGGCGATCCGCGCCGGCAAGATGACCGCTACCGTCAAGCAGGACGGCGACGCCATGGGCGAGGCCAACATCCGCTTCGCGATGAACTACCTGATCAACGGCAAGTGGATCGAGGGCCTGGAGGACCGCTACACCCTGAACGAGGACGGCGTGTCCGTGTTCATCCCCTACGCCAAGATCACCGCTGAGAACGTGGGCTGATAGAAGGCCGACGGCTCCGGTCTGATCCCAGAAGTCAAGCGGTTCCGGCGGCTTCGGTCGCCGGAACCGTATTTGACCCCCCGGCAATGTTTCCGGAAACAGTGCTTTCGGAAACAACCCTCCGGAAGCACTGTTTGCAGAAACATTGTTTCTAAAGAAATAAGTGAAAAGTGGTGAAGCGAAATCATGTCCGAACAACAGTATCTGCTGGAGATGCTGGACATCGAAAAGCAGTTCCCCGGCGTCAAGGCCCTGGACCACGCGAAGCTGCAGCTGAGGGCGGGCACGGTGCATGCGCTGATGGGTGAGAACGGCGCGGGAAAATCCACGTTGATGAAGTGCCTGTTCGGCATCTATACCCGCGACGGCGGCACCATTTCCATGAACGGCAAACCGGTCACTTTCACCAGCCCCCGGGACGCGCTGGACAACGGCGTGGCCATGGTGCACCAGGAGCTGAACCAGGTGCTGCGCCGCTCCGTCATGGAGAACATGTACCTGGGCCGTTTCCCGACCACGAAGCTGGGAACGGTGGACAGCCGCAAGATGTTCAACGAGACCAAGGCCATCTTTGAGGACCTGGAAATCGACGTGGATCCCCGGGCCATCATCGGCACGCTGTCCGTTTCCAAGCGCCAGATGGTGGAGATCGCCAAGGCCGTCTCCTACAACGCGCGCATACTGGTGCTGGACGAGCCCACCTCCTCGCTGACCGAGGACGAGGTCGAGCACCTGTTCCGCATCATGAACCGCCTGACCGCCAAGGGCGTGGGCATCATCTACATCTCCCACAAGATGGACGAGATCCTGCGCATCTCCGACGACGTGACGATCATGCGCGACGGCCAGTGGGTGGCCACGCGCCCGGCCAGGGAGCTGACCACCGACGAGATCATCCGCCTGATGGTCAACCGCGAGATGACCAACCGCTTCCCGCCGAAGAAAAACAAGCCCGGCAACGTGCTGCTGGACGTGAAGAACGTCACCGGCATGTACGAGCCCACCTGCCACGACGTCAGCTTCCAGCTGCACGAGGGCGAGGTGCTGGGCGTGGCCGGCCTGGTGGGCTCGAGGCGCACCGAGCTGCTGAACACGCTGTTCGGCTACTTCACCAAGGGCGGCGGCGAGGTCACCATGCGGGGCAAGAAGATCGAGAACGTGACCACCGACGAGGCCCGCAACAACGGCTTCGCGCTGATCACCGAGGAGCGCCGCGCCACCGGCATCTTCGGCGAGGGCAGCATCACCTTCAATTCCATCATCTCCAATGTCAACGCCTATGGCAAGCTCCTGCTCAACGGCAGGAAGATGGACAAGGACACCCAGTGGGTCATCGACTCCATGCGGGTCAAGACCCCTTCCAAGCGCACGCACATCAAGAGCCTCTCCGGCGGCAACCAGCAGAAGGTCATCATCGGGCGCTGGCTGTTGACGAACCCGGACGTGCTGTTGCTGGACGAGCCGACCCGAGGCATCGACGTTGGTTCCAAGTATGAGATCTACGAGCTGATCCTGAACCTGGCGGAGCAGGGGAAGGGCGTTATGATGGTTTCCTCCGAGATGCCGGAGCTGCTGGGCATCTGCGACCGCATACTGGTCATGTCAAACGGCCAGCTGGCGGGCATCGTGGAGCGCGGCAAGGACTTCGGCGGCATCCCCGGCGAGCAGGAGACGATCATGGCCCTGGCCGCCAAGTACGTCTGATACCGGGTCTGACAATCTGCGTTTGGAAGAGAGGAATAGCGAAATGAAAAAGAGAATTGTCCCGATTCTTATGCTGGTCGTGCTGGTCGTCGGCGTCGTCCTCGCGGCGTATGGCATCAGCGGCCGCGGCATCTATGCCAACGCGGCCAATATGATGGGCGTCAACCAGAAGGACGCCATGAGCTACATCCAGGACCCCTCCACCCTCACCGAGCTGGGCGACATCGAAAAGATCGGTGCGGACAAGGTGAAGGGCTTCCTGAAGGGCCTTGGGCTGGACGCCGCCGCCGTGGACAAGGCGGTGGATGAGCGCGCCGCCTATGACGCCGCCATCGCCAAATCCAAGGACCGCGACGCCTTCTTCGCCTATGCCCAGAGCGTGGACGAGACGGTGACCGAGGAAAACTTCAACGACCTGATCAAGGATCACGAGCGCAGCGACCAGATGCGCGTGGACATGGCCAAGCAGGCGCTGGGCGTCAGCGACGAGGAATTCGAGGCGCTGGCGGGCAACGAGGCGGTGCTTGAGCTCTACCGCCAGGGCCTGCCGAACCTGCTGAACAACAAGAAGATGACCAGCGGCGTGCTGGTGATGTTCGTGGGCATCATACTGATCGTCATCGCCGGCGCTTACTTCCTGATCGCCGCCATGAGCCTCAAGCCCCGCGCCCGCACCCGCGCCGCCAACCCCAAGGTAGAAAAGATCACCGCGGCGCTGCTGAACTACGCGCTGTTCATCATCATGGGCCTGATCCTGATCGTGGTTTCGATCATGCGACCGGACTTCCTGTCCATGGGCAACATCCTGAACATCCTGCAGAACGCCTCCACCAAGGGCATCCTGGCCCTGGGCTGCGCGGGCCTGATCGTGCTGGCCGGCACCGACCTTTCCATCGGACGTGTGCTGGGCCTGTCGGCGGCCGTGACCGCCTCCATGGTCCAGTCGGTCACCTACGTCTCCCGCATGTATCCCACCATCGTCAGCCCCGTCAAGGGCGCGCTGCTGCTGATCCCGCTGTGCTCGTCCATCGCCGTTTCGGTGCTGTTCTGCATGATCAACGGCTTCGGCGTGGCCAAGCTGCACCTGCATGCCTTTATCGTCACCCTGGGCACCCAGCTGATCGCCTACGGCGCGAACTGCCTGTACATCGAGTCCCAGCCCTCCGGCACCGCCCAGGCGCTGTCCACCTTTGAACAGGGCTTCCTGAACGTCTCCGCCGGCGCCTTCAACATCGGCTCCATCCGCGTGCCGATCGTGGTCATCTACTTCCTGATCCTGGCCTTCATCGTGTGGGTCATCTGGAACAAGACCACCCTGGGCAAGAACATGTTCGCCGTGGGCGGCAACACCGAGGCCGCCGCGGTTTCCGGCGTCAACGTGGCCAAGACCATCATGCTGGTCTACCTGATGGCGGGCGTGCTGTACGGCATCTCCGCGTTCCTCGAGGCGGGCCGCATCACCTCCGTCGGTGCGAACACCGGCCTGAACTACGAAACCGACGCCATCAGCGCGGTCGTGGTCGGCGGCGTCTCCTTCTCCGGCGGCGTCGGCACCATCCAGGGCGTCGTCATCGGCGCGATCATCCTGCAGGCCATCAACTACGCGCTGCAGTTCCTGGGCGTCAATCCCTACATCCAGTACATCATCCGCGGCCTGATCATCATCCTGGCCGTCTCCATCGACGTGCGCAAGTACATCGTGAAGAAGTAATATGGGCCTGCTGAGCGATCTGAACGACCCCCGGCGCGCCGCAAGGGCGCGGATGGAGGCGGCGGAGCGGGCCTCGAAGCGCGACCCACAGGCCGGCGGTGCGGGCGATCAGCCCCGCCGGCCCCAGCGCTACCGGCTGTACGACCGCATCAAGGACCGGGTTTCGGTGACGACGATGAACGTCATCATCGGCGCGACGGCGCTGCTGCTGATCATCGCGCTGATCGTGGGCATCGCTACCGGGAACCCGCAGTAGGAAGTATCTGGTCGGTCAAGTAAATTCTGATTTATCGGGGAGACGAGGGAACAGGGAACAGGGAACAGGGAACAGGGAACAGGAAAAGCCGCGCACGGAACGTTACAGCCAGGATAAAACATACGTTCCCGCGAGAAAACGATGTACGGAATTCAAAGTCCCATGTAGCGGCGGCGCCTGCGCC
>JAFWEL010000134.1 GCA_017512905.1 Clostridia bacterium
GCTCCCTGCCGCAAAAAAGGCCCCGCCCGCGGCGTACACGCCGCCGCGTACGATTAAAGATCGGGGCGCTACCGCCCCCGATACCCCCGGTAAGTTAGCCAAAGGGGAGTTCGTCATCAGCTCGATAAATCAGAATTTACCTTTCAGATTGTCCGAGAAGGAGGACCCATGATGCCCTTTAACCACCGCAAGGCCCGCACGGTCATTCGTGTCCGCGACGTGCACGGAAACCCCGTCGCCAACACAAGACTGCGTCTCAGTCAGCAATCCCACGCCTTCCTCTTCGGCTGTGGGGCCTTTGACGCCCTGCCCTGGGCGAACGAAAAAAAAGGCGATCCCTTCTACGGGGACCGCGTGGCAAAGTGGCTGAACCTGTTCAACTACGGCACCCTCCCCTTCTACTGGGGCCGCTACGAGCCCGAGGAGGGCAAGCCCGCCTTTGAAAGCACCATGAACGCCGCCCGGCGCCTGACGGAAAAGGGGGCGAGGCTCAAGGGCCACCCGCTGTGCTGGCACACGGTGTGCGCCGACTGGCTGATGCAATACGACGACAGGACCATCCTGGACAAGCAGCTTCAGCGCATCCACCGGGAGGTCACCACCTTCGCCGGGGTGATCGACGTCTGGGACGTGATCAACGAGGTCGTCATCATGCCCGAGTTCGACCGCTATGACAACGCCGTAACCCGCCTCTGCCGCCGCTACGGCCGGGTGCCGCTGGTAAAGGCGGTGTTTGACGCGGCGAGGGCCGCCAACCCGAAGGCGCTGCTGCTGATCAACGACTTCAACCTTTCGGACAGCTACGCCGGGCTGATCCGGGACTGCCTGGACGCCGGTGTGCCCATTGGGGCCATCGGCCTGCAGACCCACCAGCACCAGGGCTACATGGGCGCGGAAAGGCTGGGCGAGGTACTGCGCCGCTTCGAGGGCTTCGGCCTGCCGCTGCACTTCACCGAAAACACGCTGGTCTCCGGCCACCTGATGCCGGGACACATCGTGGACCTGAACGACTACCAGGTGCCCGAATGGCCCACCACCCCCGAGGGCGAGGTGCGCCAGGCCCGGGAGTGGGAGGAGATGCTGCGGCTGCTGTTCGACCACCCGAGGGTGGAGGCCGTCACCGCCTGGGACTTCACCGACGGCGGCTGGCTGGGCGCGCCCAGCGGCCTGCTGGCGGCGGACAACCGCCCGAAGCCGGCCTACCGGGCGCTGGAGCGGCTGATCCGCGACGAATGGCGCACCGAATGCGACGTGACCACCGATGAAAACGGCTGCGCCGACGTCTGCGGCTTCAAGGGCGCATACACCCTGTCCGACGGGACGAAAAAGGCCCCGCTGCGCCTGGAAAAGGACGACGGGGTCATCGAGGTCGCGCTGGGTGAGAGGGATTAGGGATTAGAGTTAAGGAGCCTTCCCCGATGGGCGTGCGTGGTCATGCCCATCGGGGAAGGCTTGTTTTGGAGCTACGTAACTGTGCAGTCGTAGGCAAATTCTGATTTGTCGCAGCGCGACAAATCAGAATTTTCTCTTCTCATCATACCAAATCCCCCATTAAACTTCAACCCACATTTGTAGAAAAACACTTCAATCACAGACTGAACGAACGCTTCCCCGTAGATGCGTTGACTTTTAATACGGCATATGCTATATTGTAAATGAAAAGCAAATACAGATGATCTTGTTTTGAATACTATGTTACAAGATAATTGATACAATTTCTCTCGAACGGAGTGAGCGAGATGAGGATCGCGTTTATGTTTTCCGGCCAGGGGGCCCAGTTTCCCGGCATGATGAAGGACCTGTGCGCCGCGGAGCCCGCGGCGAAGCGGGTGTTTGACACGGCGGACAGCGCCCTGGGCCGCGGGATTTCCGACCTGTGCTTCGAGGGCGCTCAGGAAGATCTGAACCTGACCCACAACACCCAGCCCTGTGTGCTGGCGGCGGACCTGGCGGCGGCCATGGCTCTGCGCGCCCACGGCGTCGAGCCGAAGGCCGCGGCGGGCTTCTCCCTGGGAGAGTACGCGGCGCTGGCCTTCGCCGGGTCCATGGGCATGGAGGACGCCTTTGAGATCATCCAGCAGCGCGCCGACGCCATGCAGGAGGCCGTGGCCCCCGGCAAGGGCGCGATGGCCGCGATGATGGGCGGCGACCCGGATAAGGTGGAAGCAGTCTGCGCCGCGGTGACCGACGGCTATGTGGTGGCGGCCAATTACAACAGCCCCGCCCAGACCGTGATCTCCGGCGAGAGCGCCGCCGTGGACCAGGCCATCGCCCTGGCCCGGCAGCAGCGCATCCGGGGCGTGAAGCTGGCGGTCAGCGCCCCCTTCCACTGCGCCCTTATGGAGCCGGCGGCCAAACGCCTGGAGGCCCTGTTCGCCACCCGGCGCTTCGAGGCCCCCGCCATCCCCGTATACATGAACGTGGACGCCCGGGCGAATACCGACGCCGCCGCCATCCCCGGCCTGCTGGTGCGCCAGGCCATGAGCCCGGTGCGCTGGATGCAGACGCTGCTCAACATGCAGGCCGACGGCTTCGACACCTTCGTCGAGTGCGGCCCGGGCCATACCCTCTCCGGCCTCGCCGCCAAGACGCTTAAAGACGTCACCCTGCTGCGCGTCGGCGACGCCGAATCCCTGAAGGAAACCCTGGCAGCATTGGGAAAATAAAGCTCCTGGCGGCAGATTGCCGCCGCTACTTGCGCCGCCATCCCACGGCAAAACGACCGACCAAAGGAAAACGCAATGAACAAAGACCTGGTTGAAAAACAGCATAAAAAGGGCAAGCTGTTCGTGGAGGAGCGCTTGCAGCTGCTCTTCGACAACCACCAGTATACCGAGCTGACCACGCCCGAGGACCGGGACGGCGTATACGTCTGCGAGGGCACGGTCTCCGGCAAGCGGGTGGTGGTCGCGGCCCAGGATTTTACCTACAAGGGCGGCACGCTGGGCCTGAAGCACGGCCAGAACATCGCCATGGCCCTGGACCGGGCCATGCGCAAAAAGTGTCCCTTCATCGCCATGAACGACTCCGGCGGCGCGCGCATCCAGGAGGGCATCGACGCCCTGTCCGGCTACGGCGACATCTTCTACCGCAACACCCGGGCCTCGGGCCGCATCCCCCAGATTTCGATGATCCTGGGGCCCTGCGCCGGCGGCGCGGTCTACTCCCCCGGCATCACCGACTTCATCTTCATGACCGAGAAGATCAGCCAGATGTTCATCACCGGCCCGAAGGTCATCCACGCCGTCACCGGCGAGACCATCACCGGCGAGGCCCTGGGCGGCACGGTGATGCACGGCGCGAACAGCGGCGTGGCCCACGTCTGCACCGACACCGAACTGGAGTGCTTTGTCGAGGCCCGGCGGCTGATCGGCATGATCCCCTCCAACTGCCGGGACCGGCGGCTGCACTGCTACGTGGACCGGGACGCCCCCGATTTCAGCTTCACCATGCCCGAGGACAGCCACCGGGGCTACGACATCGCCCAGATCATTTCCAGCATCTTCGACGTGCGCTCGTTCATGGAGCTGCAGCCCGACTTCGCCAAGTCCATCGTCATCGGCCTGGCCCGGCTGGGCGGCGAGACGGTGGGCATCATCGCCAACCAGCCCCGTTACATGGCCGGGGTGCTGGACTGCAATTCCAGCGACAAGGCCGCCCGCTTCGTGCGCTTCTGCGACGCCTTCCGCATCCCCATCGTCACCTTCACCGACGTGCCGGGCTACCTGCCGGGCATCGCCCAGGAGCAGGCCGGCATCATCCGCCACGGCGCGAAGCTGCTCTACGCCTTCTCCGAGGCCACCGTGCCCAAGGTAAACGTGATCCTGCACAAGGCCTATGGCGGGGCTTACATCGCCATGAACAGCATCCACATCGGCGCGGACTGCGTGTTCAGCTGGCCCGGGGCCGAGGTGGCCGTCATGGGCGAACAGGGCGCGGTGGAGATCCTCTACGCCCGCCAGACCCGGGACATGGACAGCCAGGAGGCCCGCAAATTCCTGGATGAAAAGGCCGAGGAATATCGCCGGGAGGTCATGAACACCCGCCTGGGCCTGGAGCGCGGCTACATCACCGCCGAGATCCGCCCCGAGGAAACCCGGGACAGGCTGATCGAGCAGCTGAACAAGCTGGGCGCGAAGGCCCGGCTCCGCCGCATCATCGCCCGGAGAAGGCACGGCAATATCCCGCTGTAATCGCAAAGGCATAACATCCACCCGTCTTTCCCCCTCACACACCCGCAGGGGCGCCTAACGGCGCCCCTGCGGGTGTGTCTGTGCACATTAAATCTACTGTTCATCCGCCGATATCGGCTGCAGCGTGAAATCGAAGGTGAATTCGTGGGGCATGGCGTAGCGGGCGTTCAGCTCCGGGCCGCAGCTGTTGGAGCCGATGCCGTTCTGCCGGTAGTCCAGGCAGAACACGGTGTCGCCGCAGGGCTGCAGCTCAAAGCTGTGGGCTTTGGACTCCAGCTCCTCCTGGGTGTAGCGGGAAACGTTGAAGCTGAACTCCTCGCCGGTAACCTCCATGCCGCCCAGCTTGCCGCTGAGGCACACATAGTCGCAATTCCAGCGGCTGCCGCCCTCCTGGGGGCGGACGTAGTCCACGAACATGGCGTCCACGGTATCATGGTACAGGTGCTTCACGCTGGCGCGATGCTTGTCCTTGTAGGACTCATAGGGGCCGTAACCGAAGTACTGCACCGCGCCGATCTCCGAGGGCATGCGCATGCGCAGGCCGAAGCGGGGCAGCGCGGGACTGTCGGGCCGCTGGCGGATGTGGATGCTGGCTTCGATTTTGCCGTTCATGCGCACGCGCCACACGGCGGTGCCCTCGGCGATGTTGGGCAGGCTCACCGCGCCGATGCTGAACTTCACGGTGATCACCACGTCGTCCCCCGCCTCCAGCTGCACGTTGTACACCCGGGTAATGGCCCGGTCGTAGCCATAGCGCTTCCAGGCCTGCTTCAGGTACATGTCGTTGTCGGTGGGCGCGCGCCAGATGTTGAATTCGATGGGTGCCTCCAGCAGGTGCAGCTGGTCGTAGTTCAGCACCCGGAAGGTGCCCAGTTGCTTGTCGAACACGTACCGGAAGTTCTCGCCCCTCAGGCCAATGTCCCGGGCGGTTTCGGTGATCTCGAGGTCCAGCACCCCGTCGGGGCAGACGGGCGCCTCGAACTTCTGGCGGCCAATCTGCTCCCGGCCCAGCAGGTGTCCCGCGGGCACCAGCGGTCGGTCGTAGCGCTGGCGCGTCTCAAAGTACACCGCGAAGGGAGCCTTCTTCAGCTTGGGCAGCTCCAGCTGGATCTCACCCTCTCCATGGGGCGGGATGTTCAGCAGCGCCTCTGGCACCTCGCCTGTGGCGATCTCACGGCCGCCCTGGCGCACGGCCCAGGTGAGCCGCGCATGCTCGTTCAGCGGGGTGAAGTCCAGCATGTTGCGCACGCTGAAAAGGCCGGCCTCCAGGTTGACCTCCCGGATGCGAGCGGGCCGGTTCACATTCTTGAACTCCTTCAGGCCTGTGTGGGGCTTGCGATCCGGGGCCACCAGGCCGTCCACGCAGAAGTTGCCGTCGTTGGGCTGATCGCCGAAATCGCCACCGTAGAAGTACTTCCGGCTGCCCTCCGGGGTGCGGCCCATGTCCACGGCGTGGTCGCACCACTCCCAGACGAAGCCGCCGCAGTGGCCGTCGTGGCGCTCGAAGCACTGGAAATAGTTCTCCAGGTCGCCGGGGCCGTTGCCCATGGCGTGGGAATACTCGCACAGGATATAGGGCTTGTCCACCCAATGCTCGTCGAAATAGCGGTCGATCTCCTCCACCGACGGGTACATGCGGCTGTACAGGTCCAGGTTGTCATGGTTGATCTCCTCGCCGGGAGGCGGGAAGGAAGCCCGCTCGTAGTGGGTCAGGCGGGTGCGGTCGTATTCCTTGGTCCAGCGCAGGGCTTCATGCAGGTTCGCGCCCATGCCGGATTCGTTGCCCATGGACCAGATCACGATGCTGGGGCGGTTCTTGTCCCGGATGACACTGTGCTGCACCCGGTCCAATATCGCCTCGCAGAACTCCGGATCCTGGGCGATGGTGTTGTAATTGGCCTCGCTGTAATTCCCATCCCGGAACACCACGCCGTGGCACTCCAGATCGGCCTCGCCGATCAGGTAGAAGCCGTAGTGGTCACACATGCGGGGAAACAGCGGGGAATTGGGATAGTGGCTGGTGCGGATGGCGTTGATGTTGTGCTGCTTCATCAGCACCAGGTCCCGCAGCATGTGGTCCTCGTCCACCGCGGGGCCCACCACCGGGTCGCTGTCGTGGCGGTTGACGCCCCGGAATTTCACCTTCTGGCCGTTGATGTACACCACCCGGTCGGACACGTGGATCTCCCGCATGCCCACGAATTCCACGATGTGCTCGCTGGTGTAGCGCAGCTCCAGCCTGTACAGGGCGGGGTTCTCGGCGTTCCACAGCTCGATGTCGTCCAAATGGATGTCGAACCAGCGCTCGTAGGTGCGGCCGCTGGCCACCGGGTCGCCCTGGGGGTCGTACAGGCGGTAGTGCACCGAATGCTGCTCGGGGGCCTCGCCCCGCATTTGCAGGTCCACATGCAGGTCCACCGAGCGCAGGTCAGGGCTGAGGATGGTGCGCACGAAGTAATCCCAGATGTGCCTGGGCTCCCGGCGCAGCAGGTACACGTCCCGGAAGATGCCCGACATGCGGAACTTGTCCTGGTCCTCCAGGTAGCTGCCGTCGCACCACTTCAGCACCAGCACCGCCACCACGTTTTCGCCGGGATGCACCAGGTTGGTGACGTCAAATTCGCTGGTGGAGTGGGAAATCTGGCTGTAGCCCACGAAGGCGCCGTTGATCCACAGGTAGAAGCAGGAATCCACGCCCTCGAACACCAGTGTGCGGATGCCCGGCGTTTCGTCCAGGCGGAAGTGGCGCATGTACAGCCCGCAGGGATTCTTCGCGGGCACGTAGGGCGGATCGTAGGGAATGGGATAGCGCACGTTGGTGTACTGATGCCGGTCGTAGCCGTGCATCTGCCACACCGAAGGCACGGGGATGGACTGCATCGGCTGGCTTTCCGACAGGAAATCCTCCGGCAGGTCCATCACGCTGTCGAAATAGCGGAAGCGCCACCTGCCGTTCAGCGAGGTGAAGCGATCCGATTCGGCGCGATTGTCCCGCCGTGCCGCCTCACTCTGGGAATAGGGCACATAATAGGCGCGGTTGGGCAGGGTGTTGACATGCAACGTGTGCAGATCCTGATGGTAATCCGGCAGCTTCATGGGCGTCATTCCTCTCTCAATCGATCGTTGCGTACAGGTCATTGAACGTAGGTCATCACCGCGCCGGACAGCTCGATGTATTCGCCCGCCTCCAGCGTCAGCTCGGTCTCCTCATGGAGCACCTCGAACTTGAGCAGCTCCTCCTTGCCCGAGCCCACGATGCCCGAGTAAACGCTGTAGCTGGACAGCGGAGCCTTGTCCGCCACCGCCACCCGATAGGTGCCCGCCGGCAGCTGCTTGCCCACCAGGTAAGCGCCCTCGCCCACGGCGCCGTCCTCGCTCATCAGCGAGGGCTCGGCCCCCAGGGGCCACGCCCGGACCTCGGAGAAGGTGACCCAGGTGTTGCGCACCAGGTGCACGTCCGCCTGGCCGCTGATCAGCTTGTGCAGGATCAGCGGGTCGTCGGCGGTCTTTCCGGCCCGGACGACGACGCTGGCGAACATGGCGTTCTCCCGCTCCTGGATGGCGTAATCCCCCACCGGCAGGTCGGAGCCCACCAGATAGGTGCCGTCCTCATAGAAGCCGACGCTCTCCTCGGCCTCCTTCGCCTCGATGACCTCGTCCAGCTGGGCGCGAAGCTCCAGCAGCTCGTCGATCGACATCGCAGTGTAATCGAGATCCGGCGCGGCCTGGGCGGCCCCGCAGGCTCCCAGCAGCGTAAGCGTCAGGCAACAGGCCAACAGTCTGCGCATGGGGTAAACCTCCATATACTGTATGATACCTCTAATATACACGAACGGGCGCAAATTGTCAACCGATAACGCATTAAACAGCCCCGTCCATCGGGGACGGGGCTGTTAATGCATCGGGCTTTACTCCTGTATGACCACGGTGGTGCCCTCGGGGCAGTTGTCGTAGATCCACTTGACCTCCTTCACCTTCATGCGGATGCAACCGTGGGAGGCCGGGTGGCCCAGGCCGCCGTCGCCGGGTTTGTCGCCGATCTTGCTGACGGTGTTGGAGTGGAACAGCACGCCGCCCACGATGTGGTAGGCCCACTTGGCATAGCAGCCGAAGTCCTTGAAGTAATACCACTCGTTGCCGGTCTTGCCGCCCGCCTGGTAGGTGCCCAGGGGGGTCGGGGTCTCCTTCTTGCCGGTGGCGCAGGTGAAGGTGTGGATGGGGCCCTCATAGGCCTTGCCGTTCCACTGGTTCACGCGGATCTTCTGCTCGGAGACGTCCACCACCAGCTTGTAGGGGAACACGTACTCCTCGCTCTCCACGGCTTTGTTGGAAAACAGCAGCTCCTGGGTGGTCCGGTCAGCGATGCCGGTCTGAGGCAGGTCGTTCTTGCGCTGGAAGTACTTCAGACCCATCACGGACAGATCGCCGAAGTTGCCGTCGGTGCCATAGACGTATTTCAGCTGGTGCAGCCGGGTCTGGACCCGCAGGGCGTCCTCGTTGCTGTCGCCGCCCCTGACGTCCTGGCGGTACAGCGTGAAGGGCTTTTCGCCATTCACATAGGCCATCAGCGTGGGGGTGATGGCGTCGTTGGTCCGGTCCAGCTCGGCCTGGTCCACCAGGGGCCGGTCCATGACCACGGGCATGTCGGAAAACTTGCCCTCGGGATTGGGGGTGGCCGTGGGCGCGGGGGTGGGCGTGGTGCCGAAGGCGGGGTCCAGCATCAGCATGTAATGCTTGAAATCCCGGATGGCGTTGGAGGTGCCCGTGCCGGTCAGGCCGTCGATCTTGCCGCCGTAGAAGCCCCACAGGCCCAGGATGCTCTGGATGCGGGTCAGGTCGCCGCCGAAGGCGTCGTCATCGGAGTTGGACACCACCAGCGTCGAAATGTCGGAAAAGAGCTTGCGCTGGGTCTCCGAATCGGCCACGCCGGTCTCGGGCAGGTTGTTGTTGCGCTGGAAGGCCAGCACGGCCTTCTCGGTGCTCTCGCCGTAGGTGCCGTTCGCGGAATCGCTCAGGTAGCCCAGCTCGATCAGCCGGTTCTGCATGAACACGATGTTGGCCGCGCTGTCGTCGCCGTCCCGGTCCCCCGGCCTGAGGGTGGGATAGGTGGCGCTGTTGGAAGCGCTGCCCGAGCCGGCGGAGGTGTCCGCCGGTATGTCATTGCCGAAAAGGGCCTCCTGCCCGGAAATGGCCAGGCCCGCCTGGGGCAGCATGGCCACCAGCATCATCACCGTCATCATCGCGCAAAGAAAGCGTCGCATCTATGTAAGCACCTCCGTCGGCGGCAGGAGCCGCCAGTGTCATTGTTCAGTTCTATTATAGCCTTCCGCGATGCGCTATGCATGGCGATTTTTTTAATTTTCTGGGAAGTCTTCAGCGCTCCGCCGCCTCCGCCGTGGGCGCGACGCGCACACTGCCCGTCTCGATCACCGCAAACCGGCATCCGGAAAGGGCGAGGGCCGCAAGGATAAGAAGGAGTAAGAATGCTTTCCTGCGCATGGGGTCACCTGCTTTCCTTCTTCCACGCAAACGCCGCGAACGTAAAACGTCCGCGGCGTCGGGTCGATCAATCCATCAAGCGAAGGGATTTTCGCTCTTGTAGTAGCAACCCTTGGGCTGGTTGAAGCTGATCTTCTCGATGCCGATGTACTTGAGCACCTCGAAGATGGCCTTGCCGGCGTGGCCGAAGGCCACTGCGCCGTGATGGGGATAGCCGTCCTCGATCAGCACGTGGCGATAGAAGCGGTTCATCTCGGGAATCGCGAACACGCCGATGCCGCCGAAGGACTGGGTGGCCACGGGCAGCACCTCGCCATGGGCGATGTAGGCCTGGAGCTGGCTGTCCTTGTTGGCCTGGAGGCGATAGAAGGTGATGTCGCCGGGGATGATGTCGCCCTCAAGGGTGCCGCGGGTGATGTCGGGCTCTCCGCCGCCCTCAAGGCCGCGGTTCATGATCAGCTGGTACTTCATGGTGCCGCAGCTGAGCCTGCACATCGGGGTGTTACCACAGTGGAAGCCCATGAAGGTCTCGTTGTGGCGATAGTTGAACTTGCCCTCGATGCTCTCCTTGTACATATCGGCGGGCACGCTGTTGTTGATGTCCAGCAGGGTGACGGCCTCGCCGGTGACGCAGGTGCCGATGTACTCGGACAGCGCGCCGTAGATGTCCACCTCGCAGGCGGTACAGATGCCCATGGCGGTCAGGCGGCTGTTGACATAGCAGGGCACGAAGCCGAACTCGGTCTGGAAGGCCGGCCAGCACTTGTTGGCCATGACCACGTACTTGGAAGCGCCCTTGTTGGCCTCGATCCAATCCAGCAGGGTCAGCTCATACTGGGCCAGCTTGGGCAGGATGCCGGGATAGCGGTTGCCCTCGCCCAGCTCGTCCTCCATCTCCTTGATCTTGGCGGGGATGCGGGGATCGTTGGCGTGCTCGTGATAGGCCTTCAGCAGGTCCAGCTCGGAGTTTTCCTGCACGTTGACGCCCAGCTTGAACAGCGGCGCGATGGGCGCGTTGCAGGCCAGGAAGTCGAAGGGACGGGGACCGAAGGTGATGATCTTCAGGTCCTTCAGGCCCAGGATGGTGCGGGCGATGGGCATGAAGTCGATGATCTCGTTGGCGCAGTACTCGGCGTCGCCCACGGGATATTCGGGAATGTACGCCTGGATGCCGGAGAGCTTCAGGTTATAGGAAGCGTTCAGCATGCCGCAATAGGCGTCGCCGCGGTCGCTGGACAGCACGCCCACGTTCTCCTCGGCGGCGGCGATGTACATCACCGGGCCGCCAAACAGCTTGGCGATGGCGGTCTCGGGACCCTCGGGGCCGAAGTTGCCCAGGAAAACGACCAGGGCATTGATGCCGGACTTCTTGATCTCCTCATAGGCCTCCATCACGTTGGCGTCGATGCCGCCCTCGATGATGGTCTGACACTCGTAGATGTCAAAGTTCTTTTCCTTCAGCTTGGCCACGATGGCCTTGCGGCGCTTTTCGGAGAGGGTGATCGGGAAGCAGTCGCGGCTGACCGCGAGGATGCCCATTTTGACCTGCGGGATGTTGTTCATAGGTATCTCCTCCTTGGCATATTGTTAGTTAATTTTAACTGCGTTGTAACCTTGACAACTATATATTAACAAGAAAGCTCTCCCGCGTCAATACCCAAAATAAGCGGATTTGCATATCTTTTCGCTCAGGCATTGCTTTTGGGCGCGCCGCCCGCCGGGCAAGCCGCGCAACGCCCGCCCGGACGCAAAAAAGGGCGGCGGCCCCCAGGCCGCCATGAAGGCGGCGCGGGCGCCGCCGCCGCGGATGCCGCGCCTGTGTTGAATCGCGGGATCAGAAATCCGCATTGCCGGTGGTCCTGGGGAAGGGCAGCACGTCGCGGATGTTGGCGATGCCGGTCAGGTACATGATCATGCGCTCGAAGCCCATGCCGAAGCCGGCGTGCTTCGCGGTGCCGTACTTGCGCAGCTCCAGGTACCACCAGTAATCCTCGGGGTTCATGCCCAGTTCCTCGATGCGCGCCTTCAGCACGTCGTAGCGCTCCTCGCGCTGGCTGCCGCCGCACAGCTCGCCCACGGCGGGCACCAGCAGGTCCGCCGCCGCCACGGTCTCGCCGTCGTCGTTCATGCGCATGTAGAACGCCTTGATGTCCTTGGGCCAGTCGGTGACGAACACCGGCTTGCCGAAGTACTTCTCGGTCAGGTAGCGCTCGTGCTCGGTCTGCAAATCCTCGCCCCAGCCCACGGGATATTCAAAATCGACATCGGCGTTTTCGAGGATCTCGATGGCCTTGGTGTAGGTGCAGCGCACAAACTCGGAATCCCGCACGAAGGCCAGGCGGTCGATCAGGCCCTTGTCCACGAACTGGTTCAGGAAGGCCATCTCCTCCGGGCACTCCTCGAGCACCGCGGCGATGATGTACTTCACCATCTCCTCCTGCAAATCCATGTCCACGGCCAGGTCGGCGAAGGCGATCTCAGGCTCGATCATCCAGAACTCCGCGGCGTGGCGGGGGGTATAGGATTCCTCGGCGCGGAAGGTGGGGCCGAAGGTGTAGACGTTGCGGAAGGCCATGGCGAAGATCTCGGCGTTCAGCTGGCCGGACACCGTCAGCGATACCGGCTTGCCGAAGAAATCCTTGCTGTAATCCACGGCGCCGTCCTCGGTCAGGGGCAGGGCGTCCGGGTCCAGTGTGGACACGCGGAACATCTCGCCCGCGCCCTCGCAGTCGCTGCCAGTGATCAGCGGGGTGTGCACGTACAGGTAGCCCTTGTCGTGGAAGAAGCGGTGGATGGCCTGGGCCGCCACGCTGCGCACCCGGAAGGCGCACTGGAACAGATTGGCCCTGGGGCGCAGGTGCTGGATCGTGCGCAGGTATTCCAGGGTGTGGCGCTTCTTCTGCAGCGGATAATCGGAGGGGCTCTCCCCCACCACCGTCACCGCGTCGGCCTTCAGCTCGAAGGGCTGCTTCATGCCGGGGGTCAGCGCCAGGGTGCCCTCGGCCTCGATGGCCGCGCCGGTGGTGATGGCCCTGACGAGCTCGGCGTAATCCTCCAGCTTGTCCGCCTCCAGGATGATCTGGAGGTTCTTGAAATACGTGCCGTCGTTCAGCTCCACAAAGGCGAAGGCCTTCGATTCGCGGATCGTGCGCACCCAGCCGTTCACCTTCACATGGGCCACGTCGGCCCCGGGCATGCGGGTGTAGAGGTCCTTGATCAGATAATGTGCCATAGTCGTTCCCTCTTTCGAGCCGGTTATTGGCTTGATTTTCCACCATTATAATGGATGAGTGTTAAGAGTAAAGGAACACAGGTGCGGCGGCGGCAAAATTGCCGCCGCCGCGCCTGCGACTTGCGCCTATTGCTTCCCGTCGCAGCCCTTCATGCCCACGGTGGTATGGCAGATCACCTTGTCGAAGGTCAGCAGCATCGCCGGCAGCAGCACGATCACCACGACCATGCTGATCAGCGCGCCCCGGGCCAGCAGCACCACGATGGCCTTGATCATGTCCACCCGGGAATACAGGGCCACGCCGACGGTGGCCGCGAACAGGCTCAGGCCGCTGGTGATGATGGACACCACCGACGATTTGTGGGCGGCGAGCATGGCGTCCCCCTTGGCCAGACCGCCCTTGCGCTCGCGCACGTAGTGGGTGGTCATCAGTATGGCGTAGTCCACCGTCGCCCCCAGCTGGATGGTGCCCACCACCACCGGGGCCACGAAGGGCTGGTGCACGCCGGTGTAATAGGACCAGGCCATGTTGATGAATATGGCGAACTCGATCACCGTCACCAGGATCGTCGGCAGGCTGATGGACTTGAACACCAGCATGACGATGATGAATATGGCCAGCACCGACACTGTGTTCACGCGCACCAGGTCCACCGAGGTCACATCCTCCAGGTCCTTCATCAGCGGCGCTTCGCCGATGACCATGCCCTTGGGGTCGTGGGCCTTGACAATTTCGTCGATCTTCCCGATCTGGGCGTTGACCTCCGGGGTGGCGGCGGAGTAATCCGAGCAGACCATCATCAGCTCGTAGTTGTCGGTGCGCAGGTTTTTCACCAGCTTTTCGGGCAGCATGTCCTCGGGGATCATCGACGAGGTCACGCTGCTGATGCCCAGCGCCCACTGTACGCCGTCCAGCTGCTCCACCTCGTCCAGGATCTTCAATTTGTCCTTGCCGGGCAGGTTGCTGTCCACCATGATGATGTGCATGTTGGACATGTTGAATTCCTCGGACAGCTTCTTGTTGGCGATGGCGCTGTCCAGCGTGTCGGGCAGGCCCTTGTCGATGTTGTAGTAGAGCTCCACGGCGTTGTTGCCCATGTAGGCCGGCACGATGAGGATCAGGAACAGGGCGATCCATACCGCCGGATGTTTGATGATGAAGCCCGAGGGCCTGTCCATGTTGGGGATGAACGAGCGGTGGCGGGTCCTTTCGATGGCCTTTTCAAAGGTCAGCACCATGGCCGGCAGGAACGTGATGCAGCAGATCACGCCGATCAGCACGCCCTTGATCATCACCACGCCCAGGTCGCGGCCCAGGGCGAAGGTCATGAAGATCAGCGCCGCGAAGCCCGCGATGGTGGTGGTGGAGCTGCCGATGACCGAGGAGAAGGTCTCGGCGATGGCCTCGCCCATGGCCTCCTCCCGGCTGTCGATGGTCTTTCGCGCCGCCTCGTAGCTGTGGAGCAGGAAGATGGAATAGTCCATCGTCACGCCCAGCTGCAGCACCGCCACCAGCGCCTGGGTAATGTAGGAGATCTGGCCCAGGAACACGTTGGTGCCCATGTTGTAGACGATAGCCACGCCGATGCTGGACAGGAAGATCAGCGGCACCACGAAGGAGGTGGTGGTCAGCATCAGCACGATCAGCGACAGCACCGACGCGATGACCACGTACATCGGCATTTCCGACATGGCCAGCGCCTTGATGTCCGTCACGATGCCAGCCATGCCGCTGATGTAGCACTGCTTCGTGACCACCCGGCGCAGGTCCTGTATGGCCTGCATGGTGCTCTCGGCGGAGGTAGTGTTGTCGAACAGGGCGATCATCAGCGTGGCGTCCCCCTTGAAGAACACCTTGCGCACCCGCTCGGGCAGCATCTGCTCCGGCACCTCCAGGCCCAGGATGTCGTCGTACCACAGGACCTCCTCCACGTGGTCGACGTCCTCCATGGCCGCCTCCAGCTTCGCGGCGTCCCGCTTGCCCATGCCCTCGACGATCACCATCGAGAACGCGCCCTTGCCGAAGTCCTCCACCATGATGTCCTGGCCGTAAACCGTCTCCAGGCTGTCGGGCAGGTAGCTGAGGATGTCGTAATTGACCTTCGTCTTCAGATAGCCGATGGCGGAGGGCACCAGCAGCGCCACGCACACCAGAATCACGAGGATCTTGTACTTCGCAATGATCTTGCCAAAAGCTTTCAATGCAGGTCCCTCCATGGGAGTGGATTTTAAGGGTAAATTCTGATTTATCGAGCTGTTGGTGGAAAAGCAGAGGGTAGTACAAAGGGAACAGGGAACAGTCAACAGGGAACAGGAAAAGCCGCGCACGGAATGTTGCAGCCAGAACGAAGGGAACGTTCCCGCGACGAAAATGA
>JAFWEL010000135.1 GCA_017512905.1 Clostridia bacterium
AATTCTGATTTGTCGCGGGCTTGCGCCCGTTTGAAGGGGGACAGGTCCCCCTTCAATACATCCTCCTCAGATTTGCCTGAAATCGCAGGCGATTTCCGGGCGGCAAATCTGCAAGGAAGCCTTTTTTGCTCTGGTCGACAGGCTCCCTGCCGCAAAAAGGCCCCGCCCGCGGCGTACACGCCGCCGCGTACGATTAAAGATCGGGGCGCTACCGCCCCCGATACCCCCGGTAAGTTAGCCAAAGGGGAGTTCGTCATCAGCTCGACAAATCAGAATTTGAACGCATCTATGCAATTACAATTCCCATTGATTATCAAAGGAGGTGCTTCCGTGAGCGACAACACCCTGGCGTCCCGCGTTCGGCGCTTTGCGGACAGGCTGTACGCCGAAGATGTGAACATGCACGGCTTCATGCTCTCCGTCAAAGGCGCGCTGGTGGCGAAGGCTTATTACGCCCCCTTTGCCGAGGGACAGCCCCACCGCATGTATTCCATCAGCAAGACCATGACGGGCATCGCCATCGGCCTGCTGGTCGAGGACGGTCTGTTGGACCTGGACCAGCGCGTCGCGGCCTTCTTCCCGGACTGGATGCCACAGTCCCCCCACCCGTGGCTGTCGGCGCTCACCATCCGGGACATGCTGCGCATGGCCACCTGCTATCCCAACGCCACCTACAGCGAGGCAAGGGACGAATGCTGGGCAAAGACCTTTTTCACCGCCGCCCCCACCCACGCCCCGGGTACGGTGTTTCACTACGACACCTCCTGCTCCCAGGTGCTGGCGGAGCTGGTGCGGCGCTTGAGCGGCGAGCAGGTGATGGATTACCTGAACCGCAGGGTCTTCAAACCGCTGGGGGCCTGCGACGACAAGCACTGGCTGCTGGACCCCTCTGGCTGCTGCCAGGGCGGCACCGGACTTTGCATGTCCCTGCGGGATCTGCACAAGGTCAGCCAGTGCCTGCTGGAGGGTGGCCGGGGCATCGTGCCGGCGTGGTATGTGCGCGAGATGGGCAAAAAGCACATCGACACGCTGATGCGCGGCAACCCGGAGGAGCGCTACGGCTACGGCTGGCAGTGCTGGCGCACCCGGGCGGGCTGGTCCATGTACGGCCTGGGCGGCCAACTGGCAGTCATATGCCCGGAGCAGGACACGCTGCTGACCACCATTGCCGACACCGGCCTCGACGGCTACGACGTCCAGCGCATCTACGACGCCTTCTTCGAGGAAATATACCCGTTCCTCGGCGATCCGTGCAGCGAACCCCTCGACCTGCGCTTGCGGAACAGGCCATTGCCCACGGGTTCGGGCTTTGCCGCGACGCCGAAGGGCGAATACCGTTTCCCTGCCGGCAACGGTCTCGGCCTCGTCCGGCTGAGCCTGACGGACGACCGACTGCGCTACGAAAACGCCCGGGGCGTGGTGGAAATTCCCTTCGTTCCCGGGGAGGATGTCACGGGGCGCTTCCCCGGCTGGCCCGGGGTGCCCGCCGTCATCAAGTCCGGCTGGGTCGGTCCCGGCCTGCTGCAATTGCGCTGCCACGCCATCGGCGACGCGCCCTGCGGGTTTGAAATGCTGCTCTGCTTCACCGATGACGCCGTGACCGTGCAGGCCCGGAAATCCTACAATGCCCTCACCGGGGATTACGACGGCGTCACCACCGGCACACTCTGCCGTGAACCTGCCGGGGATTGATCCATCATGCAAGCAGGGGGCTCCTTCGCAAGCGTCGGAGCCCCCTGCACTGTTTTTTGTGGGGAATGATGCAATCCGGGCAATTTGCCACTCCAAACAGATCCCCCGCTTCCCCGCGCCGAATCCCATCCATCAAATTAAGCGGCACGGATATTGCGCAATACCCACGACTATGGTACAATACGTAGTGAATATTAACTGATACGCAGGAGGGTAGATAGGCAATGACAGATAACAAAAAAAGGGCGCAGGCGCTGACCGTGGCCTACATCGGCGGCGGGTCCCGCGGCTGGGCCTGGGGGTTTATGATGGATCTGGCCATGGACCCGGACATGTGCGGCACGGTGCGCCTGTACGACATCGACCGCCCCGCCGCCGAGCGCAACCGGATCATCGGCAGCAAGATCAGTGCCCACAAAGACGCGGTCTCCCGCTGGCAGTATGAGGTCTCCGACTCGCTCCGGGAGGCCCTGACGGGGGCTGATTTTGTGGTCATCTCCATACTGCCCGGAACTTTTGAGGAGATGCGTTCCGACGTCCACCTGCCCGAGCGCGTGGGCGTCTGGCAGCCCGTGGGCGACACCGTCGGCGCGGGCGGCTTCATGCGCGCCATGCGCACCATCCCCATGTTCGTGGAGATCGGCGAGGCCATCAAGGCCTGGGCCCCCGACGCCTGGGTCATCAACTACACCAACCCCATGAGCCTGTGCGTGCGCACTCTGTACCACGTCTTCCCCCGGATCAAGGCCTTCGGCTGCTGCCACGAGGTATTCGGCACCCAGAAGTTGCTGTGCGCCATGCTGGACCGGGTCCATGGCATACCCGGCGTGACCCGCCAGGACCTGTATACCACTGTCACCGGCATCAACCACTTTACATGGCTGACGCGGGCCAGCTACAAGGGCCTCGACCTGATGCCGCTGTATGCCCGGTTCGCCGACGAATACGCCGAAACCGGCTTTGACGAGGGTGGCGACGACAACTGGATGAACAGCCATTTCAACTGCGCCCATCGGGTGAAGTTCGACCTCTTCCGCCGCTACGGCGCCATCGCGGCGGCGGGCGACCGTCACCTGGCGGAGTTCACCGCCCCCTGGTACACCCTCAACCCGGATGTGGTCCGGGAGTGGAAATTCCAGCTGACCAGCGTGGATTGGCGCGTCAAGGACCTGGGCGACCGGCTGAAGCGCTCCGACGACCTGATCAGCGGCGCGGAGGCGCTGGTGCTGAAGCCCTCGGGCGAGGAGGGACACCTGCTGCTGAAGGCCGTGCTGGGCCTGGGCGACATGGTCAGCAACGTCAACATCCCCAACCGGGGCCAGATTCCCAACCTGCCGCTGGGCAGCGTCGTGGAGACCAACGCCCTGTTCGGCATGGACCGCATCGAACCGGTATACGCGGGCAGCATGCCGGCCAACCTGCTGCCCCTGGTGGCGCGGCACATCTACAACCAGGAAAACACGCTGACCGCGGCGCTGACCCGGGACCGCAAGTTGGGCTTCACCACCTTCATGAACGACCCGCAGATGGCGGCCGTGCCCGTGAAGGACGGGCAGAAGCTGTTCGACGATATGCTGGAAAACCAGCGGGCCTATCTGCCCGGGGAATGGTTTAAATAAAGCGCGTTCAGGATGCAGCGGCGGCGCAGGCGCCGCCGCTGCTATTCCAGCTGTACACGATAATCCGAATCGACATTTCCCGCACAAGAACAGGAGCGTGAGCAATTGAACAAGGTATACTGCTGCTTCCCCGGCGGGAAGCACAAGGCGTTGACCATGAGCTACGATGACGGCCGCACCCAGGATCGCCGCCTGGTGGAGATCTTCAACCGCTGGGGCATCCGGAGCACCTTTCACCTGAACAGCGGATTCCTGGGAGACGACCGGCACATCCAGCCCGACGAGGTCCGAACGCTGTACGCGGGCCACGAGGTGGCCTGCCACACCGTCACCCACCCCACCATCACCCGCTGTCCCCTGCCGTCGGTCGCCAGGGAGGTGCTGGACGACCGCCAGGCGCTGGAGGCCCTGACCGGCTATCCCGTGCGGGGATTGAGCTACCCCAACGGCTCCGTCAGCGATGGCATCGAGGCGCTGCTGCCCGCCTGCGGCATCCGCTATTCCCGGGTGGTGGGCAATTCCGGCGGCTTCGCCCTGCCCGACAACCCCTATCGCTGGCAGGCCACCTGCCACCACGGCCACCGATTGATGGAACTGGGGGAACAGTTTGCCGCCCTTTCCAAGCGGCAATACCTGTACCTGATGTACGTCTGGGGACACAGCTATGAGTTTGACAACGGCGACGGCTGGACCCTGATCGAGGACTTCTGCCGCATGATGGGCGGTCGGGAGGACATCTGGTATTGCACCAACATCGAATTCATGGACTGCATGGACAACTTTGCCCGCCTGCAATTCGCGACGGACAATGCCTTTGTGTATAACCCCAACGCCCGGGAATGCTGGATCCAGGTCAACGACGGCGCGCCCATCGCCATTCCGGGCGGAGCGACCGTCAAACTGTGACCCTCTTACAACCACATAAGGGAGAAGCATATGAACAATATTTACATCATCGGCGATTCCACCGTGGACGACAGCCATCCCCCCTTCCGGGGATGGGGCTGGGCCCTGCCCCAGTTCGTCAGGGAAGGCGTCAGCGTCCACAACCATGCCCTCAGCGGGCGCAGCAGCCGCAGCTTCCGCGCCGAGGGGCTGTTTGAGCCCATCGAAAAGGCGCTGAGCGCGGGCGACCTGCTGCTGATCCAGTTCGGCCACAACGACGAAAAGGACGACGAGCGCCACACCGATCCGGACACCACCTTCCCGGAGGAGCTCTGGCGCTACTGCGACTTCGCCCTGTCCAGGGGCGCGCAGCCCGTGCTGATCACGCCCGTATGCCGCCGGTTCTTCGGCGGGGACGGCAGCCTGTTCTACACCCACGGCGAATACCCCCGGGCCATCCGCCTGCTCGCCGCAGAGAAGCAGCTCCCGCTGTGCGACCTGAAGGCCGACAGCCGGGAGCTGTACAAATCGCTGGGCGAGCAGAAGACCGCCGAGCTGTTCGTGCGTCTCGCGCCGGGCGAGCACCCGGACTTCCCGGAGGGCCACGACGACCGCAGTCACTTCAACGCCCACGGCGCACAGGTGATCGCCGGCCTCGTGGCCGAGGAGCTGAAAAAGCTGCCCCAGTGCGCCGGGTTTATGAAATAGGGCGGATCGGGAGAGCGGGTTTTTCAATAGAGTTGTTGTCCGGTCGCAGGCAAATTCTGATTTGTCGAGCTCTGCTCGATAAATCAGAATTTTTATGACTGAACAATTCCAGAGCGTATTCCTGTATCCACATCCCACTTCACGGGATGCCCATTCAGAAACTCACATGAAACGTCACACCGGCCTCAAACTGATATTCCGGGTCGCCCCGGTCCTGGGTCGTCCGGGTCAGCAGTGTCTTGTCCGGCATGAGGGTCAGGGTGGTCTCCTTGCCGTCGACGTTGAAGGTCACGGGCCGGGAGAAATCCACCATGCGCTCGTTGAGCAGCATGCCGAAATCGCCGTTGACATCCTGCGTGTCAATGGAGAAGTAATTATCCCCCTCGTTGACCACCCTGACGGCGCCCTGGTTGGTGGTATAGGGCGCGGTCATGTAATAGAACGTCTCCGTCTGGCGGCTGTCGGCCCGAGTGGACAGGTCCCATATAAGAGTCGAGGGCAGGGCGTCCCGGGTATATTGGTCCATGTAATCCGGGGGGAAGGAATCGACGTCCTCGTGGGTCCGGTCCCCCGCCTCCAGCCAGGCGGCGACGTTGCTCATTACCGGGATGGGGTTGGGCTGGAAATCGTCATAGTTGTGGCCGCAGTCATAGTGAATCAGCGTCCTGTGCTCGTATCCGCCGTTTTCCGCCTGCAGGGCGTCCAACTTCAATCCGTACTCGGCGGTGACCGTGTTGCGATCATACATATCGTCAAATTCCCCCGCCTGGAGCTGTATGGGGAGGTTGTACAGGTTCACCATGGATATGCCGTTGGGATGGCCCGAGGACATGTTGACAGCGGCAAAGCGGTCCGGCATGCGCGCGGCAATCGCGTAGACGCCGTCGCCGCCGGCGGAGAAGCCCTCCAGATAGACCCGGTTGGGGTCGACCTCGTCCGAGAGGGTCATGTATCGGATCAGCCGGTCGTACAGCGGATAGGATTCCGGGTTGAAGTGGGTGTCCCAGGTATCCCGCACACCCCGCACCGCCACATAGACGCCGCACTCCAGCGCCGCGGAATAGTACTCCTGCATCTGGGCCCACTGATCGTCGTTGCCCTCCGGATCCTCGTCCGCTCCGCCGCCGTGCATGGCGATGTACAGGGGATAGCCGTTTTCCGGCCTGTCGCCGATCACCTTCACGTTGTAGCGCATGGTCGCCTCGCCGAAGGTCATGGCGCTGTCGTTGATTTCCTTTATGAGAGTGGAATCCTTGAGCATGGCATTGCAATAGGCGTTCCATACCTCATTGCGCGCGTCGGTCAAGGCGTCAATTTTCAGAGGCTCGGAATCGGAAATCTCCATGGGCTGCGCGGTGATTTCGGCGTATGCGGGCAGCGCCATGAACAGCAGCAACAGTATCGCGATCAGTTTTTTCATGGTTGTATCCACTTCCTTTCCCCTTAACTATACCACAGATCCCAGAAAAATGCCATATTAAAAGGTCCTTCACGTTTTCCAGCTTTTCGTGAAGAACCTTTTAAAACCATAGACGCGCGGAATACCTTGTCCGGGAGCTTTGCCCCCTGAGCCTTTTTTACCGTCTTCCGCCCCTGACCCTTCTGATCTCCTTGATGACCAGCTTCAGGTCCACCGGCTTGGCGATGTGGCCGTTCATGCCCGCCTCCAGACACGCGGACACATTCTCCGAGAAGGCGTCCGCCGTCATGGCGATGATGGGAATGGACCTGGCCCAGGGATCGTCCAAAGCGCGTATGCTTCGCGTGGCGTCCAGGCCGTTCATCTCCGGCATCTGCACATCCATAAAGATCAGCGCATAGCTGTCTTCCGCCGCGTCGCACATCCTTTCCACGCAGACGCGACCATTTTCTGCCCGGTCCGTCTCAATGCCAAACATGCCCAGCATGGCCGATATGATCTCCCAGTTCACGTCGTTATCCTCAGCCACCAGTATGCGCATGCCCGCCAGGTCAGAATAATCATCCTCCGGCTCGGCGGATGTGGCCTCCTTGCCCAACAGCTCGTTGATCTTGTCGTACAGCGTGGAGCGGAACAGGGGCTTGCTGATAAACCCGTCCGCGCCGGCCGCCCGGGCGGCATCCTCGATGTCAGACCGGTCGTAGGCCGACACCAGCAGGATCGGGATACGGGCGTCCACCTCCGCGCGGATGCGCCGCACCGTCTCCACGCCGTCCATGTCCGGCATCTTCCAATCGACGATGACCACGCTGTAGTCCCGGCCCTGCTCGTGCCTGCGAACGATCATGCCCAGCGCCTCCAGGCCGTCGACCGCGCGCTCCGGGGTCACGCCCAACGACCGGAGGGTATCCATCGCCGTGTCCAGAAGGATCACGTCGTCGTCCACGATCAGCACGTCCATGGGCTCCAGCTTCATATCCTCCCGCTGCCTCTGGGCCACGGCGATATCGATGGCGACGGTAAAGGTGGTACCCTCCCCTACGACGCTGCGGCATTCAATGGTGCCGTTCATCAGCTCCACCATCTGCCTGGTGATGGCCAGGCCCAGGCCGGTGCCCTGTATGCTGTTGACCCGACTGTCCGTCTGACGGGAGAAGGGCTGGTACATCCTCGCCATGAACTCCGGCGTCATGCCGATGCCCGTATCGCTGACGATATAGGTCAGCCTTACGCAGCCAGGAACATCGCTGGGCGTTTCATTCAGGTCCACGCTGACCCTGCCCCCCGGCTCGGTATACTTGATGGCGTTGGAGAGCAGGTTGATGTAAATCTGGTTCAGCCGAAGCTGGTCCGCATGAAGGTATTCCACATCCATGCGGCTGACATGGAAGCAGAAATCGATGTTCTTTTCCCGGATCATGGGCTGGGACAGGTTCACCAGGTTCTCCACCGTTTCCACGATGGAGAAGGTCACCGGGCTGAGATTGAGCTTGCCGCTCTCCACCTTGGAGATGTCCAGGATGTCGTTGATCAGCGTCAGCAGGTGATTGCTGGCCAGGGAGATCTTGCGCAGGTTCTCCCGCACCCCCTCCCGGTCGCCCAGGTTGCGCTCGGTGAGGGTCGTCAGGCCGATGATGGCGTTCATCGGCGTGCGAATGTCGTGGGACATGGTGGACAGGAAGTCGGTCTTGGCCTTGCTGGCGGAGGCGGCCTCCTGTGCGGCGATCTGGAACCGGTGAGTGAGATACTGCATGTAGGACAGGTCGATTATAAACAGCAGCAGCAGCGCCGCCGAGATGATGCCGATTAACAGCCAGTTCCCGTTCACCGTTCGGAACTCCGCCGTCGGATTATAGCCGAGCAGCACCCAGCCACCGGTGGGCTCAATGGGCGTATAGACGATTGCGCACTCCTGTTTCCGGGCATCCAGCATCGTAAACGTGCCCTTGCCGGAGATGATCCTTTCAAACAGCGCCTGGCTGTCCCGGGCCTCCGGATTGCAGGCCTTGTAGAATTCAAAGAAGCTTGAATTTTTGAAAGCATCGCTCTGTATGATGTAATTCCCCCTGGTATCGATGATGGAAAATTCTGCGTCCCGGTAGCTTTCGCTGGGAAAGGCCCACTTCTGCTCCAGTCCGCTGACGGGAAGCACCCGCAGCAGCAGTGCCTCCCGCTGAAGACCGTCTGCCTCCCGCAGCACGATCCGGTTGCAGAAGGCCAGCGACTGCTCTCCATTCATCGGGTTGGTATAGGCCCGGGTGACGTTGACGGACTCCCCCACCCCCTTAATCCAATCGGTGTCGTCCAACAGCTCCAGGCGCTCGTAGGAGACGTCGTACTGAGTGTCGTCGTCAATACGCGGTCGGGTGGAGAGACCCGCCAGCGTGTCCGCGTACAGTATGTGGGCCGAGGCCTCCCGCATGACGTGGGAGCTGCGTATGAAATCCGTCGCCTCCTCGATGGTGAGCAGCTGGTTGTTGATATAGCGCGCCCAGACATCGCAGATCTGCTGCTCGCCGATCAGGTAAACCTCGGTAACCCGCTCCATAGCCTCCGAGGCAGCTTCGAAGGCCTCCATCTGCTGGCGATAGTAGTTTTTTCCCTCGTAACTGGCATAGAAGGCCACAAAGCCCAGTATAGCAGCGATCAGCACCACATTGACGACGATGACCCAGGTCTTTTTCATGGTTTTCTCTCCCCTAGAGTGTATTCCCAAATAACGCATGCTGATGGCGCCTGCATCGCTCCGGTGCCTTGCGCATCTTCGAATCAGTCAGGGTACACCCCGTGCCCACAGCATGGACCACGTGGTGATTCCGATCTGCCGGGAGATGCGCGCACCTTATGCGGCAGCAGATGGCCGCGTTCACTTCCTGGTTGAAGCGCCATGCACCGCGGTAACCGGACGCTCTGCCGGCAATCATGTTAAACATGAAATACGCATTGACACATCATATATACCACATTATAACATCCGCGCAAATGCATTGTCAATTCATCAGAATTCAGGGATCAGGTTTTAGGGGGTGGTTCAAATCCCTTAATCGCAACGTGACAAATCAGAATTTTTCTCATCAAGAGCCAGGAAACGTATAGACAACATCTCTCAAACCATGTTACAATATCATTAGAAAGATTTATTAATCTATTACCAGATCGTTCCTGTAGAAGAGGTATACCTATGGATTCAAATACGCAGACGAAGCTGGGCGGCCGGCTGTCGCCCTTCAACGCCTGGGCCTTTGCGCTGGGCACGGCGGTGGGCTGGGGCTCGCTGGTGGTCACGGCCAACAACTACCTGGGGCAGGCCGGCCCGATGGGCAGTGTGCTGGGCATCGTCCTGGGCACGCTGATCATGCTGATCGTCGCCCGGAACTACGCCTACATGATGCAAATCTACCCGGACGCCGGCGGCGCGTACACCTTCAGCCGGGAGGTGTTCGGCTATGACCACGGCTTCCTGACCGGATGGTTCCTGACGCTGACGTACCTGGCCGTGCTATGGGCCAACGCCACGTCGATACCCTTGTTTACGCGGTATTTCCTGGGGGGTGTGCTGCAGATCGGGAAGATGTACACCATCTTCGGCTACGACGTCTACTTCGGGGAGACCCTGGTCACCATCGCGGTGATCCTGGCCACGGCGCTGCTGTGCATGCGCGACCACAAGCTGACCATCGCCCTGATGACCGGCCTGGCCTGCCTGTTCTTCGCCGGCATCGCTGGCGTGTTCGCGGCGGCGATGCTGGGCCTGAAGCTGCCCATGCAGCCCCAGTACATCCCCGACGCCAGCGCCTTGAGCCAGATCGTGAAGATCGCGGTCATCACCCCGTGGGCCTTCATCGGCTTTGAGAGCATCTCCCATCGCACGGAGGAATTCGCCTTCCCCCACCGGAAGATCTTCCGGGTGATGGTCGCCGCCCTGATCGCCACGGGTCTGCTGTACGCCTTCGTCACGCTGCTCTCCGTCACCGCCTATCCCGACCGCTACGGCTCGTGGCTGGAATACATCCGGGATCGGGGCAACCTGTCGGGCATCGAGGCGCTGCCCGCCTTCTACGCCGCCCACCATTATCTGGGCGAAGGAGGCGTGTGGCTGCTGATGGCTTCGCTGATGGCGCTGATCCTGACCAGCCTCATCGGCAACACCACCTGCCTCAGCCGCCTGTTCTACGCCCAGGCCCTGGACGGCATACTGCCCAAGCGGATCGCCGAGCTCAACGACCGCGGCATTCCCGCCAACGCCATGAAGCTGATCGCCGCCGTGTCGGCGGTGGTTCCCTTTGTGGGGCGCACCGCCATCGGCTGGATCGTGGACGTCACCACCATCGGCGCGACGCTGATCTACGGCTTCGTCTCCGCCGCGGCCTTCAAGACGGCGAACAGCCGCAGGGACAGGATCGAAAGGTGGACCGGCCTCACCGGCCTGGGGCTGATGATCGCCTTCGGGCTGTACATCCTGCTGCCGAACCTGGTCTCCTACGGCTCCATGGAGCGCGAGACCTACTTCCTGTTCGTGGTGTGGAGCGTGCTGGGCTTCCTGTTCTTCCGCGCCATCCTGCGCAACGACAGGGAGAAGCGCTTCGGCAATTCCGTCGTCGTGTGGATCGCGCTGCTGTCGCTGGTGTTGCTGATCAGCCTGATCTGGATGCGGCAGTCGATGATCGTCGCCAACGACCAGATGATGGCCAGCATCAAGACCTATTACGCCGAGATCGGCGACGCCTCCCGCATGGCGGACGAAGCCTACATCGTCCAGCAGGCTGACTGGCTGGACGCGCAGAACACCCGCACACTGCTGATGGCCATCATCATGTTCTCCATCGCCGTGGCGATGATGTTCTCCAACCACGCCTACCTGAGCAAGCGCGCCAACGAGAGCGAGCAGGCCGCCAACATCGACCCGATGACCGGTGTGAAGAGCAAGCACGCCTTCCTGAAAAAGGAGCGGGACATCGACGCAGCCATCGCCGGCGGTGTCGTCAGGGAATTTGCCATCGCGGTCTGCGACGTCAACGGCCTGAAGAAGATCAACGACACTCTGGGCCACAAGGCCGGCGACGAATACATCTGCAAGGCCTCCAGGCTGATCTGCGAGATCTTCAAGCACAGCCCGGTCTACCGCACCGGCGGAGACGAGTTCGTGGTCATCCTCACGGACCGGGATTACGCCGTGCGCAAGGAGCTGATGAAGGTCCTGCACGACCAGTCCGTGAGCCACATCTCCACCGGGGGCGTGGTGGTTTCCGGCGGCCTGTCCGGCTTCGTGGCCGGCGAGGACGTCAGCTTCCACCAGGTGTTCGAGCGAGCCGACGCGCTGATGTATGAGGAAAAGCAGCTGCTCAAGGGCCTGGGCTCCATATCCCGGGATGAAAACCCCGAGGAGGAAAAGCCCGCCGAGGAGGCTTCCATCCTCAACGTCCGCAAAAAGGTGCTGGTGGCGGAGGACGACGCCGTCAACCGCATGATGCTGGGCAACGTGATCGAGACGGATTACGACGTGCTGTACGCCGAGGACGGCATCGAGGCGATGCACCTGGTGGATTCCCACCGCAGCGACCTGGCGCTGATGCTGCTGGATTTGCAGATGCCCCGGATGAACGGTCTGGAGGTGCTCAAGGCCATCAAGGAGGACAGGGACCTGCGCCAGCTGCCCATCATCGTGCTCACCGCCGACCAGGACGCCGAACTGGAGTGCCTGAAGATCGGCGCGGTGGACTTCATCCCCAAGCCCTACCCCGCCTGGGAGATCGTCAAGGCCCGCGTGGACCGCTGCATCGAGCTGTCCGAGAGCCGCGAGACCATCAAGTCCACCGAGCGCGACGGCCTGACCAGGCTGTACAACATCGACTACTTCCTGCGCTATGTCAACCTCTACGACCAGCACTATCCCGATATGGCCATGGACGCCGTGGTGGTGGACATCAACCAGTTCCACATGCTCAACGAGCGCTACGGCAAGAGCTACGCTGACGAGATCCTGCGCAAGATCGGCGAGCGCATCCGCCTCGCGGCCCGCAAGGTGGGCGGCGTGGGCTGCCGCCAGGGCGCGGATACCTTCCTGCTGTACTGTCCCTTCTGCGAGGACTATGCCCCCCTGATGGAACAGCTGGCAGCCGACGTGGCCGTGGATAAGAGTGCCGCCGACCGGGTCCGCCTGCGCATGGGCGTCTATTCCCAGGTGGACAAGACGCTGGATATCGAGCGCCGCTTCGATCGGGCCAAAATGGCCGCCGACGCGGTGAAGGGCGGCCAGTCGAAGGCTATCGGCGTGTACGATGCCGCAATGCACGAGGCCGCGCTGTTCCGCGACCGGCTGCTGGAGGACTTCAACAGCTCCATCGAAAGCCGCCGCTTCAAGGTGTACTTCCAGCCCAAGTTTGACATCCGGCCCGACAAGCCGGTGCTGTCCAGCGCCGAGGCGCTGGTGCGCTGGGATCACCCCGAGCTGGGCATGATCTGCCCCGCGGTGTTCATACCGCTGCTGGAGGAAAGCGGCATGATCCTGGAGCTGGACCGCTTTGTCTGGCGCGAGGCGGCCGCCCGCATCCGCGAATGGAAGGACAAATTCGGCTTCGCCGTGCCCGTGTCGGTAAACGTCTCCCGCATCGACATGCTGAACCCGAACCTGAAGAGCATCTTCAACGAGATACTGAGCGCACACCGCCTGGGCACCGAGGACTTCATGCTGGAGATCACCGAATCCGCCTATACCGGCGAATCCGACCAGGTGCTCTCCACCGCCCGGGAGCTGCGGGGCATGGGCATGGGCTTCCGCATCGAGATGGACGACTTCGGCACCGGCTATTCCTCCCTGGGCATGCTGACCAAGCTGCCCATCGACGCGCTGAAGCTGGATATGTCCTTCGTGCGCAGCGCCTTCGGGGAGAGGCGGGACGTGCGCATGATCGAGCTGATCATCGACATCGCCGATTACCTGCGGGTGCCCGTGGTGGCCGAGGGCGTGGAGACCGAGGAGCAGCTGCTGGCACTGAAGGCGCTGGGCTGCGACTACGTACAGGGCTATTACTTCTCGAAGCCCGTGCCCGCGGCGGAGTTTGAGCGCTTCCTGGTGGAGCGCGGCAAGGAGAGCGCCGAGATCACCCCCGAGGTTCGCAAGCGTCTGAGCCTTTCCGGGGCCCTGAGCAGCAACTATGAGCACGTCTACTACATCGACACGCACAACGATTGCTACCTGGAGTTCCACACTGGCTCCCGGGGCGGCCTCGAGATCCGCCCCGGCGGCACCGACTTCTTCCGCGACGCCCCCGTCAACCTGCTGGGCGGCGTTTCCGATGAAGATGCCGGCCGGATCCGGGAGGCGCTGCGAAGGGGCAGGCTCACCGCCCCGGAGGGGCATGACCCCGTCACCGTATTGACCTACCATCGCATGAGCGGCGGTACGCCCAGGCCCTATTGCCTGCAGGTCATCCCCACCCGCGTCGACGACGACCACCACATCATGATCGGCGTCCGGCCGGAATAGATCGCCGTCGACCCGTCCGCCCTTTAGCTTCATTTAAGGATGGCCGACTATAATACGCCTTGAAGCAGGGAACTGCAATAAAAAAGGTATCGTGCAGCGTTCAGCGTAAGTCCGGATACCGCGACAGGGCAGCCCTGAAAACGAACGCGACGGCCGGCGAGATGAATGACAGTCAGATTTGGCTTGCAAAAGACGCAGGCTGCCTGGCGGGCAGTCAAGGTTTTTGCAAACCGAAGATGACTGAAATTCAACTGCCCGCCGGTGATGAGCGTTTTCAGAGGTGCCAAAAGGAGGTAACGGATATGAAGCGTTTGTTTTGCATTTTGTTGGCAATGGTAATGGCGGCGATGGGCATGGCGTCCCTCGCGGAGAACGGCGGCGGGCCCCGCGACGGCAGGGGCGGCGGCCGGATGGGCGGCGGCGGTCAGGCGGACAAGTCCTCCGACGCCGAGCTCCAGGCGATGATCGCGGAGGTCGCGCCGAAGTTCCAGCTGCTGACCTACGAGGACGCCGAGACGGGCACGATCCTGCAATACCAGCTGTACGTCCCGGAGAACTATGATGAGTCCCAAAGCTATCCCCTGATCCAGTTCATCCCCGATTCCAGCGTAGTGGGCCGGGACGCCGATGATGTGCTGACCCAGGGCTGGGGCAGCCTGATCTGGGCGACGGAGGCCGAGCAGGCCAAGCACCCCGCCTTCGTGGTGGTGCCGGTGTTCACCGAGACCGTCGTCGATGATGACTTCAACCATTCCGAACAGATCGAGGTGGCCGTGCGGCTGATCGAGCGCCTGACGGAAACCTACAGCATCGACCCAAACCGCCTGTACACCACGGGCCAGTCCATGGGCGGCATGACCTCCTTCTACCTGAATGTCACCTATCCCGACCTGTTCGCCGCGTCCCTGTTCGTGGGCAGCCAGTGGGACAACAGCATACTCGGCGCGCTGGAGGACGACAGCTTCTTCTACATCGTCGCCGCGGGCGACCCGAAGGCCTCCGCCGGCCAGGCCGGATTGATCGAGGTCTTTGAAGCCGACGGCGCGGCCTACAGCTACAGCGAATGGAGCGCCCAGTATGACGCCGACACCCAGAATGCCGCGGTCGCCAATATGCTGGCCGAGGGCAACAGCGCCAACTTCGTCACCTTCACGCTGGGCTCCACCACCGCCGACGGCACTTCCGGAAACAGCGCCGCGGGTGAGCACATGACCTCCTTCGATTACGCTTACAAGCTGGAGGCCGTCAGGGACTGGCTGTTTGAACAGTCCAAATAAGGGCCCGTCCATCCAAATTCCCGCCGAAAACGCGGGTATGGGATAAGCAGTACCCTCCATTTCCATAAATGCCAACGGTTGGTCGTGCGACGCGGAAACACGCCAACCAGAGGCAAAATAAGCCAAGCAGAGCCGGTGCAATTATGCGCCGGCTTTGTTATAATTGCATTAGCAATCGGGAAAGCGAGGCGACAGTCATGAAGGTCAAACCGATGCGCAGGTGGAGCTGGAAGGATTTCTGGCTCATTACGATGGTGCTGCCCGGCGCGATCTGGCTGCTGCTGATCCGGTACCTGCCGATGCTGGGCGTGGTGATCGCCTTCAAGGATTACAAGGCCCAGAAGCCCAACACCTTCTGGAACAACCTGATGAAGTCGAAGTGGGTGGGCCTGAAAAACTTCGCGTTCCTGAAGAGCCCTGCCACCGTCACGATGATCCGCAACACACTGCTCTACAACGGGGTCTGGATCGTGCTGGTGCTGGTGCTGGCGGTGACGCTGGCAGTGATGATGTCAGAGCTGAAAAACCGCTTCGCCGCCAAGGCCTACCAGACGATGATGTTCTTCCCCTACTTCCTGTCCTGGGTGGTGGCGAGCTACTTCGTGCTGGCCTTCCTGGACCCCACCAGCGGCATGATCCCTTCCATACAAAAATCCCTGGGCCTGAAGCCCACCCAGTTCTACATGACCACCACCTGGTGGCCGCTGATCCTGACCATCTCCAATCTGTGGAAAAACGTGGGCTACTCCAGTGTGCTGTACCTGGCGGCCATCACCGGCATCGACACCACGCTGTACGAGGCCGCCGCCGTGGACGGGGCCACCAAGCGGCAGCAGGTTTGGCACGTGACCCTGCCGGGCATACGGCCCATGATCGTGATCCTTCTCATCATGTCGGTGGGCAAGATCTTCAACGCCGACTTCGGCCTGTTCTACAACGTGCCCCAAAACTCCGGGCCCCTGTACCCGGTCACCCAGGTCATCGACACCTACGTCTACAACACCTACGCCAACACCCACAACCTGGGCATGAGCGCCGCGGCGGGACTGCTGCAGAGCGTGGTGGGATGCGTCTGCATCGTCATCACGAATGGCGTGGTGAGAAGGATCGACGCGGAAAGCTCGCTGTTTTAATGAGGAATGAAGAATGAAGGGGGTAAAGTTATGAACAAGCAGCAAAAGAACCAGGTTGCGCTGAACGCCTTCGGCCCCGGCGCGCAGGCGCTGTTCCACATCGTGCTCGGCCTGTTCGCGCTGGCCTGCATCGTGCCCTTCCTGTTCGTCATCATCATCTCCTTCACCTCCGAGGACAGCATCCGGCAGATCGGCTATTCCTTCATGCCGCTGTCATGGTCCACCCAGGCCTACAGCTACGTATTCCAGCTGGGGGACGCGCTGTGGCGAAGCTACTTCAACTCCTTCCTGATCACCGTGGTCGGCACGGTATTATCGGTGGCCATCTGCGTGCTCTACAGCTACCCACTGTACCGAAAGGATTTCAAATACCGGAACTTCTTTAACTTCCTGAGCTTCTTCACGATGATCTTCGGCGGCGGCCTGGTGCCCACCTTCGTGGTGTGCAAGACGCTGCTGGGACTGAGCGATAACTACGCCGCGCTGATCGTGCCTCTGCTGTTTTCCCCGTTCAACGTCATCGTGATGCGCACCTTCTTCCAGACCACGGTGCCCCGGGAGCTGATCGAGGCCTCCACCATCGACGGAGCCGGCGAATACCGCACGCTGTTGCAAATCGTGCTGCCGGTGGTCAAGCCTGGCATCGCCACCATCGCGCTGTTGAACGCGCTGGCCTTCTGGAACGAGTGGTTCCTGTCCCTTTTGTACATCACCAAGAACATGAACGTGATTCCGCTGCAATACCTGCTGATGCGGATGCAGCGCAATGCCGACTTCCTGGCCAAGAACAGCGCCATGCTGGGCGCGGACGCCGCCCAGGCCGCCCGAAACCTGCCCAGCCAGTCCCTGAAGATGGCCCTGGTGGTGTTCATCGTCGTCCCCATCGCCTGCGCCTACCCCTTCTTCCAGCGCTATGTCGTCGCGGGACTGACGGTGGGCTCAGTGAAAGGATAATTTATGAATCGCACGGCGGCATGCCGCCTGCAAATAGAAGGAGGACATTCCCATGAAGAAAATTCTTAGCATCGTTCTCGCGCTCGCCCTGCTGCTCACCGCCATGAGCTTCGCGCTGGCGGAGGAGCTGCCCACCATCACCATCATGTTCCACGGCAGCAACGTCACCGACGACTCCGCGGTGCTGGAAGCCGTCAACGCGTATATCGCCGACAAGGTCGGCGCGAAGCTGGAGGTCGTCTGGGGCACCTGGGGCGACTTCGACGACAAGGCCACCAACGCCCTGCTGTCAGGCGACACCGGCATCGACATGGTGTTCACCTGCTCCTGGAGCGCGGACGAATACAACACCTACGCCAAGAACGGCTACTTCGTGAAGCTGGACGACCTGATCGCCGAGTACGGCGCGGACCTGGTCGCTGCCATCCCCGAGAGCCTGATGCAGGCCGCCACCATCGAGGGGGCCGAGGGCATGGGCATCTACGCCGTGAACGGCTTCAAAGACACCGCCACCCAGAACACCTGGGACGTGAACGTCACCCTGCTGAACGAGCTGGGCTACACCCTGGACGACTTCAAGGCCATGAGCTTCTACGACTTTGGCGAGCTGTTCGCCAAGGCCAAGGAACTGAAGGGCGATGCCTTCTATCCCTTCCTGGTGGAGCCCATGGTGCTGGAGCGCATGGTCACCGGCTCCATCATCGTGGCCGGCGATTCCGGGAGCACCAACCTGCTGAGCCTGTACCTCAACCAGGACGACGTCTCCGCTGAGGGCCCCGAGGGCAACGTGATCCTGAACAAGTTCGCCACCGACGAATACCGCAAGTTCGTGGACAAGATGCGCGAGTACTATGAGGCCGGCTACGTCGATCCCTCCCTGGCCGTGGCCGAGACCAGCAACGACACCCGCACCAACACCCAGAAGACCGGCGAATACCTGATCGGCACCCAGAGCTACGCCTTCGGCTATGAGTACAGCGCCGACGTGCTGGACCGGGGCATCGAGGTCGCCTTCGTGCCCTGCACCGACCCCTATGTGGACACCACCGCCTCCCAGGGCGCGATGGTCGCCATCTCCACCGCCAGCGAGCATCCGGTCGAGAGCTTCAAGTTCCTGGCCCTGCTGAACAGCGACCCGACCCTGATGACCCTGCTGAACTACGGCGTGGAGGGCATCCACTACAACCTGAACGCCGACGGCCTGGTGGAGTTCACCGACGAGCGCGCCAACTACAGCCCCTGGACCAACGGCATGGGCAACGTGACCATACTGCCCGACACCGCCGCCGAGGGCGCGGGCTTCCGGGAGAGCTTCAAGGCATACTACGCCGGAGCCAAGGCCATCCCCGCCCTGGGCTACGTGTTCGACAACGCCGAGGTCGCCAACGAGATGGCCGCCCTGGGCACCGTCGCCGCCCAGTACGCCCTTGCCCTGGACGCCGGCGCGCTGGACCCCGAGACCACCCTGCCTGACTTCCTGGCCGCGCTGGACGCCGCCGGCATGCAGACCTACCTGGACGCCGCCAACGCGCAGCTGGCCGCGTATCTGGGGTAAGAGACCTTTCAAGCAACGCCAGGGGCGCCGTTTCGGCGCCCCTGCGGTCATTGAAGGATAAAATTATGATACTATTTTCAACCCAAATATAGACAATCCTGTGGCGTCTTGATCTGCTTCTCAATCAGGGTCCATGTTTTTGCCTTGCCGGCGGCACGGTACCCCTTCCCTACTTCCAGCACACCGGGCAAGGCGTCTTTCCCTGGCGCTGTGCCGACGTTTCCAGGCAGATCCGGGCGTTCCTCATGCCCATGCATTCCAGCTCGCGATGGTAATACTGACCTTCCAGTGTAGCACAGCAGAGGTTGTCGTCATCGGGCAGGCACACCGGGCAGTGGGTCTTGCCCGCCTCCTCCGCCGATTCAGAGGTGTAATAGCGCGTGGCGTTTCTCATGCCGGAGCAGTTTTTATCAATGTGATAGTATTTTCCCTTCGCCGTCGCGTAGACATTGACCACCGGCAGGTCCCATTCCGTGCATACCGGGCAGGGCCGCTTGACTTTATACCCAACGTTCCCGGTCCGCACGGCCTGTTCATTTTTATACCACAGGGCTTCGAAGGTCCAGGGCAGCGCACCTTTCATGCCGCTGCAATGGGGATCCTCGTGGTAGTATGCGCCTTCTATGGTCGCGTAATAGACGTCCATGCGACTGTCATCGTAAACTTCGCCTCCTACCATGCCATACTCCTCCGGCTCCGCCGTAGGCACCGGGGTAAATCGACCCATGGCTGCCGGCGATTCCTCGCTTTCCGGCGCGGCTTCTTCGCTCTCCATCTCGCCGCCCATGCAGATCGGGCAGGGCTGCTTGCCCACGCTGACGGCGGATTCCAGCGTCCAGGCCACGGCATCTACCATGCCGGAGCAATCCGGCACAACGTGATAATAATTTGAATTTGGCTGGGTATAGACCAGCTCAAGGGCATCCGTAGCCACAGGCTGGGGCGTCGGTTCGGGAGTCAGCTCAGGCGTGGATCCAGGGGGCAGTTCGGACGTCGGCGCTTGTCTGTCGCTCAATAGCGCCCTGCCCGGCTTAGAGGTCGCGCTGCCCCTCGCCGCCACGGTGTCGGGCTTCGGGGCAATCATCCTGCCCGCCGCCAGCGCCAGCGCGGCGCACAGCACGGCAACCGCTGCCGCGACGGACAGGGCCGTCATGATCTTGTGTCTCTGCTTCATGGCTTCTTCTCCTCTCCGGAATGCCTCTTCAACAGAAGCGTTCAGTTCGGGAGGCGTCTTTGTAAACGCCCGGTCGAGGTGCTCCAAATATTCCTGTCTCCTCATTTTTCGTCACCTCCGTCCAGCAAGGCGCGCAGGGCCCTTCGAGCCTGATACAAGCGCGACTTTGCCAGCCCCGCGGGGATGTTCAGCATCCGCGCCACATCCTGTACGGGCCAGCCCTCCATGTGGTGCAGCAGCAGCGGCAGGCGGTACTTCTCCGGCAGGCGCTTCAGGGCCATGCGCAGCTGCAAATCCTCGCACAGCCGGTCCTCCGAGGGGATGTCAGCGAGCTCCGCCGCGTCCTCCCGCTTCCTGCGCCGCAGCATGTCCCGGCACTGGTTGACCAGTATCCGCGTCAGCCAGGCCTCGAAGCGCTCCGGGTCCTTCAGCGAGGCCTTCTTCATCCAGCCCTGAAGCACCGCCTCCTGCACCGCGTCCACACTGTCGGCTTCCCGCCACAGTATGGCCTGGGCCACCCGGTACAGCCTGCCCTCCATTGCGCGCACCCGCGCCATGTATTCCCGGTCGTTCACAAAAACACGCTCCAATTGACGAATGACGCCATTCCCCGCGCTTGGATACGCGGGCGATTGTTATAACACACAGAGGACGGTTGGGAGAGAGCGATGGTTGGAGAGATTGAAATATTTAACATTTTTATTTGATAGGTTTGGATTCTGGGAGACAGGCATATTCTGATTTATCGAGCTGATGACGAACTCCCTTTTGGCTAACTTACCGGGGGTATCGGGGGCGGTAGCGCCCCGATCTTTAATCGTACGCGGCGGCGTGTACGCCGCGGGCGGGGCCTTTTTTGCGGCAGGGAGCCTGTCGACCAGAGCAAAAAAGGCTTCCTTGCAGAT
>JAFWEL010000136.1 GCA_017512905.1 Clostridia bacterium
GACCAGAGCAAAAAAGGCTTCCTTGCAGATTTGCCGCCCGGAAATCGCCTGCGATTTCAGGCAAATCTGAGGAGGATGTATTGAAGGGGGACCTGTCCCCCTTCAAACGGGCGCAAGCCCGCGACAAATCAGAATTTCCCGGAGGAAAAGCATGATTCAATTGAAAGCGGTGCCCAAACCCCTGAAAGACTTTTTCGACGCCCATCCCCGACTGGCGCTGGCCTTTTCCGGCGGGGTGGACAGCGCCTACCTGCTGTACGCGGCCCGGGCCTGCGATTGCGATGTGGAGCCCTTTTACGCCCAATCGGCCTTCCAGCCGGAGTTCGAGCGCCGGGACGCGGCACGGATGGCGGCACAGCTGAAGGTGCCGCTGAACGTGGTGCCGCTGGACGTGCTGGCGGTGGAGGCGGTGCGCGCCAACCCGGCGAACCGCTGCTATTATTGCAAGCAGGCGATATTCACCGCCCTGCTTGCGGCAGCCCGGGCCAAGGGCTACGACGCCGTCATGGACGGCACCAACGCTTCCGACGACGCCGGTGACCGCCCGGGCATGCGGGCGCTTGAAGAGCTGGCGGTGCTCTCGCCGCTGCGGCTGTGCGGCATCACGAAGGCCCAGGTACGGGCATATTCCCGTCAGGCCGGTCTGTTCACCTGGGACAAGCCCGCCTATGCCTGCCTGGCCACCCGAATTCCCACGGGCACACCCATCACCGGCGAGGACCTCGCCCGGGTGGAAGGCGCGGAGATGGCGCTGTTCAATCTGGGCTTTGCGGACTTCCGGGTGCGCCTGTTTCACGGCGCGGCCCGCCTGCAGCTGCCCGCGGCGCAGATGGCGGACGCCATCGTTCGGCGCGATGAGATCCGAAAGGCCCTCGCGCCCTGGTTTGACACGATCATGCTGGATTTGAAGGACAGGTGAAGCTATGGATAGAGAACGGATGCTGGAAGCCCTGCGGGACGTACAGGCGGGGCGCATGGCCCCGGAAGCGGCGCTGAAGCTGCTGGCCCAGGCCCCCTATGAGGACATCGGCTACGCCAAGATCGACCACCACCGGGGCCTGCGCAACGGCACCGGCGAGGTGATCTACGGCGCGGGCAAGACCGCGGAGCAGATCGTCGCCATCGCCAGCCACATGGTGGCGGCGGGGGGCGAGAACATATTGATCACCCGCATGGACGGGGATAAGGCGGCCCGGGTGGAAAAGGCCGTGCCCCTGTTCTACGATCCCCTGGCCCGGGTGGGCGTGGTCAAGCGGGTGGAGCGCACCCTGGTGGGCAGCGTGGTGGTGGCCTCCGGCGGCACCAGCGACCTGCCCGTGTGCGAGGAGGCGGCACTGACCGCCGAGACCCTGGGCAGCCGGGTCACCCGCCTGTACGACGTGGGCGTGGCCGGCCTGCACCGGCTGCTTTCCCACCTGGACGAGCTGCAGTCGGCCCGGGCGGTGGTGGCTGTGGCGGGTATGGAGGGCGCGCTGGCCAGCGTGGTCGGCGGACTGGTGGACTGTCCCGTGATCGCGGTGCCCACCTCCGTGGGCTATGGCGCCAGCTTCGGCGGCCTGTCGGCGCTGCTGTCCATGCTCAACGCCTGCGCCAGCGGCATATCCGTGGTAAACATCGACAACGGTTTCGGCGCGGGCTACCTCGCCAACCGGATCAACCGAATGAAGGGGATTGACGAGGCATGAAGACGCTTTACATCGAATGCAACATGGGCGCGGCGGGGGATATGCTGATGGCCGCGCTGAGCGAGCTGCTCCCGGACCCGGAGGGCTTTGTCGCCCGGATGAACGCCCTGAATCTGCCGGGGGTGCGCTTCGAGCGCCGGAAGGCCGAAAAGTGCGGCATCACCGGCACGCATATGGCCGTGACGGTGGATGGGGTGGAGGAACAGTCTGAGGATACGGGGAACGGGAATGGCGGACATGGGCATATCCACGACCTCGACCATCATCACGACCACGACCATCATCATGACCACGACCATCATCATGACCACGACCATCATCATGACCACGACCATCACCACCACGCTTCCCTGAAGGACATCCATGCCATCATCGACGGCCTGGACCTGCCGGAGGCGGTAAAGGCCGACGCGAAGGCGGTCTATGGGCGCATCGCCGAGGCGGAATCGAAGGTGCACGGCCATCCGGTGGACCAGATCCACTTCCACGAGGTGGGCACCCTGGACGCGGTGGCCGACGTGGTGGGGGTCTGTGTCCTGATGCACGAAATTTCGCCCGAGCGGGTGGTGGTCTCGCCGGTGCATGTGGGCAGCGGCCAGGTGCGCTGTGCCCACGGGGTGCTGCCGGTGCCGGCCCCGGCCACGGCGTTGCTTCTGGAGGGCGCGCCCATCTACGGCGGCGCGATCCGCGGGGAGTTGTGCACCCCCACCGGCGCGGCGCTGCTGCGGCACTTTGCCGGCGACTTCGGCGACATGCCCGCCATGACCCTCGACGGAGTGGGCTACGGCATGGGCAACAAGGATTTTCCCTGGGCCAACTGTGTGCGGGTGCTGCTGGGCCGGACCCAGGACGTCCCGGACAGCGCGGTGGAGCTGCGCTGCAACCTGGATGACATGACCGGGGAGGCCATCGGCTTCGCCGTCCGGCAGCTGCGACAGGCCGGCGCGCTGGACGTGTGGACCCAGTCCATCCAGATGAAGAAGGACCGCCCCGGTACGCTGCTGTGCTGCCTGTGCCCGCCCGAACGGGAGGGTGAATTTGCCCGGCTGATGCTCAGGCACACCACCACCATCGGCGTGCGCTGCCAGAGCGTCCGGCGCTACACCCTTCAGCGGGAGGCCGTCACCCTGAACACCCCCTACGGTCCCGTGCGGGCCAAGCGTTCCCACGGCTTCGGCGTGGACCGCGTCAAGCCCGAGTTCGACGACCTGGAGCAGATCGCGGAAAGTGAAGGGATCTCGGTTGGGGCGGTAGAATTCTGATACTGATCCCTGTCAAAAATACACCCATCTTTGGGTGTATTTTGGGTTGGGCATCGTATCAGCGCCACCGCCACGGTCGCTGAAACAACAGAAAGCGGACGCGATGCGCGTCCGCTTTCTGTTGGTGTTCAAGCTGTGGCCGGATTAATAGGCCCATTCCAGATAGCTCATGCTGCTCCAGCCGCAACGGCCGTTCTTGCTGACATAAGCCCAGTTGCCGCAAACCTTGCTCACATACAGGTTGCAGGTGCCCCTGGCCCAGGAGCCCTTGATGCCGTAGCCGGTGCCGGGGCCGGTGCGATAGTTCAGGCCGCTGGTGCGGGTGCAGACGTCGGCATAAGCGCCGCAGCGGACATAGTGCCTGTAAACCCAGCCGCAAACGCCGTTGAAGGTGCGGACCTTGTACCAGTTGCCGGAGCGATAGAGGTACTTCAGGGGCTTGCCGTTGCACAGGGAAGCCAGGACCCGGTACTCGGTGCCAGGGCCGGAGCGCAGCATCAGGCGGCTGCCGCCGGTGCTGACCCTGTAGACCTTGTAGGTGCTGCTGTTGGCCGTTTCAGCCGCCAGAGACGTTGCGGGAACCACTGCCATCAGCAGCATCACCGCCAGGAGAACCGCGAGAATTCTTTTCATGATGATATCCCTCCCAATTTTGTCACCTTATCCGAAGCGCCTTCGCCGGTCTTCCACCGACGGCGGCGCGGGCATACTCTTACTATGCGCCGCCCCTCCGGAATATGGCTTCTGGAAATATTATACAACATTGCCTCATTTTTGTCAAATAATTTAATAATTATCTTCGTAATTTTCTTGGCTAATTTTTCCTCGTTTCACGCCCGTCCCCTGCCCCGCTGGCGGCTGTGGCACACGTCGCAAACCCGGTAGGGCCAGTTCCAGGGCAGCGGGGCCTTGCAGGAGGGGCAGGTGCGCTGCTGGAGCTTCTGGGTGGACAGGATGTGGATGATCCCCTCGGAGATCAGGCCCTTGCGGCTCTGGATCTCCTCCAGCACGTCGTCCGGTTCCTCCAGGAACAGGCGGGCATAGTTGTAGTACAGGTCGCAGCGCCGATAGTCCGCCTCCAGGCCGTCCAGCATGGCGGTGGTGCAATCCTCCGGCTCCGGCGGCCAGGGCAGCTCCCCTTCCACGTCCACGTGTTCGCCGTTGCACTCGGCGCGGTACATGGTCTTCCAGCGGTTCAGCAGGTCCGGCTCGGCCTCGTCAAAGGGGATGCACAGGAAGCGGTAGAGCAGCGCCTTGTCGGTGCGGGGCGTCTCCATCATGGCCGCCAGCGCCGCCATGCGCTCGGTGGACGCCTTGGAAAAGCAGCCCTTGTCCTTCATGGCCAGCCACTGGTTGATGATCTGGGTCAGCGGCAGCGGGATGCCCAGCAGCGATTCCGGGAAGCGGATGACGGCCTCGGTCAGCGGATACAGCGGCTTGTTCAGCGCCTGGGCCACGATGCCCTTGAAGCCGTAGGCGTTTACATAGCCCACGTCGTACTGGCCGTAGCGCCCGGCGCGGCCGGCGATCTGCTTGATCTCGGCGTCGGTGAGGGGGCGGGTGATATCGCCGTCGAACTTTTCCTGCTCCAGGAACACCACCCGCTGGATGGGCAGGTTCATGCCCATGGCGATGGCGTCGGTGGACACCACCACCTGAGCCTCCCCCCGCTGGAAGCGCTCGGCCTGGTCCCGGCGCACGTCCGGGGGCAGGGCCCCGTAGATCAGCGACACCCGCCAGCCCTGGCGCTTCAGCTCCGCCGCCACGGCGTGGACCCGGGCCTTGGAAAACACGATCAGCGCGTCCCCCCGGCGCACCGAGGCCGGAAAGCGAAAGCCCTCCTTCTCCGCCACCAGGGGCACCATGCGCCGGTGGCGGACGATCTGCAGCTCGTCGCCGCACTCCGTGATGATGCGGGTCAGCAGGCCCTCGGCGTCCGGCGAGGCGCAGGCGTGGATCTCCCCGGCGCACAGGCCCAGTATCGCCGCGGTCCACGCGCCGCCCCGGTCCCGGTCGGCGATCATCTGGCATTCGTCGATCACCGCCACGTCGTATTGGGCCTTCAGGTCGGCCATCTCCACCGTGGAGGACTGCACCCGGCTGTCCGGCACGCGGATCTGCTCCTCCCCCGTCACCAGCGAGCAGGGCGTGCCGTCCCGGTTCAGGGTTTCAAACTGCTCCGCCGCCAGCAGGCGCAGGGGGCCCAGGTAGATGCCGTTGCGGGCGTAGCGCAGCCGCTCCACCCCCTCGAAGGTCTTGCCGGAGTTGGTGGGGCCCAGGTGGAGTATGAATTTGCGGCGCATCAGCCGGGCCAGCGGGTAAAGGTCCCGGTAATGCTCCGGCACGGCGTTCAGCAGCGCCGAGCGCAGCTTCTTCGCCCTGCCGAAGGTGGCATCCGCCTGCCTTTGCATCTGGCGGACGGAGGGGTTGGCCGACAGCAGCCGCTGGATGCGCTCCCGGGGCCAGCGTTGGCGCAGACGGTTGCAGACGGCTGCCTTCGTCCGCTGAATCTCCCCCTTCAGCGCCTCGGACACCGTGCCGCCGTCCCTCAGGCGCACCTGGCCGCAGGCCGCCAGCTCCGGATGGGCGTGATACAGCGTCCCCCTCAGCGCCCCGTTCAGCGACCGGGGCTTCCAGGCCCGCTCCACCAGGTCCACGGTCAGCCCCTTGTTGAAGGCGTGATCCATCAGCCAGGACGCCACGTCCTCCACCGGCTCGCCGCCTATCAGGCGGGACAGGTCCGCCTTCAGCAGGTAGCGCTCCAGCTTGTCGTTCGACTGGTCGGTCAGGCGCTTCACCTGCCCCTCCAGCAGCCTGCGGGGAGCCTGCCCCTCCACCAGGCGCAGGGCCGCGCGCGCCTTCTTCAGGTTCACATGACACCGCTCCACCGTGCGCAGAAAGGCCAGGTCCACGGGGTTGCCGGATTCAAGCTCCTGGGCGATCAGCGGCGCGAGGCGCTCGAACTCCGCCGCGTCGTAGTCCGACGCCAGCTCCCCCCGCCGCAGCGCCTGCCAGACCTTGTCACTCTTCTGAACGTGGTAGAGCGTGTTGGCAAAGGCCTTGCCCTGATAGTAGGCCTCCGCCTCCTCCGGGCTCATGCCCAGGGTGATGGCCCGGACCTTGTTCATGGCGCGCTGGAGCAGATACGCCTCCCGCTCCGGCATGATCGCCTGAATGTACGCCCCCAGCGCCGCCTGTCTGTCCATATGCCCTGCCCCTTCCCGGCGCGAAAGCGCCAAGCCCTATTGTACCACGAATTCAAAAAAATGTCACCTGCCCCCTCACCCCCGCTGCCCCTTCCGGTAGGCCCTCGGCGAGCAGCCCATGCGCCGGTGGAAGGCGGCGGAGAAGTGCTCAATGGAGGAATAGCCGGACCGCTCGGCGATCTCGGTGACGGACAGGTCGGTGCCGGCGAGCAGCTGGGAGGCCGCGGCCATCCTCGCGTCGGTCAGCTTCTGGGAGAAGGTCTTGCCGAAGTTGTCCCGCAGGAGGCGCTGGGTCTGGCGCTGGCTGAGGTTTAAAAGGCTGGCCAGGTCCGAGAGCGTCAGGGTGCGGTGGCGGTAGAAGAAGGCGTCCTCGATGACGGGCATCAGCCCCGCCCGGGTCAGCGCCGGGACGCGCATCCGCACGGGCGCGGGCGCGGCCTCCTGGCGGTACATCCGCATCAGCAGCACGATGATCTGCCGCAGCAGCGCCTCGGCCATCTCCCGGGCCCCGGGCTGGGGGCGGCGGCCCTCGGCGATCAGCTTTTCCAGCAGCGGGTATACCCGCCCGCCGTCCTCACCCATCCAGAAGTGGGTTTGGGCGAAGCGGAAGAAGGGGTCCTCCCCGGCCCGGGGGGACAGCTCGCAGTTCAGGTAGAGGCAGTATTCGACGATGGGGCTGCGGGAATCGGAGCGCTGGGCGTGCTCGATGCCCGGGCCGGTGACGTACAGCGTGTCCGGGCCCACGCTCCGGGTCCTGCCGTCGATGGTCACGTCCCCCTGGCCGCTGCGGGTGTAGTGGATCTCATAGCTGACGTTGGAATGCCGGTGGGCCGCGATCACCGCCGGCAGCTGCTCGATGCGCACATGTACCGGCGCGACGTGCAGGCACCCCAATTCAAAGCCGAAGGAAAATTCGTAGGTTTCCATTGTTCAGCCTCCATTCCGTTGCCACAAGTTCTGCTTTGTCGCTACGCGACAGATTCAGAACTTGTGGTTTACTAATCCCTAATCCCTCCCCATTATACCCCACATTTACACCAAACGGACATTTACCTTCGCCAAAACGACATATTTAACATAAAAAAGTCGGGTTTTTCTCTAAACGCGGGCGACGGAATTTGTTATACTTCTATTATCAAGATAAAATACACAGGGAGGCTTTTCATCATGGATAAAAAGATTCTTGGCGCGATTCTTCCGGGCAACAGCACCGTCGAGCTGAAGGAGTTTGAGATTCCCAAGCCGGGCCACGGCCAGGTTCTGGTGAAGACCAAGGCTTCCACCATCTGCGGCTCTGACATCCGCTGCATATACCGCGCCCACGTGGGCAAGGGACCCGAGGGCTACCAGCCCGGCATGATCGCCGGCCATGAGCCCTGCGGCATCATCGTGGAAGAGGGCGAGGGCCTGAAGCGCTTCAAGAAGGGCGACCGGGTCATCGTGTACCACATCTCCGGCTGCGGCGTGTGCTACGATTGCCGGCGCGGCTATTACATCTCCTGCAAGAGCCCCTACCGCGCCGCCTACGGCTGGCAGCGCAACGGCGGCATGGCCCCCTACATGCTCTGCGACGAAAAGGACCTGATCGCCCTGCCCGACGAGCTGACCTACGAGGACGGCGCGCAGGTGGCCTGCGGCTTCGGCACCTGCTACGAGGCCCTGATGAAGATCGGTGTCTCCGGCAACGACCGGGTGCTGGTCACCGGCCTGGGCCCGGTGGGCCTGGCCACGCTGATGCTGGCGAAAGCCATGGGCTGCGACACCACCATCGGCTGCGACGTGAACGAGGACCGCATGAAGCTGGCCAAGGACCTTGGCCTGGCGGACTACGTGTTCAACAGCGCCAACGTGGAGGAGTGCGAGAAGAAGATCATGGAGGTCACCCAGGGCTACGGCTGCGAGCGGGCCATCGACTGCTCGGCCAACAACTCCGCCCGGGCGATGGCGATCCGCTGCACCCGCGAATGGGGCAAGATGGCCATGGTCGGCGAGGGCAACGACGTGACCTTCAACCCCTCCCCGGACATCATGCACGGCCAGAAGAGCATCTACGGCAGCTGGGTCACGTCCCTGTGGCGCATGGAGGAGCTGGTGGAGCACCTGGTGCGCTGGGGCATCCATCCCGACAAGCTGATCACCCATCGCTTCGAGCTGAAGGACGTGGCCGAGGCCTACCGCCTGATGGCCAGCGGCCAGTGCGGCAAGGTCGCGATTGTGTACCCCGACTAACGTCTGTCTTTTGTTGGGGCGGCGTCGCGCCCTGAAGGACTGACTTCGTGTCGCCGCCCGCAAGGCACAGCCACAAGGCGGGCGGCGATACGCCGCCCCTACAGTCTGCACATCATGATACCATCATCGGAGGGAAAAACTATGATCGATCCCAAAACCGTTCCTTCCTTTAAATTGAACGACGGCGGCGTCATCCCCTGCATCGGCATGGGCACCTTCGGCTCGGACCGGGTGACCCCGGACGAGGTGGCCGCGGCGGTGGCCGGCGGCATCCGCGCGGGCTACCGGCTGTTCGACTGCGCCGCCTGCTACGGCAACGAGGACAAGATCGGCGTCGAGTTCCGGCGAGCCTTCGACGAGGGCGTCGTCCAGCGCAAGGACCTGTTCATCATGTCCAAGGTGTGGAACGACATGCACCGCCACGTGGCCGAGTCCTGCAAAAAGAGCATCGCGGATTTGCAGTGCGACTACCTGGACATGCTGTTCATCCATTGGCCCTTCCCCAACTACCACGCCCCCTTCTGCGACGTGGATTCCCGCAACCCCGACAGCAAGCCCTTCTCGGTGGCGGAATTCGTGGACACCTACCGCCAGATCGAGGAACTGGTGGACCAGGGGCTGGTGAAGCACATCGGCATCTCCAACCTGACCATCCCGAAGCTGAACGCGGTGCTGGACAAGCTGCGCATCAAACCCGCGGCCTGCGAATCGGAGCTGCACCCCTGCTTCCAGCAGCAGGAGCTGTTCGACTACCTGGTGGCAAAGGACATACTGCCCATCGGCTACATGCCCCTGGGCTCCCCCCGTCGCCCCGAGCGGGACATACTGCCCGAGGACATCGCCGACATGCAGATGCCCGAGCTGGTTGAGATCGCGAAGGCCCACGATTGCCACCCTGCCATCATCTGCCTGAAGTGGGCGCTGCAGCGGGGCCAGCTGCCGATCCCCTTCTCGGTGCACAACTACGAGGCCAACCTGCGCGCCGCCGTCACCGAGAAGCTGACCGACGAGGAGATGGCCACCATCGCCACCCTGGAGCGGGGCAACCGGCTGGTGAAGGGCCAGGTGTTCCTGTGGCCCGGCGCCAACGACTGGCACGACCTGTGGGACGAGGACGGCGTGATCGTCAGCTGTACGGATTGCTAATCCATTTTCCACACTTTGCTAATCCAATCGCAGAGTGTGCTAAAATCGGATTGACATTTCGTTGCGAAATGTATATAATGTAACCGATAATTGCGCCGGATCGGCCAACGACGATCGATCCGGCGCAAAACAGCATCGACCATCGTTGGCGACAATTCTGTCCGCGGCCGCGCCCGGCGCAGGACCAAAAGACCGGCGAAGGCAAGCCCCACAACGAACGAAACGGAGGTAGTGTCGTGGGAGAAGTCATATTGACGATGAAGGGCATCGACAAATCATTCCCCGGCGTACACGCCCTGGATCACGTCGATCTGGAGGTACGCAAGGGCGAGGTGCACGCGCTGATGGGTGAAAACGGCGCGGGCAAATCCACGCTGATGAAGGTGCTGACCGGCATCTACACCAAGGATTCCGGCACCATCACCTATGAAGGGCGCGAGGTGGAATTCCACAACCCCAGGGAGGCCCAGGAGGCGGGCATCGTCATCGTTCACCAGGAGCTGAACATGATGAACCACCTGACCGTGGCCCAGAACATCTTCATCGGCCGCGAATACATGAAGGGCGGCCTGATCGACGACGGCAAAATGAACGACGAGGCCCGAAAGCTGTTTGACCAGCTGGGCATCGACATCAATCCCGCCGAAAAGATGGGCAACCTGACCGTCGGCAAGCAGCAGATGTGCGAGATCGCCAAGGCCATCTCCCACGAGGCCAAGGTCATCATATTCGACGAGCCCTCCGCCGCGCTGACCGAGGCGGAGATCGACGAGCTGTTCAAGATCATCCGCGACCTGCGGGACAAGCAGCTGGGCATCGTGTACATCTCCCACCGCATGGACGAGATCAAGGTCATCACCGACCGGGTCACCGTCATGCGCGACGGCGGCTACGTGGGCACGCTGATCACCGCCGACTGCACCAAGAACGACATCATCAACATGATGGTGGGCCGCGTGATCTACGAGGACCCCAAGACCCACAGCATGGTCAAGCCCGGCGCGCCGGTGGTTTTGAAGGTGGAGCACCTGAACGCCGGCAAGATGGTCAGGGACGTTTCCTTCGAGCTGCACAAGGGCGAAATCCTCGGCTTCTCGGGCCTGATGGGCGCGGGGCGCACCGAGACCGCCCGGGCCCTGTTCGGCGCGGACCCCAAGGAATCCGGCGACATCTGGGTCAACGGCCAGAAGGTTGAAATCCACTCTCCCCAGGACGCCGTCAAGTGCGGCATCGGCTATCTGTCCGAGGACCGCAAGCGCTACGGCATCGTGGTGGGCAAGACCGTGGCGGAAAATTCCACCATGGCCTCCCTGAAGGACTTTTTGAAGGGCCTGTTCATCGACAAGAAAAAGGAAAACGACGCCACCCAGAAATACATCGACCGGCTCAAGACCAAGACGCCCAGCGTGGACCAGCTGGTGGTAAACCTCTCCGGCGGCAACCAGCAGAAGGTGGTCGTGGCCAAGTGGCTGGTGCGCAACTGCGACATACTGATCTTCGACGAGCCCACCCGCGGCATCGACGTCGGCGCGAAGAGCGAAATCTACCACCTGATGAACGAGCTGGCCGCCGAGGGCAAATCCATCATCATGATCTCCTCTGAAATGACCGAGATCCTGCGCATGTCCGACCGCATCGTGGTCATGTGCGAGGGCCGCAAGACCGCTGAAATCGACATCGCCGAGGCGACGCAGGAAAAGATCATGCACGCCGCGACGCTCAGGTGATAAGGAGGGTGACGCATGGAGAATTTCAAGAACCTGCCAATCATCAAGAAATTGGGCTTCAACAGGATCGTGCTGGTTGGTGTGCTGATCCTGATGTACTTCGTGTTTTCCCTGGGCAGCGGGCGCATGCTGGGCAGCGGCGACATCAATAACGCCCTGAACATGGTGGACTACCTGGGCTTCCTGGCCCTGGGCGTCACCTTCGTCATCGCCACCGGCGGCATCGACTTTTCCATCGGGCCGGTGATGGTGTGCGCGGGCCTGATCGGCGGCAGGCTGCTGGTCACCTTCGGGTGGCCGCTGTGGCTGGCGCTGGTCATGTGCGTGGTCGTGGGCATGGTCTTCGGCGTGTTCAACGGCATACTGGTGGCCTACATGGGGCTGCCCTCGTTCATATCGTCCATGGCCTCGATGATGCTGGCCAAGGGCGTGGGCTCGGTGTTCACCCATGTGCAGAATTCCAACTGGCCCGCCAGCGGCGAGGTGAACAGCTGGTACAAGTACTTCGTCACCTACAACGGCTTCCCCACGGGCCTGCTGTTTTTGCTGGTGGTGGCCATCATCTGCGCCATCATCATGAACAAGACCAAGATCGGCCGCTATATCCTGTGCATCGGCTCCAACCGCGAGGCGGTGCGCCTGTCCGGCGTTGACACTCGCAAGTGGGAGGCCCTGGCCTACGTGTTCTGCGGGACGCTGGCCGGCATCGCCGCCATCACCTACGTGGGCGTCATCACCCAGGTGCAGCCCGGCCTCGGCGACGAATTCAACAACAACGCCATCGCCAGCTGCGTGATGGGCGGCACCTCCATGGCCGGCGGCATCGCCTCCATCGGCGGCACCGTCATCGGCGTGTTCATCATCTCCCTGCTGCGCGTGGGCATACAGGCCATGGGCTTCAGGCCGGATTACCAGTACATCATCACCGGCATCATCGTGGCGCTGGCCGTGTTCTCAGACATCCGCTCCAGCAGCCGCAAGAAGTGAGGAGGCGCGAGTATGCAGAAACAGCTTAGTGAAAAGCGCGGATTCGCCAACAACCCCATCGTCCGGGCCATCGGGCTGCAGCGCATCGTCGTGGTGCTGGCGGTCATACTGGAGGCAGTGCTGTTCTCGATCCTCAGCCCCGCGTTCCGGCAGTACGCCACCGTGGTCAGCATACTTGACTACTCCTACTACATCACCTTCATGGCCATCGGCGTCACCTTCTGCCTGATCTCCGGCGGCAACGACCTGTCGGTGGGCGCGGGCATGATCTGCTACGCGCTGGCCGGCGGCTTCCTGGTGCAGCACCTGGGCTGGCCGGTGTGGGCCGGCATGCTGGTGACCATCGCCATCGGCCTGTGCTTCGGCGTGCTGAACGGCGCGATGGTGGCCATCATGAATCTGCCCCCCTTCATCGCCACCCTGTGCACGATGCTGATCACCCGCGGCCTGGGCTCCATCCTCACCGGCGGCATGGCCGTGTCCTGGCCCTCCCGCAACAGCGAAGGCGGCTGGTTCCGCAGCCTGTTCAAGATCATCAACAACGGCAAGATCATCCCGGTGGGCTTCGCCATCGTCATATTCTTCATCATCGTGATGTCCATCGTGCTGAACAAGACCCGGGTGGGCCGCTACATCATCGCCATCGGCTCCAACAAGGAGGCGGCGCGCCTGTCCGGCGTGAACGTGATCAAGTACCAGATGCTGGCCTACATCATCTCCGGCTTCTTCGCGGGCCTGGCGGGCATCGCCTACTCGGCCACCTTCTCCTCCTCCGTGGCCCCCGGCACCGGCGCGGGCCTGGAGCTGGACGCCATCGGCGGCGCGATCATCGGCGGCACGAGCATGACTGGCGGCCAGGGCAGCATCATCGGCACCCTGCTGGGCGTGTTCGTAATGTCACTGCTGAAGACCGGCCTGCCCTACGTGGGCCTGCAGGCCAACTGGCAGCAGATCATCACCGGCATCGTGCTGATCGTGGCCATCTACATCGACGTTCTGAAGAACAAGAAGACAGCATAAGCCCCGACGGGGAACGGCATGCGGCGCGGCATCTCCCCTGCGGAAGATGGCGTCAGCCGCTTCCCACCCCACCCCCAACCCCCTAACCCCTAACCCCTAATCCCTACCACGATGTTTAACCGCAAAGCGGTTGACATAATATCATTTTAGGAGGTATCCCCATGAAGAAAATGTTGGCTATCGTCCTGGCTCTGATGCTGGTCTTCAGCGCCACCGCTGCTTTCGCCGCGGATTACGAGATCGTGTCCAAGGGCTTCCAGCACCAGTACTGGCAGGCCGTGCTGGCCGGCGCCCAGGCCAAGGCCGCTGAGCTGGGCGTCGAGATCAACTTCGTCGGCCCCGCCAACGAGTCCGCCTACGACGAGCAGCTGTCCCAGCTGAACTCCGCCATCAACGCCGCGCCCAAGGCCATCGGCCTGGCCGCCCTGTCCACCGAGACCTGCCTGGACGCCATCAAGACCGCCCAGGAATCCGGCATCCCGATCATCGGCTTTGACTCCGGCGTGCCCGGTGCTCCCGAAGGCGCGATCCTGGCCAACTGCGCCACCAACAACTACAATGCCGGCGCCCTGGCCGGTGAGATGGTCTACGCGGCGATCAAGGACCGCATCGCGGCGGCCGAAGGCACCGTGCGCATCGGCGTTTCCGCGCAGGACGCCGTTTCCGAGTCCGTCACCCAGCGCGGCCTGGGCTTCATCGACAAGATCGGTGAGCTGGCTGCCGCCGACGGCTACACCGTGAAGCTGGAAGGCAACGAGAAGTATGTCAACGACGCCAAGGTCGAATCCGTGGACGACGGCAAGATCGTCATCGAGACCCTGGTGCCCTCCCAGGTCACCGCTGAGCTGTCCGCCATCGACTGCCAGAACCTGCTGAACAAGAGCGACATCATCGCCCTGTACGGCTCCAACCAGCACTCCGCTGAGGCCATGGTCACCGCCAACGAGAACCTGCAGAAGCTGGGCACCGGCGAAGGCCAGGTCATCGGCGCGGGCTTCGACTCCGGCGCTGTCATCAAGGCCGCCGTGGCTGACGGCACCTTCCTGGGCGCCATCACCCAGGCTCCCTTCGCCATGGGCGAGGCGCTGGTTGACACCATGGTCAAGGCTGCCAACGGCGAGGCCGTCGAAGACATCGACACCGGCTGCCAGTGGTACACCGCCGAGAACATGAATGATGAGGACATCGCCATCAACCTGTACGACTAATCCCACCCAAAGCGGATACAGTCGCATAGATTGACAAGGGGCAGCCCCGCGACCGATTACGGGTCGCGGGGCTGCTTGTCTTTGCCAATGGAACGCGAAGAATGTTCCTTGAAATGCGGTCCTCGATATGATAGAATGAAGTCAGGAAAGGATGTGATATGCATGGCGGTTTCTGCTGAGATCATTGAAAAGCTCGACAAACTCAATTCATCCAACATGGAATATGCCGTCCACTACATTGAATATCTGCTCAATCAACAGCAAACGCCCCGGCGGTCGCATACTGAATTTGGATGCTGGGAAGGCCAGCTGAAGCAAATCTCCGACGACTTCGATGAGGAATTGGACGTATTTGAGGATTACAAATGATGGTCATCATAGATACGCATGGATGCTGTATGACGTGCGGCAATTGTCTGCCGAAGCGCTGAAGGCCCTGTCTGGAAACGACAGCTGCGTCAGCATCGCCTCCCTTTGGGAAATGTCAATCAAGCAAACCCTGGGAAAGATTACGCTTCCCCATACAATTCCGCAAATCGCCGAAAAGTGCGGACAAATGGGCGTTGATATTCTGTCCATCACCCCCTGAGCATTGCCAGAGAATACAGACGCTTCCCCTGTACCACCATGACCCATTTGACAGGATTATCATGGCGCAATCGCTTGTGGAACACCGGCTATTGGTCACCCGGGACGCAAAAATATGGAACGGCTATCCCGAGATTGAAAAGATATGGTAATCCCACAGCGCCTTTCCTTCACGCCTTCCGATACTGCTTCGGCGTGGTGCCCTTGTATTTTTTGAACTGCTTGATGAAGAAGCTGGAATCGTTGTAGCCGCAGTGCTGGGCGATCTCGGCCACGGTCATGTCGCCGCTGATGAGGAAGTGGCTGGCGCACTCCACCCGGTAATAATTCACATAATCGATGGGCGAGCGGTGCACGATGGTCTTGAAGAAGCGGCAGAAATACTTCGGCGACATGCCCGTCAGCCGCGCCAGCGCCTCCAGCGTGATGCCCTGGCCGTAGTGGGTCTCGATGTACTCCAGCGCCGGCTTCAGCTGCTCCGCCTTCTGGCCGAAGCGGGAGGAGGGCGTGTCCAGCGCGGCCCGGTCCCGGCAGCGCAGCAGCGCGCCGAACAGGGCGTACAGGCCGCCGGTGATCTCCAGCACGTTCCCGTCCACCCCGTCCCGGCAGCGCCCGAACAGCGCCTCCGCCGCGCCGCGCAGGGCGGGATCGGCGTCGATGGTCTCCGCCTCCAGGAAGACGCTGTGGTTCAGCACCCCCTTCAGCCGGCGGGCGCAGGCGTCCGGCCCCAGCAGCAGGCCCGCGTCGAACACCGCGCACTCGTACACGCAGTCCTCCGGCTCGCCGCCGTGGATCACGCCCCCGGCGATCAGCATCAGGTCCCCCGGCCCGGCGACCACCTCCCGGTCGTCGATGTACAGCCGAAGAGCGCCGCTGCGCACATAGATCAGCTCCGTCTCCCGGTGCCAGTGCATCGGCATGCGGTAGCGCTCGTGGTGAACATCCACCGGATACCAGGCCAGCGGAAAATCCCCGGTGCGGTGCTGTATCTGCTCGTTGTAATCCAGGTAATGCATACTTTTCTCCAAAGCGCCAGGACTTGACAGAAAGGAAGATTCGTTGTACAATAGATGCGGAGAGCGAACCACGCACGCGGTTGCTCCTCCAGTATTACAGTCATCGGGGCGTCATGCCCGCACTACAGCCGTCGCTGGCCAGAGCGGCGGCTGTTCTCTTTGCGATGCGTCGCACGGATGAATATCGTCACCGTGTATTTCCCTATGTAAAAGGTAATCCGCTTGCGCTCACCCCCTCTCCGGAGGTGGATTCGCAACCGCCATGCGCTTGTAGTCCGCTCTCGGTCCCTTTCGGAACAATACCATTTTATAGTATACTCTGTCCGCTGTCAATGACCCGGCCATTACAAAATGGTGAATATCGTCCTATTTTTTGCCATTATAGCACAATACAGAAGCCGAAATCAATGTTATAGTAAAATTAACCGGAAAGGCGGATTTTGATTTGTCACGCCTGACAGCATTTTTAAGGAGGATTGATTCACATGGCAAAGAACAGATATCTGGGCAGCTATCCGGTCATCGGCATCCGGCCCACCATCGACGGCCGCCGCGGCGTGCTGAAGGTGCGCGAGAGCCTGGAGGACCAGACCATGAACATGGCGAAGTCCGCCGCGAAGCTGTTTGAGGAAAACCTGCGCTATTCCAACGGCGAGCCCGTGAAGGTGGTCATCGCCGATACCACCATCGGCCGCGTGGCCGAGGCCGCCGCCTGCGAGGAGAAGTTCCGCCGGGAGGGCGTGGCCATCACCCTGACCGTGACCCCCTGCTGGTGCTACGGCTCCGAGACCATGGACATGGACCGCAACACCATCAAGGCCGTGTGGGGCTTCAACGGCACCGAGCGCCCCGGCGCGGTGTACCTGGCCTCCGTGCTGGCCACCCACGCCCAGAAGGGCCTGCCCGCCTTCGGCATCTACGGCCATGAGGTCCAGGAGGCCGACGACACCTCCATCCCCGAGGACGTGAAGGAAAAGCTGCTGCGGTTCGGCCGCGCCGCCGTCGCCGCCGCCACCATGCGGGGCAAGAGCTACCTGCAGATCGGCGCCATCACCATGGGCATCGGCGGCTCCATCATCGACAGCAAGTTCATCGAGGAATACCTGGGCATGCGCGTGGAGAGCGTAGACGAGGTCGAGATCATCCGCCGCATGACGCTGGGCATCTACGACGAGAAGGAATACAAGAAGCTGAAGAAGTGGGCCGAGGCCAACGTCATCGAGGGCTTCGACAAGAACCCCGAGGCGCTGCAGAAGAGCCGCGAGGACAAGGACAAGGATTGGGACTTCACCCTGAAGATGTACCTGATCATCAAGGACCTGCTCAACGGCAACCCCAACCTGCCCAAGGGCAATGAGGAAGAGGCCGTGGGCCACAACGCCATCGCCGGCGGCTTCCAGGGCCAGCGTCAGTGGACCGACTTCTATCCCAACTGCGACTATCCCGAGGCCATGCTGAACACGTCCTTCGACCACAACGGCGCCCGCGAGCCCTATGTGTTCGCCACCGAGAACGACGTGCTGAACGGCCTGGGCATGCTGTTCATGAAGCTGCTCACCAACCGCGCCCAGATGTTCGCCGACGTGCGCACCTACTGGAGCCCCGAGGCCGTGAAGCGCTGCACCGGCTATGAGGTCGAGGGCAAGGCCAAGGAGAACGGCGGCTTCATCCACCTGATCAACTCCGGCGCGTGCTGCCTGGACGCCAACGGCCAGGCCCGCGACAAGGACGGCAACCGCCTGATGAAGCCCTGGTACGAGGTCACCGAGGAAGACCAGAAGGCCATCATGGCGAAGACCACCTGGAACTACGCCGACCTGGGCTACTTCCGCGGCGGCGGATATTCCAGCCGCTTCGTGACCGACTGCGAGATGCCCGCCACGATGATCCGCCTGAACCTGGTGGACGGCCTGGGCCCGATGCTGCAGATCGCCGAAGGCTGGACGGTGGCCCTGCCCGACGAGGTGACCGACACCCTGTGGAAGCGCACCGACTACACCTGGCCCTGCACCTGGTTCACCCCCCGCTGCGACGGCGTGGAGGGCAGCCCCTTCAAGACCGCCTATGACGTGATGAACAACTGGGGCGCCAACCACGGCGCGATCAGCTACGGCCACATCGGCGCGGACCTGATCACCTTCTGCTCCATGCTGCGCATCCCCGTGGCCATGCACAACGTGCCCGTCTCGAAGATCTTCCGCCCCGCGGCCTGGAACGCCTTCGGCATGGACAAGGAGGGCGCCGACTATCGCGCCTGCGCCAACTATGGCCCGTTCTACAAGAAGTAATCGACTATAATTAGCTGGGGCTGTCTCAAAACAACAGCGTTTCGGAAAACGTGTCCGTAGGGGTGGCAATCTGCCGCCATATGGCGCCTGATAGGCGCCGCTACACCCGCTTTCACAATAAGAATTCGTTTTGAGGCAGCCCCAGTCATTTGACAATCCAGAAAGGGTGTGCTTGATATGCTCAAGGGTATTCCGAACCTGTTGACCCCCGAACTGCTGAAGATCCTGATGGAGATGGGTCACGGCGACACGCTGGTGATCGGCGACGGCAACTTCCCGGCGGCGGCCATGGCGAAGGATTGCAAGCTGGTGCGCCTGGACGGCCACGGTGTGCCGGAGATCCTGGACGCCATACTGAAGTTCTTCCCGCTGGACCCCTATGTGGAGACCCCCGTCAGCCTGATGGAGGTCGTGCCCGGCGACCCGGTGGAGACTCCCATCTGGAACGAGTACGCGAAGATCGTCGAAAAGTACGAGCCCGGCACCAAGATCGGCCACATCGAGCGCTTCAAGTTCTACGACGAGGCGAAGAAGGCCTACGTCATCATCGCCACCAGCGAAGCCGCGCTGTACGCCAACGTGATTTTGCAGAAGGGCGTTGTGAAATAAGCGCTGTTTAAAAAGATCCTTCGACTGCGCTGCGCTCCGCTCAGGATGACAGGACTGTGTACGTTGTCATCCTGAGCGGAGCCGCGAAAGCGGCGCAGTCGAAGGATCTTTATTATAGCTTCCTCGCCCCCACGCCGCCATGCTTCTTCTGGTACAGCACACTGCTGTTGCGGTAGGCGATGGGGGTCACCTGTTGGATGGCTTTGAAGCGCTGGATGAAGTGGCTGGTGTCGCAGAAGCCCAGCTCCTGGGCGATGCGCTCCACGGGCCAGGAGGTGGTCTCCAGCAGGTAGCAGGCGTGGCTGATCTTTCGGCTCATCACGTACTTGGAAAAGGTGGTGCCCACGGTCCTGGAGAACAGGTTGGAGAAATAGGCCGGGTGATAGCCGAAGGCCTGGGCGATCTCCGTCAGGGTCAGGCGGTGGTCGATGTTTTCGTCGATGTACCTCAATATCCTGTGGTTCACCGGGTGGCCGCTGTTTTCGATCTCCACCCGCTTGCACAGCGTCATCAGTATGTTGTACAACAGCAGGCTGATGCCCGGGCCTTCCTGGCGGGACTGGTAGAGGATCGAGGTGCACATATTCATCACGTCGGTGAAGGCCCCGCCCTCGTAGATGGGCCCGCCCAGGTCCAGTATGTGGCGGGTCAGCTGGGCGCTGTTGCCCCCGGCGTATTCCACCCACACCAGGCCCAGCGGGTCGTTGGGATCGGTGGAATACATATGACCCTCGTTGCTGGCCATCACGAACAGCTGCCCGGCGTGTACCCCGAAGGTGTGCCCCCGGGTGGACACCGTGCCCCGGCCATAGAGCACACAGTGGATCATGCTGTAGGGATAGGCGTCGTCGCGGCTGATCAGGAAATCCCGGGGCGTCTGCAACACGATGCCCGCCCGGTTCACCTGGATGTACAGGCTGTTGGGGTCCACGGAACGGGGCGCGATGTAGTACACGTCGTGGGGCACGCTGCCCACGATGTCGTGCTCCAGGTCATCCGCGTAGTAGTTGCTGCGCATGGGTTTTCACCGCCTTACATCAAAATTATACAATATCATCGGCGGTTTGTCCACCTCTATCCCCCTCGATCACCTTTAAAATATACAACTTCATACTTAATTTGTTAATTGTGTTTTACGCCCCCATTTGTTATATTATTATTGGAATTAACAATGCTATCGGATTATTTCCATTCCCGACGATGATTTCCGCCACGGGCGGAGGTTATATAAGAACAAGGAGGAATAAACCATGAAGAAACTCGTCGCACTGATTCTGGCCGTCATGATGCTCATGTCTCTGACCGCCGCTTTCGCCGAGAAGACCCCCACGATCGCCTATGTGCCGAAGGTCATCGGCCAGCCATGGTGGGACCACGTGCAGCAGGGCGTTGAGCAGTGGGCCGCCGACAACGGCATCGACGTCATCTACAAGGGCGGCACCACCGTTGACGCCGCGGAGCAGGTCCAGATCATGACCGACCTGGTCAACCAGGGCATCGACATCCTGTGCTTCTCTCCCAACGATCCCGACGCCTGCGAGGAAATCTGCAAGCAGGCCCGTGAAAAGGGCATCATCGTCATCGCCACCGAGGCCTCCGGCATGGAAAACGTCGATTTCGACATCGAGGCCTTCGACGAGGCCGGCCTGGGCGCTTTCCTGATGGACGAGCTGGCCGCGCAGATGGGCGAAGAGGGCGAGTATATCACCATGGTCGGCTCCATGACGATGGAATCCCAGAACAACTGGGCTGACGCCGCCGTGGCCCGCGCCGAGGCCGCCTATCCCAACCTGGTGCTGGTGGACGACAAGCGCGTCGAGGACAACTCCGACGCTCAGGAAGCCTACAACCTGACCATGCAGCTGAAGGAAAAGTATCCGAACCTGAAGGGCATCCTGGGCACCGGCTCCTTCGACGCCCCCGGCGCTGCCCGCGCCATCGAGGAGATGGGCCTGACCGGCCAGATGTTCGCCATCTCCGTGGCCATGCCCGCTGAGGTTTCCGACTACCTTAAGAGCGGCACCCTGAAGTCCGTCGCCCTGTGGGACGCCTCCGTCACCGCCAAGGTGCAGCTGAACGCCGCCATGAAGCTGTTCGCCGGCGAGGAAATCGGCGAGGGCTCCGACCTGGGCGAGGAAGGCTACAACGCCGTGCACATCGCCGACAACGGCAAGGGCAAGAACTTCATCTTCGGCGATGGCTACCTGGCCGTCACCGTGGACAACTGGGAGTCCTTCGGCTTCTGATCCAAAGGATTTGAGCCTCGAACCCCAACACCCCCGAGGCAGGGAAGGCTTTCTTCCCTGCCTCGTTCGGTTCAATCGCATGCGGGATGTTGGTGGCGACTGATAGTCGCCGCTACACTGACGCCGGAACCACCAGTAGCGGCGGCAATCTGCCGCCATGAACTTCGATGTCAACCGTGAACGCTGATGGGGGCGCAGCGCCCCGCGCCGCGTCGCCATCAGCGGTTACGAAACCAAAAAGACAAGGAGCAATGCAGCATGTCTGAATACCTGCTTCAAATGACCGGCATTGACAAGCGCTTCGGCGGCGTTCACGCCCTGGACCACGTCAATTTCGCGGTCAGGCCCGGCAAGGTCATGTGCCTGGCCGGGGAAAACGGGTGCGGCAAATCCACGCTGGTGAAGATCATCTCCGGCGTGTACACCCGCGACGAGGGCGAGGTGATGTTCGAGGGCCAGCCCATCACCCACATCACCCCCGCGGAGGCCACGCGCCTGGGCATACAGGTCATCTACCAGGACCTGTCCATCTTCCCGAACCTGACGGTCATGGAAAACCTGGCCATCAACAGCGAGATCACGGCCAACCGCAGGATCGTGAACCGCAAGCGCTGGGAGCAGACCGCGAAGGAGGCCCTCTCCAAGATCGGCTACGACATCGACCTGTACGCCAAGATGGGCGACCTGTCGGTGGCGGACAAGCAGCTGGTGGCCATCTGCCGGGCGCTGCTGTTCAACGCCAAGCTGATCATCATGGACGAGCCCACCACCGCCCTGACCAAGAAGGAGGTTGACGCGCTGTTCAAGACGGTGCGCCAGCTGCGGGATTCGGGCATCGCCATCATGTTCATCAGCCACAAGACCGAGGAAATCTTTGAAATCTCCGACGACGTGTGCATCATGCGCAACGGCAAAAACGTGTTCTCCGGCCCCACCGCCGAGCTGACCAAAAAGGACTTCACCTACTACATGACCGGCCGCGAGCTGGAGGACGATTACTTCGTGCCCACCAACATCAGCAAGGAGCCGGTGCTGAAGGTGGACCGCCTGACCTGGAACGGCAAGTTCCGCGACGTCAGCTTCGACCTGCGCAAGGGCGAGATCCTGGGCATCACCGGCCTGCTGGGCTCCGGCCGCACCGAGCTGGCCCTGGCGCTGTTCGGCCTGGGCAAGATCAACGGCGGCACCATCAGCCTGAACGGCCAGCCGGTGAAGATCACCTCGCCCATCGACGCCCAGAAGAAGCGCATCGGCTACGTGCCTGAGGACCGGCTGACCGAGGGCCTTTGCCTGCGCCAGCCCATCGCCGACAACATCATGTTGTCCTCGCTGAAGCAGCTGACCCGGGTCCTGGGCACGCTCAGCCACGACGAGCTGTTTGAGAAATCCAACGAGTGGGTCAAGAAGTTCTCCATCGCCACCGACGACGCCCACAAGCACGCCTCCACCCTCTCCGGCGGCAACCAGCAGAAGATCGTGCTTTCCAAGTGGCTGAACAACGACCTGGACGTGCTGATCCTCAACGGCCCCACCGTGGGCGTGGACATCGGCGCGAAGCAGGATATCCACGCGCTGGTGCACGACCTGGCCAACCAGGGTCTGGCGGTCATCATCATCTCCGACGACCTGGCCGAGGTGGTGGTCAACTGCAACCGGGTGATCGTGATGAAGGACGGCGCCATCGTGGGCGAGATGACCGGCGACAGGATCACCGAAGAGCACATCCTCGAGATCATACGATAAGGAGGCGCGGACATGAATAAGGCAAAGCTGAAGCGCATGACGCGCAGGACGGAATTCTACATGCTGATCGTGCTGCTGCTGCTGTGCGTGGTTGTACAGATCAAATCCGGCGGCAAGCTGATCACGCTGCCCGGGGTATTCACCCGCCTGAACGTGACGGTGCTGCGCACGATGGTGGTGGACGGCATGTTCGCCATGTGCTCGCTGGTGGTCATGATCTCCGGCGGCTTCGACCTGTCCTTCCCGGCCATCGCGGCCCTGTCCTACTCGCTGGCGACCACGATCTGCCTGAACAACGGCTGGTGCGCCACGAACCCGCTGGCGGGCTTCGCGCTGGCCGTGGCCATCGGCTGGGTACTGGGCATGCTCAACGGCTGGATCATCTCCAACTTCAAGCTGAACACGATGATCGTCACCCTGGGCACCCAGACCTTCTTCACCGGCATCTCCATGGGCCTTTTGAAGCTGAAGGAGATCACCTCCACGCTGCCCGAGGGCATGAAGACCTTCGGCAAGCTGTACATCTTTGAAAGCGCCGACCCGGCCAGCGGCATACGCTTCACGCTGTCGGCCATGGTGCTGTTCCTGATCGCGCTGTGCGCCATCGTGTCGTTCATGCTGAACAAGACCATGTTCGGCCGGGCGCTGTACGCCATCGGCGGCAACGAGGTCTCCGCCGAGCGCGCCGGCTACAACGTGAAGAAGACCAAGTTCCTGCTGTACTCCGCCGTGGGCGCGCTGGCCGGCTTCATCGGCATGATCCGCGTGTGCATGGAGAGCCAGTCCATCCCCAAGGCCATGATCGGCAAGGAGATGACCATCATCCCCGCCGTCATCCTCGGCGGCGCTTCGATCTACGGCGGCGAGGGCACGGTGTTCGGCACGATGGTGGCCGTGGGCATCATCTCGCTGGTATCCAACTCCATGCTGATCCTGGGCATCGACACCTACTGGCAGCAGTTCTTCAACGGCCTGGTCATACTGGTGGGCGTCACCGTGTCCGCCCTGCAGGCCAAGCGCCAGAAGCAGTAAGGAGGCAAAGGCAATGAAAACGAAGACGCTTCAAAAACACAGCTATACCCTCATGCTGCTGGGCCTGATGGCCGTGGTGCTGCTGTTCTTCACCGTGCTCAAGGGCGGCATGCTCTGGAAGGGCGACGTGTGGCTGGGCATCGCCATGCAGTTTCCGGAATACGGCGTGGTCACGCTGGGCCTGATGTTCTGCTTCATCTGCGGCAAGATGGACATGTCCTTCATGGCCCTGGGCGACTTCGCCACCATCATGGCCGTGCAGTACATGGCCAATCACGCCGACGCCCCCGCCGGCGGCGTGATCCTGGTGGGCATACTGATCGCCCTGGGCATCGCCGTGGTGGGCGGCCTGATCAACGGCCTGCTGGTCTCCGAGCTGGACATCCCCCCGGTGATGGCCACCATTTCGATGCAGCTGGTGTGGACAGGCCTGTCCGTGGCCCTGACCAGCGGCAACACCGTCAAGGGCCTGCCGGCGCTGTACACCGAGATCGGCCACAAGTACCTGTTCGGCTTCCTGCCGGTGCCGCTGCTGATCTTCCTGGTGATCTTCGCGCTGTGCTGGTTCCTGCTGAACCACACGGTATACGGCGAAAAGCTGTACATGGTGGGCACCAACATCAAGGCGGCGCGGTTCTCGGCCATCAACACCAAGCGCATGGTGGTGGGCACCTACATCCTCTGCGACGTGATCTGCTGCATCGGCTGCCTGCTGATGGTCAACACCATGGCCAGCGCCAAGGCCGACTACGGCACCAGCTACGTGATGCGCTGCATCCTCATCCTGGTGCTGGCGGGCGTGCTGCCCGACGGCGGCATGGGCAAGATCGGCAACGTGCTGATCGCCATCGTGACGATCCAGATCATCGCCACCGGCGTGAACATGTTCCCCAACCTGAACACCTATTACGCCAGCCTGATCTGGGGCGGCCTGCTGATCGTCGTGCTGATCCTGAGCACCCGCGTGGGCGAGGGCGGCCTGTTTGGGCTGAAGCTGGGCGGAAAGAAGCAGCTGAAAGCGTGATGCTTTCAAAAACAATAAATTTACGTTCCTGACGGCATGATTTTTTCGAAACATCCAAAGAATATACAATTTCGGCTTGAATTTGTATATGGTATTGACAATTTGGGTTTGCTATGATAATGTTAACTTATATCGAAGGGAGTCTGCGCCATGAACAGCCTTGAGAGATTCTACAAGACCATCGCCTACGAGCCCGTCGACCGCCCCGCCTGCTGGATGGGCGACCCCACCCCCGAGGAAGCGGCCAAGCTTTGCGAATACTACGGCGTCGCCAACACCAGCGAGCTGAAGAAGGTCGTCGGCGACGACTTCTACGCCGTGGAGATCCCCTATCATTCCCCCACCTGCAACGCCATCTTCGCCGCCTTCGACTGGTACATGAACGGCAGCAACGTGGACACCGAGCACCGCACCCTCACCGCCGACGGCTGCTTCGCCCATTGCGAGGACCTGGAAGAGGTGGAGGCCGTGAACTTCCCCTGGCCGGACCCGGAAAAGTACATCGACCCGGAGCTGTGCAAAAAGCTGGTGGCCGAGGCCCCCGAGGGCAAGACGGTCATGGGCATGCTGTGGGCCTGCCACTTCCAGGACACCTGCGCCGCCTTCGGCATGCAGACGGCCCTGATGAACATGGTGGCCGAGCCCGAGATGGTGCACTATGTGGACGACCACATCGTGGCCTTCTATGAAAAGGCGCTGCGCATCTTCCTGGAGGCCACCAAGGGCAAGGTCCACGCCATACTGATCGGCGACGACGTGGGCAGCCAGCGCGGGCTTATGATCTCCCCGAAGCTGGTGTCCGAATTCGTGATCCCCGGCGCGAAGAAGCTGATCGAGATCGCCCACAGCTACGGCGTGAAGATCGTCTACCACTCCTGCGGCAGCATCGTGGACGCCATCCCGCTGCTGATCGAGGCGGGCGTGGACGCCATCCATCCCATCCAGGCCAAGGCCGCGGGCATGCAGCCGGACAACCTGAAGGAGAAGTTCTACGGCAAGGTGGCCTTCTGCGGCGGCGTGGATACCCAGGACCTGCTGCCCTTCGGCAAGCCCGAGGAGGTGGCCGCCAAGGTGAAGGAGCTGCGCACCATCTTCCCCACCGGCCTGATCATCTCCCCCAGCCACGAGGCCCTGCAGGCCGACGTGCCCCCCGCCAACGTGAAAGCGCTGTTTGAGGAAGCGGGGAAAATATATTAACGGAGGGATACCAACCATGCTTCGTTTCGGACAGATGATCAACGTGAAGCCCGAGGGGCTCGCGGCCTACAAGAAGTGGCACGCCAACCCGATGCCCGGCGTGAACGAGATGATCAAGGAATGCCACCTGAAAAACTATTCCATCTACAGCCGTGGCGACTGGCTGTTCGCCTACTTTGAATACGACGGCGACGACTTCGAGGCCGACATGGCGAAGATGGCCGCCGACCCCAACACCCAGGCGTGGTGGGACGTGGTCAAGCCCCTGATGCAGCCCCTGCCGGACCGCAAGGAGGGGGAGTTCTGGTCGGATATGGAGGAGATCTATCACCTCGACTAATTAAGGAACCTTCACGAAATAACTTACGCATCTTGCTTGTCTGAATCCGCTCCTGCTGCGTTGTCGTCGGTCAACGTGCCCCGGCACGCCTCCCTCCTCCAACCTTGCAGGAACGAATTCATCCTAAGCAATCTGCGCAACTTATTTCGTTACAGTTCCTAAGGGAAGGAGATTGCTCAATGATTATCATCGGCGAAAAGATCAACGGAAGCATCCCCAGCGTGGCGGAGGCCATCGCCAAGCGGGACGCGGAATTCATCAAGCAGCGCGCCCGCATCCAGGACGAGGCCGGCGCGACCTTCATCGACTGCTGCGCCTCCGTGCCGGAGGCCCAGGAGGTCGAGACCCTCAAGTGGATGATCGACTGCATCCAGGAGGTCAGCGACCTGCCCATCTCCATCGACAGCCCCAGCGCCCGGGTGCTGGCCGAGGCCTACAAGTTCTGCAAGCGCCCCGGCCTGTTCAACTCCGTCTCCGGCGAGGGCGACAAGATCGACATCATCTTCCCGATCATGGCCGAAAACAAGGGCTGGGAGTGCATCGCCCTGTGCTCGGACGACACGGGCATCCCGAAGAACGCCGCCGACCGCCTGAAGGTGTTCGACAAGATCATGGCCAAGGCCAAGGAGTACGGCATCCGCCCCTCCCGCCTGCACATCGACCCGCTGGTGGAGATGCTGTGCACCAGCGAAAACGGCATCGAGACCAACGAGGAGGTCATCTCCACCATCCGCGAGCGGTATGACGACATCCACATCACCGCCGCCATCTCCAACATCTCCTTCAACCTGCCCGTGCGCAAGATGGTGAACCTGGGCTTCACCGTGCTGGCCATGAAGGCGGGCCTGGACAGCGCCATCCTCGATCCCACCAACCGGGACATGATGGGCGTCATCTACGCCACCGAGGCGTTGCTGGGCCTGGACGATTACTGCATGGAGTACATCTCCGCCTACCGCGAGGGCCTCTTCGGGCCGAAGAAGGACTGACGGCCTCGCCCACAGAGCAACAGCAGGGGCGCCGCAACGGCGCCCCTGCTGTCATTTTGTCAGGCAAGTCAAGGGACTTCAACGCCGGTATGACGGAAAAGGCACCGCAGGATTGTATAGGTTTAGGTTGAGATTAGTATCAAATCTCGCCCGTTTGGGAGTGCTTCCAATCCCCGGACAGCGCCGTTTATTGCGCCTGCCAATGCATGAATGCCGAATCTGTGACCCGTTAAAGTTGAATGACCCTGTAGGGGCGGCGCAACGCCGCCCCTACATTTCGTCTGAAAATTCTGATTTGTCGCGGGCTTGCGCCCGCTTGAAGGGGGACAGGTCCCCCTTCAATACATCCTCCTCAGATTTGCCTGAAATCGCAAGCGATTTCCGGGCGGCAAATCTGAAAGGAAACGATTTTTGCTCTGGTCGGCAGGCTCCCTGCCGCCCTGAAGGACTAGCTTCGCGTCGCAAAAAAGGCCCCGCCCGCGGCGTACACGCCGCCGCGTACGATTAAAGATCGGGGCGCTACCGCCCCCGATACCCCCGGTAAGTTAGTCAATAGCCTCCCCTGCGACGCGAAGCTAGTGGGGAGGTGGCCCCGCCAAAGGCGGGGTCGGAGGGGTTCCGTGTGCTCAGCATCAGCCCGATAAATCAGAATTTGCCTTCATCCAAGCAACTACTCCGATTCCTGCTGGATCGATGGCCTGCCTGCGCCGCGGTGAATGTGGGCGCAGTCGTTGAACAGCTCCACCCGGGGAAAGACCCAGGCTCCCTCGTCCACCGGGAAATCCAGCGTGATGATGGAGGTGAAATCGTAGGGGAACACCGAGGCGACATACGGGAACGGCAGGTTCAGCAGGTGCGCCAGCACACACGCGCCGGAGCCGCCGTGGCTGAACAGGGCGACGGTCCGGTCCGTGCCGCCCCGGCAGAGGAACCGGCGGCCCTCGTGCCTGTAGCCCTGTTTTTCAAGGAACCCGTCGAACTTCTCCGCGATCATATCATAGTATGCCGTCGCAGTGTTTCCGGCGAAGTAGGGGTGGGCCCTCCAGTCCCCGCCCGAAAAATCGAAGCCCTCCGCCAGCATCAGGTCGCCCAGCGTCCAGGGATGGCCGTCATGGGGAACGCCCGGGCCGCCCCAGGAGATCTCGTGCATGTAATCCAGCGTGGTCACCGGCAGCCCCAGCCGCTCGGCCGTAAAGGCGGCCGTCTGTGCCGCGCGGCCGCAGGGCGAGGTGTAGATCTCAGATATCCCCTCCACCGCCAGCCGCTCCGCCGCGGCCGCGGCCTGTTCCCTGCCTGTCTCCGTCAGGCAATCGCGGGCATAATCCGGCTCACCGTGTCGCACAAATATGATTCTCATAGTCCCTCCGGTCACATCGCCTGCGCTGTATTGCTCCCATCATTTCCCATAAGCCCAGGCGTAGCAATAGGCCTGGGTCCTGGCGGCGAAGGCCTCGGTGCGCAGGAGGTTGCGCATCTGCGCCTTCGTATACCAGCCCGGCACGATCTCCTCCACGTCAGAGGTACTCTCACGGAACGTGCCTGCGGCGGTGCCGAAGACGCACAGGTTCCGCTCGTTGGAAAAGCCCACGGCGCTGTAGCTGTTGTCCAGGATGTCGTCGATGCGGGTCAGCTTCAGCCCGGTCTCCTCCCACAGCTCCCGCCTGGCGCTCTCCTCCGGCGTCTCGCCGGGATCGATCAGCCCGGCGGGGAAGTTGTAGATCCACTGGGCCATGGCCATGCGGTATTCCCGGTTGACCAGTATGCGCTCGCCGTCCTTGTCCGTAAGGATCATGATCACCGAATCCGCCTTCTTGTTCTGGAGCGCCTCCAACGTGGTGATGTCCCGGTTGCGGCTGATAATCTCATAGGTCTTCCCGTGGCCCTCCGCCGTGACGTAATCCACGTCGTAGCGGGTGATGAACTTGCCCTCGTGTATCTTTCGGATGCCCTGGTACTTCATGGTCTTCCAACTCCTCCGCTTATCTTGTTGTCACAGGCCCATCTTGCCCATAATGCCGTCCGCGGTCACGCCTGGATGGGTGACGTACAGCCGGGCGATCTGCTCCATCAGCGCGGCGTCCCAGCCGTGGCGGCGGGCGATCTCCCCGGGACCCCTGCCCTTTTCCGTCTCCCGCATCACCGCCTCGATCTGCGCCTTCAGGTCAGTCGGCTTCGGCGCTGCCGGCGTCCTGCCCCCATGGGGGATGTCGATGCGGTTCACGCGGATATCCCCGTCCCCGACCTCCAGCACGGCCAGCGTGATGGCCTGGTTGAAGCGCCTGGGGCCGCAGCTGCCGGGGTTCAGCAACAGCGTCCGGCCCCGGCGGGATTCCTCGTACCGATGGGAATGGCCGTAGACCACCAGGTCCCAGGGCGTCAGGTCCGCCGGGAGGTCCGCCTTTTTGTGGGTCATGTACACCCGCAGCCCGCCGAGGCTGAAGTCCAGGCACATCGGAAGGTGCTCCGCCCACGCCCTGTCGTTGTTGCCCCGCACGACGTGGACCGGCGCGATTCGCGCCAGCGCGTCGATCACGTCCTGCCGGTTGATGTCGCCGCCGTGCAGTATCGCCTCGCAGCCCTCCAGCGCCGACAGCGCCTCCGGCCGCAGCAGACCGTGGGTATCCGACAATACGCCGATCCTCATGCTCCCAGCCTCCTCACGTCCCGGCGTCGCCGGGCGTCGCGTCGCCCTCGCCGGTATCCTCAAATCCGTCCAGGAAGGTATATTCCCGTCCCCCCTGCTTCCAGCCCACCAGCGTGTCCAGCTGGACGCGGTGGATGCTGTTGAAGATGTTCTGCGCCACCTTGGGGTTGGTCCGGTGGAGCTCGGCGATCAGGCGCTTGACCTCCTGGCGCTTGGAGGCGCTCTCGTCGAGGGCGGCGCTCTCGCTCAGGCGGCAGGCGCAGCGCAGGAACTCCAGGCCGAAGGCGTCCCGCCAGGCGATGATGTCCCGCTCCCGAACCCGGTAGAGGGGGCGGATCAGCGTCATGCCGGGAAAGTTCCGGGCCCGGAGCATAGGCGGCATGGCCTGGATCTGGCCGCCGTAGAGCATGGCCATCAGCGTGGTTTCGATCACGTCGTCGTAGTGGTGGCCCAGGGCAATCTTGTTGCAGCCCAGATCCCGGGCCCTGCCGTAGAGGCAGCCCCGGCGCATCCGGGCGCACAGGAAGCAGGGGTGCTCGTCCTGGGCGTTGGCCACCTCGAAGACGTCGCTCTCAAACAGCGTGTAGGGGATCTCCAGCCGGCGAGCGTTCTCCTCCACACGGCGGCGGTTTTCGGGGCTGTAGCCCGGGTCCATGATCAGGTAGACCGCCTCGAAGGGCGTCTCGCTGTGGCGCTGGAGCAGCCGCATCAGCACGGCCAGCAGCATGGAATCCTTGCCACCGGAGATGCACACGGCGATCCTGTCCCCCGGGGACAGCAGCCTGTAATCCCGCAGGGCGCGCATGAAGGGCCGCCAGATGGGCTTGCGCAGGTCGGTCAGCAATCGCTGCTCCATGCGCTGCACCGGGCTGAGTTCACGGGGCATGGCCGCGCCTCCTTCGATTCGTTTGTCGCCATTGTACCATAAAATGGCCCGCCCGGGACGCCTCAACGGCAAATTTACCGGACAGTCGCGTTAAAAGTTCCGCCCAATATTGACATTATTATGAAATTGTTGGATTTATTTCGTTACTGTGCTTTTACTTTCCCTATTTTTGTAATACAATATCATAGACAGATAATACACAATGCAAGGGAGTACATTCTATGAAACAAATCAGAAAGGCGCTCGTCGCCATACTGGTGCTGCTGATTACGCTGCCCTGCATCGCGATTGCCAGCGCCCGCTACACCGGATATATCAACAAGAACACCTACGTCTACAAGAAGCCCTCCACCTCCTCCCAGCGCTTGGCCATCGCCTGCAACACGAAGGTCTACGTCATCGGCCAGAGCGGCAGGTTCTACAAGGTGCAAAACACCAAGCGCACTGGAACAGGCTATGTACTGAAGACCTGCGTATCCAAGACCAGGGTGCCCGAGCCGACGCCCACCGAAGAGGATCCCGCCGAGGATCCCGGCACGGGAGAGGACCCCGGCACCGGTACCGACACCGGCTCCACCGCCTGGAAATCCAAGGTGGTCAAGCTGGACTGGTACAAGACCGGCAAGGACGTGCTGAAGCGGGGCGCTTACGGCTACCTCTATGACATCGACACCGGCATCCGGATGCGCATCAAGCGCATGGGCGGCAGCAACCACGCCGACGTGGAGCCGGCCACGGCCGCCGACACCGCGAAGCTGAAGAAGATCGCCGGGGGCAAGTTCTCGTGGACCTGCCACGCGGTGATCCTGCAGGCCAACGGCCAATACGTCGCCTGCTCCATCAACACCCTGCCCCACGGCGACCAGACCATACTGGACAACGGCTACAACGGCCAGTTCTGCATGCACATGGTGAACAGCCGGACCCACGGCTCCGGAAAGATCAACCCCAACCACCAGGCCTGCATCAACAAGGCCTACAAGTGGGCCCACGGCTGATCGACGCGGTCAAGCAAAGCCCCCATCGGGTTTCATACCGATGGGGGGGGCTTTGCTTAAAGCTTTACTGCCCTGGCTGGGCGTCCGCGGCGTTCTCCGCCGGGGTGTCGATGGCGTCGTCCACGGCATTGCCGACGGCGTCGCCCGCGTCCTTCGCCGCGTCCGCCGGTCCGGGCTGCTCCGTGGGCGTGGGCTCGGCGGTGGTCTGGGCCGGGGCTTCGGTGGGCGTGGTGGTCGTGGTGGTCGTCCGGCCCTCACAGGCCGCCAGCGCAAGGGCCAGCACCGCGAGCGCAGCCATCAGCAAAAGTACCTTTTTCATGGGCTTGTCCTCCTGATATTGGTTTACAGACAATAGGATATTCAGGAGGCGGAGGAAAAATACCGGGAAATTCTGATTTGTCGCGCTGACGCCCGATAAATCAGAATTTACAGCAACAATATCCCGCTTTCCGCACAGACGCGGCTGGTTTCTTCGTCCCAGAGGCTGCTCTGCACCTCGCCGATGTGGGCCACGCCCATCATCAGCATGCAAAGGCGGCTCTGGCCGATGCCGCCGCCGATGGTCAGGGGCAGCTCGTCGTTCAGCAGCATCCTATGGAAGGGCAGATTGCGCCGCTCGTCGCACCCGGCCAGGGTCAGCTGGCGGTCCAGCGACCGGGCGTCCACGCGAATGCCCATGCTGGAGATCTCAAAGGCGCGGCCCAGCAGCTCGTTCCAGAACAGTATGTCGCCGTTCAGCGCCCAGTCGTCGTAGTCGGGGGCCCGGCCGTCATGGGGCTTGCCGGACTTCAGCCTGTCGCCAATCTGCATAATCAGCGCGGTGCCGTGCTCCCGCAGGAAGGCGTCCTCCCGGTCCTTCGGGTCCGGCAGGTCGGGATACATGTCCTCCAGCGCCTGGGTGGTGACGCAGGCCATATCCCGGTTCAGCTTGACATGGATGCTGGGGAATTCCCGGCGCAGGCGGTCGGAGACGTCCACCACGCAGTGCACGATCTCCTGGGCGGTGCGCTTCAAATAATCCAGGTTGCGGTCCTCCCGGGTGATGATCTTCTCCCAGTCCCACTGGTCCACGTAGATGGAATGGATGTTGTCCAGCTCCTCGTCCCGGCGGATGGCGTTCATGTCGGTGTACAGGCCGCGGCCCACGTGGAAATCATAGCGCTTCAGGGCCAGGCGCTTCCACTTGGCCAGGGAATGCACCACCTCGCCGTCGGCGTTCACAGCGGGCACATCGAAGCTGACGGGCCGCTCCACGCCGTTCAGGTTGTCATTCAGGCCGGAATCCCGGCCCACGAACAGCGGCGCGGAAACCCGGCGCAGGTTCAGCGCGTAGGCCAGCTCCTGCTGGAAGTTGTGCTTGATGAACTCGATGGCCAGTTGGGTATCGAAGGTGTTCAGCGGCGGCGTGTAGCCCTGCGGTATCATGACGCGGTTCATGGCCCGTCCCCCTTGTTGCTTCAATATGGTAAAGAGTATACTCCTCCGGGTGCGCAAACGCAAGTTGAATTTTCATAAACTCAAATTATTCATTTAAAGTGCCAGCCTCCATATGCCATAGCCTTGTCACATTTGGATTTGCAATTTAACACAGAATAATATTGCAAATTCATCGCTTTACCATTATAATATAGCCATGCGGTCGAAAGGACCGGAAATCCCATCTGTTTGGGAGACAATTTCATACCATCGTTAAGGGGGACGAATTAATGGCGTTGAAGAATGCATACCTGATCGATCTGATGAGCCGCGTCGAAAAGCGCAACCCGAACGACAAGCAGTTCCTGATCACCGTGAGGAGCGTTCTGGAATCCATCGAGCCCGTGGTTGAGAAGCATCCGGAATATGTGAAGGCCGGCGTGCTGGAGCTGTTCGTGGAGCAGGAGCGCGTGATCAAGTTCCGCGTGCCGTGGGTGGACGACAAGGGCAACGTGCATGTGAACCGCGGCTACCGCGTGCAGGGCAACAGCGCCATCGGCCCCTACAAGGGCGGCCTGAGGCTGCATCCCTCGGTGACCGAGGACACCGTGAAGTTCCTGGCCTTTGAGCAGACGCTGAAGAACAGCCTGACCGGCCTGCCCATCGGCGGCGGCAAGGGCGGCAGCGACTTCGACCCCAAGGGCAAGAGCGACATGGAGGTCATGCGCTTCTGCCAGAGCTTCATGACCGAGCTTTATAAGTATGTCGGCGCGGATACCGACGTGCCCGCCGGCGACATCGGCGTGGGCGCCCGGGAGATCGGCTACCTGTACGGCCAGTACAAGCGCATCACCGGCCTGTACGAGGGCGTTCTGACCGGCAAGGGCCTTTCCTACGGCGGCAGCCTGGTGCGCAAGCAGGCCACCGGCTACGGCCTGTGCTACTTCACCGAGGCCATGCTCAACGCCGCCGGCAAGAGCTTCAAGGGCCAGACCGTGGTCATCTCTGGCAGCGGCAACGTGGCCATCTACGCCAATGAGAAGGCCACCCAGCTGGGCGGCAAGGTCGTGGCCATGAGCGATTCCAACGGCTACATCTACGACAAGGACGGCATCGACCTGGATTGCGTCAAGCAGATCAAGGAGGTCAAGCGCGGCCGCATCAAGGAATACGTGGACACCCACCCGAACGCCGAGTACCACGAGGGCTGCGCCGGCATCTGGACCATCCCCTGCGACATCGCCCTGCCCTGCGCCACCCAGAACGAGATCAGCCTGGATTCCTGCAAGACGCTGGTGAAGAACGGCTGCTACTGCGTGTCCGAGGGCGCGAACATGCCCACCGTGATCGAGGGCATCGAGTACCTGCAGAAGAACGGCGTGCTCTTCGGGCCCGCCAAGGCCGCCAACGCCGGCGGCGTGGGCACCTCCGCGCTGGAGATGAGCCAGAACAGCGAGCGCCTCAGCTGGACCGCCGAAGAGGTGGACGCCAAGCTGAAGACCATCATGGTCAACATCTACCACAACGTCGAGGCCGCCGCCAAGGAATACGGCTGCGAGGGCAACTTCGAGGCCGGCGCCAATATCGCGGGCTTCCTGAAGGTCGCCGACGCCATGTACGCCCAGGGCGTAGTCTGATCGAAGGTGACGCAAAGCATCATCAACCCCCGGCTCACGATGGGCCGGGGGTATATTAGTGATATTTCGCCATGAATTCTGAGGGTGTCAGGATTTCAGGTTTTTCGATACTGATTTCTGCAAAGTCCTTATCTCCGGTTATCAGCACGTCGGCTTCCGCAATGACTGCAGAATACAAAACGGCAATATCATCCGGGTCTCTGATCTCAAATGGAAGTCTGTCAGGAATACGTTCAGGCGTGTAGCATAGCTCATAGGGAAGGCGCATGAGAAAGGCATCCAAAGCGCCTTGAAGCCTTGGTGCTTTCCTTGCAATCACGTCTTTCAGTTCGTCGATGACATATGTACTCAACACCAGTTGATGTGCTTCACCTATCCAACGCATCATTTCCATGAGATTTTGACTGTGAAAGGCAAAGCCTGAAATCAGCACATTGGTATCAAGCATGATCCGCATTTGAAGCCTCTTTCCGGCGTTCAGCACGCGCTTGTTTTACTAAATTGACAATATCCTGATCATTCTTTAGCCCCAATCTTTCTGCTTCCGGCGCGAAAGAGGCATGCATCTGTTCAAATGCTTCGACTGTTGCGTTTGCCATCATCACCCGGTTTCCATCTTGAATAAAGACAACCTTGCCGCCTGGTTGTACGCCCAATAACTTGCGAATATCCGCCGGGATGGTTATCTGTCCCTGACTGGTGACCTTTGCGATGGATATTTCCATATTACCGCCTCCTTAATATTATAGTTGAATTCTTTAGATTCATTATATCCATTATATCTCGAATCGTCAAGCAAAACCCGCGCTGTGGCGCGGGGATAGAGCATTCTATTTGTCCAGCAGCGTGTCGATCACCTGGGCCACGCAGGCCCGCTCCTTCGGCGTCAGGGCGCGGTACTTGTCGATGATGTCGCCCTCGTCGGCGTTCAGGTGGTAGGCGGAGGTGGGCTCAATGCGGCGTGTAATATCTGTATGTCCAACCACATAATCTATAGATGTATCAAAGTAATCCGCGATTTGTATGAGCGTGGCTATATCTGGCTCAATTTTGTGGTTTTCATAGTGGTTGATGGACTGCTGACTTACGCCAAGGGCATCCGCCAGCTTTTGCTGACTGACTCCTCGCTTCTGACGCAACAGTTTCAGATTCGGCAGCACATTCCATCCCCCCTTGATAAGCAGTTTAACAATGAAAATGGGTTATTGATAGCTGTGTAAAGCTTGTTATTGACAACAAATAAATCTTGTTATAAAATGAATCTGACAATATTATTTTGTTAAGGAGGGTGTTCTATGCACTTTTTTAAATGGGTTTCGGTTTTGACATTTATTGCCGTGCTGTTCGCCATGCTCCCGGCGACGGTGGCGGAGGATGAGTTTGTCATTGAAATTGAAGAAACGAACGATGAAGAACTTGAGTTTGAAGTGACGGATGGCGAATTTGAAGGGCTTGACGCCTTCGATGAATCTGCGGTATCGCTGGAGGAGGATAGTCTTGAATCGGATGACCTGGAGGATAATCTTCTGGTTTATGAGAATGAGGAACAGGAGAATGCGTCTCTGGCTTCCAATGCCAGCGCAGAATTTGAAATTGATGAAGAAGGCACGCTGAAAAGGTATGGCGGCTTTGCTACAAATGTCGTTATACCCTATGGGGTGATAAATATCGGAGACTACGCTTTCGCAGGCTATACCGGCATGGAAAGCGTCAGTATCCCCAACAGCGTAACCTATATCGGAATGCACGCTTTTGATGGGTGTGCCGGCCTGAAAACAGTTACAATTCCAGAGAGCGTGGAAACTATTTATTTCAGCGCTTTTAGCCACTGCACTTCTTTGACCAATGTTACCCTGCCTAACACTATGAAAGAGCTCTATTCTTGGGCATTTTCAGACTGCACCAGCTTAAGGGATATATCAATTCCCAGCAGCATCATATTTGACGATTATTGCGATTCTATATTCAGTGGCTGCACCAGCCTGACAAGCATCCAATTACCCCCGACCATGACGGAACTGCCGAACGGCATGTTTTCCGATTGCGACAGTTTGGATAATCTGGATTTCCTGTCGGGCATTACTATAATCGGTGATTCAGCGCTATCTGATTGTGACGGTCTGAAGAATATTACGATACCCGGCAGCGTTACCTCAATTGGCAGCAATGCCTTCGCAAATTGCAAGAACCTTGAAGGCGTCACAATTCACTCAGGCGTGACCTTCATTGACCGCACGGCATTCGACAGAAGCGAGAATGTCGTCATTCGCGGTACCACCGGTTCCACAGCAGAAAACTATGCTCATGGCGTGAATATTCCCTTCAATGCGCCTGTCGTAACTTTCGATGAAAACGTCATAAATAACTACACGAGTATTGAGGGCAAATATCAAGATTATGAAGGACTGATATTGTATATCAATCAGTCCTATACCCTCAACGTCGTCCAAAAGCCCTCGGACCTTGCGCGGGCACTGTCCTGGTCATCCTCCAACAGCAATATTGCCACGGTAGATCAGAATGGCACGGTCAAAGCTGTATCACCAGGCTTGGTCACCATCACAGCAGCTACCGCCGATGGCAAGGGCAAGGCAGCGCAGATAAAGGTTGTTGTGCCGGAAACGACTAGTCTTTTCTTTTCATGGGACGAGCCAATCAGAAGTGATGAGATTAAAAACCTTGAATTAAAATTGTTGGATACCCGGAGAGTGTATGTCTTTTCCGAGATTCCCTATAAGGATAAAACAGAGGTAGATATGCCCATTACCCTTACATCCTCAGATCAATCCATCGTTACCGCCCAATTGACCGAGGATAACAAGGTTACATTGAATGCGCTCAAACTGGGTAAAGCCACCATCACCGCCACCACTCCGGACGGCGGCAGGGCCTCCCTGGAAGTGGAAGTCATTCGTCCCGATGCGGAAAGCATCAAGATCGACCAATCCGGCCCGATCAAGCTCTATCCCGGCCAGAAATGCACACTCACCACAACCATTGAACCCACGGAGGCTGAAGCCAAACTGAAATGGGATTCCTGGGATACAGACGTTGCCACCGTCGATCAAAATGGGACAGTCACCGCTGTCAAGCCTGGTGAAACGAGAATAAATGTGAAAACGGACAACGATCTTGATGCTTACATCTACATCTACGTCCTCACCCCTCCCAAGAAGATCACCCTCTCCAAAACCAAAGCCACCCTCGCCGTAGGCGACACCCTGACACTGAAGAAGACGCTCATGCCCGAGGACGCCGAAACCAATTTCACCTGGCTCTCCTCCAAGCCCGCCGTCGCCACGGTCTCCAATAAAGGCAAAGTCACTGCCCTGAAGCCCGGCAGGGCGAAGATTACCGTCAAGACCGACAACGGCAAGAAGGCGTCGGCGGTCATCACCGTCAAGCCCGCGCCGAAGAAGGTCAGGCTGAACGTGACCAGGGTCACCTTGGGCGTGAAGAAAAAGCTGACCCTGAAAGCGACGCTATCCCCCTCGGGCGCGTATACCACCCTGACCTGGAAGTCCAGCAAGCCCGCCGTCGCCTCCGTCTCGAAGAAGGGCGTCGTCACCGCCAGGAAGCCAGGCACCGCCGTCATCACCGTCAGGACCCACAACGGCAAGACCGCCAAGGTGACGATCAAGGTGAAGTAATTGATAAATCTACCCCCGGTTCCCGTCGGAACCGGGGGCTTTCTTTTAATCTGGGCATCTGTTCAGTCAGGTAAATTCTGATTAGGCGGGGCGTTGTGCGAATTCATTTCGTACAGGTCCTTCGACTGCGCCTTGCTACCGCAAGGCTCCGCTCAGGATGACAAACGGCACGCGACGCTGTCATCCTGAGCGGAGCGTCAGCGGAGTCGAAGGATCTGTACGCGCCAATCCCTATCAGCGTTCTGATGTACGGAACACCCCGCCAAATCAGAATCCGCAAACGATTGAGCCGTTACTAATCAGGCCGTCATTCCCGTGACCGGGGCTTACGGCCCGTCGCTCACCGCGGCCTGGCCGTCGGCGGTCCAGCACTCGGGGCAGCGGGTCAGCCCCGCCACCAGGGCGTTGACCAGTATGCCCTGGGTGGCGTTGGTCATGCCCGAGCAGGTGGCATAGGAATGGAAATAGGGATTGCCCTTCTCCGCGAACACGGTGGATTCCGCGTTGGGGCAGCACTTGGGGCAGGCCGGGCGGTTTTCCTTGAGCATGTCAGCCAGCAGCACCTGCTGGGCGTTCTGCATGCCCGAGCACGTGGAATTCACGTGGTAGTAGGTGCCGTTGGGCGTGGCGTACACGTAGTAGCCGGAGGCCTGCTCCTCGGCAGCGGCATCGCCCTCGGTCTCGGGCAGGGCCTCGGTCTCATCCTCGCCGCCGATGCACACCGGGCAGCGCTTCTTGCCGGTCACCCGGGCCTCGGCATAGGTGACGTGGCTGGCGTTGCGCATGCCGGAGCATTCGTCGTTGATGTGGTAATAGGTGCCGTCCACGGTGCAGAACACGTCGATGCCGGCCCTGGGGCAGCAGGTCTGGCAGGCGGTCTTGGCCATAAGCAGGGCGTCCTTCAGGCTGACCTCGAAGGCGCTGCCGCCCATGTCGCTGCAATCCTCCTTGACGTGGTAGGAGCCGTTGTAGGCCGAGCACCACACCCTGATATTGCTGCGGTCCTCGGTGTCCGCGTTGACAAACACCAGGTCAAACGCGCCGTCGCTGTACTGTCCGCCCATGCAGTAAGGGCAGGCCATCAGCGAAGCCTCGATGGCGCTGTTGCGGGACACCCGCTGGGCTTCGACCCCTTCGCCGATGGCGACGCAATCCTGGGTCTGGTGGTAATAGGGGCCGCCCTCCACGGTGTAGACGGCGTTCAGCTCGTCCACCTCCTCGGTGGGCACCACCTCGGCCACGGCCTCCTCGGCGGGCGCTTCGGGCTCGGGCTCGGGCGTCTCGGTGGGCGCCGCGCCGACCCCCACCGGCTGGGGCGTGATGGTGGTATCGCTGGTGCGCCTGAAGGGCCTCGCCACCAGCACGTAGATCACCGCCACAAACCATATCGCCGACAGCGCGGTCAGCAGGATGTTCACGCCGTCGGAATAGCGCCGCCGCCGCCACAGCAGCCAGATGCCCACCGGGGGCAGCAGCACCAGCAGCACCCAGGTCGGCCAGTCGTTTTCATCCAGGAAGCGCATCAGGCCGTCGGGGGGATTGTCCCGGTCCGGGTCATAATTGGGCGCGTCGTAATAGGGCGGGCGGTCGTAATCCCCGTCCTCGTCGTAATCCTCGTCGTCGTCGTAGCCGTAGTCGTCGTCATAGCGGCTGCGTCCGCGGCGGTAGCCGTCGTCGTAGCCGTCGTCATCATCGCCCCGGTAGCCGTCATCGTAGCCGTCGTCATCATACCCGTCGTCCTCGTCGTCGTAATCCGACGCATACTCATTGGGCATATAAGGCTCCTCGCCGTCATAGGGCGTGTCATAGCCTCCCGGCATATAGGGCTCTTCGCCGTCATAGTTGGAAAGCAGCTCATCCCGACGCTTTCCGGGGTTCACGCCCCCGACGCGCAGCAATGCCATGCACTTCACCCCTTACAGAAAAATATCCATGTTTGATTATAGCACATGCCGCCCCCGATGGGGACGAAAGTCTAAATATGATAACTAAAAAACCGCCTGCGTGTCACACAGGCGGGTGAAGGGGATCGCGCCGCGACCCGGGGGAAGCCGCAGCCGGGAACAAAGGATCCAATTACCTCAGATCGGGGCTGTTGATGTTGTCCATGTCGTCAAAGGCCTGGTTTTCGCCGCCCATGGCCCAGATGAAGGTATAATTGCTGGTGCCGGCGCCGGCATGGATGCTCCAGGAGGGGGAGATGACGGCCTGCTCGTTCTGCATCACGATGTGGCGGGTCTCGGTGGGTTCGCCCATGAAGTGGAACACGACCTCGTTCTCGGGCACCTCGAAGTAGAAATAGACCTCCATGCGCCGCTCGTGGGTGTGGGCGGGCATGGTATTCCATACGCTGCCCGGCTCCAGCACCGTCATGCCCATGGACAGCTGGCAGGTCTTCAGCACGTCGGGATGGATGAACTGGTTGATGACCCGCTTGTTACTGGTCTCCGCCGCGCCACAGGGCTTCTTGGCCGCGTCGGCGATGCGGATCAGGCGGTTTTCATAGCTGGTGTGGGCCGGGGCCGACACCACGTAGAACTTGGCGGGCTGGGCCGGATGGTCCGAGGCGAAGGTGACCTCCTTCGCGCCGCGGGTGATGTAGAGGCAGTCCTTGTAGCCCAACTCGTACACCTCGCCGTCCACGGTGACGGTGCCCGCGCCGCCGACGTTGAACATGCCGCACTCCCGGCGCTCCAGGAAGAAGTGGGTGCCGAAGTTCTTCCACACGTCGATGCCCTTGTCGATGGACACGTGGTCGCTGACCGGCATGATGCCCAGGGTCACCATGCGGTCCACATGGCTGTAGACGGCCACGACCTCGTCGGCCACGAACAGCTTTTCAATCAGGAATTCATTGCGGGTCTCTTCGGTGGTGTAGCGCTTGAAATCGCGCTGGTTGCAGGAATAGCGGATGTCCATAGGCGTTTCTCTCCTTGAATGGTATTATTGCGCAAGCCTTTATCAGAATTATAAAGGCATCGGTGTCGATTGTCAACGGAAAAACGGATTTCAGCCCGCGGGGCGAAGCATTGTATCGATACAGCTCAGAATCGACACTGAAGAACCCCTCCGACCCTGCCTACGGCAGGGCCACCTCCTCTTTCAGGTGAGGCTTTGGGAATACCTCTTGCTGTTTTGCCTTCCCTGAAAGGGGAAGCGCCGATCAAAGCGAGGCGGAGGGGTTCTGAATAATCAAGGTTCTGAGCTGTAACATTGAATCACCAGGTCAGCACCTCGCAACCGTCCTCGGTGATGGCCACCAGGTCCTCCACGCGAACGCCGAATTTGCCGGGCAGGTAGATGCCGGGCTCGATGGAGAAGATCATGCCCGGGCGGGTGACGGTCTCGCTGACGGAGGAGCAGTCCGGGAATTCATGCTCGTCCAGGCCGATGCCGTGGCCGGTGCGGTGGGTGAAGTACGGGCCGTAGCCGGCATCCTCGATCACCTTCCGGGCGGCGCGGTCGATGTCCTTCATCTTCACGCCGGGGCGGCAGGCGGCGATGCCGGCGCGGTTGGCGGCGGTGACGATCTCATGCACCCTCTTCTCCTCGTCGGTGACCTCGCCGAAGTGGACGGTGCGGGTCATGTCGCTGCAATAGTGCCGCCAAAGCAGGCCCACGTCCATGATGACGGTGTCCCCCGGCTTCAGCTTCGTGCCGTCGCTGTCGTGGTGGGGCTCCGCGCCGTTGGGGCCGAAGCAGATCAGCGGCGTGAAGCTGGGGCCCGGGGAGCCCAGCTCCTGGGCGATCTGGATGTACAGCGCCTGGATCTCCTTCTCGGTGACGCCCTCCCGCAGGGCCTTTTCGATGCGGGTGCAGACCTCCACGTTCATCCTGGAGCTGATGCGCATCAGCTCCAGCTCCGCCGCGTCCTTGGTCAGGCGGGCGTCGTCCAGCGGCTGGCTGCCCAGGGCCGGCGTGACGTCGGGGCGCTGCTGCATCAGGCGGATGGTGAAGTGGCTGGGCCAGGTCTTGTCGATGCCGATCCTTCCCGGCAGCACGTGGGGCGCGAGCACCGCGATACAGTCGTCGGTGTCCTCGTAGACGATCATGGGCACGTCCGTCAGGCCCTCCAGGGCGAACAGCCGGTTGGCGAACAGCGTCATCTCGCCGGTGTCCTTCACCAGCAGCGCCAGCATCCGCTCGAAGGGCTCGCACCACACGCCGGTGAGGTAATACACGTTGGCGGTGCTGGAGACGATGATCTGGCTGAGCCCACAGGCCCGCATGTTTTCGATGACCTTTTCAATGCGTTTGGTATTCATGCTCTTTTACTCCGTTTTCTGGTTTTCTTCGGGCTGGAAGCGCTCCAGCGCCACGCCGCCCTCGCCCAGCATCTGGCGGGCAAAGTCGTCGGGATAGCCCTCCCGGTACACCACCCGGCGGATGCCGGCGTTGACGATCATCTTCGCGCACAGCACACAGGGCTGGTGGGTGCAGTACAGCGTCGCGCCGTCGATGCTGCTGCCCAGGCGGGCTGCCTGGATGATGGCGTTCTGCTCGGCGTGCACGGCATAGCACAGCTCCGCCCGGGTGCCCGAGGGGATGCCCAGCTTCTGCCGCAGGCATTCCCCCCGCTCCACGCAGGTCTTGATGCCCGCCGGCGCGCCGTTGTAGCCCGTGGTGACGATGCGCTTGTTCATCACGATCACCGCGCCGATCTTGCGGTCCGGCTTGTAGCAGCTGGCCCAGCCGGAGATGGTGTCGGCCAGCTCCATGAATCGCGCGTCCCATTTATCCATGGGCGCACCTCCTCTGAATGTTTAAGGATTGTGTAACGGCATGGCAGCGCAGGCGGGGCGACATCGGCAAGCGTGGCGGGCAGGTTGCCGCCGCTAAATTTTTGCGCCATTGCGTGGTGTGGCGGCGGTGCCGACATACAGTCGCCGCTTTACCCCTTCACGCCGCCGGCGGTCAGGCCCGCGGCCAGGTGCTTTTCGATGCACATGAACAGGATCACCACCGGCACGGTGGCCAGCAGCGCCGCCGCGAACAGGTATTGCCACTCGATCATGTTGAAGGAGCTGAACTGGGTGATGCCCACGGTGATGGGCTTGTTGGAAGTCGTTGAGATCAGCACCGTGGAGATGGTGTACTCGTTCCAGGCGTTGATGAACACGAAGATCAGTGTGGTCACGATCCCGGGGGCCGCGATGGGCAGCAGCACCCGGAGCATGGCGCTGACGGTGCTGCAGCCGTCGATACAGGCGGCCTGCTCCATCTCCGATGAAATGGACACGAAGGTGCCCCGCAGCAGCCAAATGGCGAAGGCCTGGTTGAAGGCGGCGTTGATGAACATCAGCCCCAGCACCGAATCGCTCAGATGCAGGGCGTTCATCAGCCGGGAGATGCCCACCAGCAGCACTACCGGCGAAAACATCTGGCTCATGATCACAAAGCCCAGGAACACCTTCCTGCCCGCGAAGTGCATCCGCGCCATGGCGTAGGCCGCCGGAATGCCGCACAGCAGCGCGATGGCCGTGGCCCCCACCGACAGCATCAGCGAATTCAGCAGGTAGCGGGGCACCCCCCGGTCGATGATGTCCTTCAGATTGCTCCACACCCACTTTGTGGGGAACATGTGCTGGAAGTACATGTCCGTGGTCTCGGCGTTGCTGCGGAAGCCGGTGATGACCATCACATAATAGGGGTAGAGGATCACCACGCACAGCGCAATGATGAAGGCGAACAGCAGCGCCCGGGCCAGCGTCTGCCTCGGGTCGCCGTCGGCACACACCACTGCGCAGAGCGCGAACCCCGCCAGCAACGGCAGCATCGCCAGCAGCGGCAGCATTGCCTGGTGCCGCAGGCCGCTCATCAGCTCCAGGGTCTTCTCCCCCGCCGTGCCCCCATAGAGGAAGCCGTCCAGCGCGCGCAGCAGGGCGTCGGTCCCCGGGCGGGGAAAGCCGTCTGTCGCCAGGCGGATCCAGCGGGTGAAGGCCAGGTTGCAGCACATCATGAAAACCGGCACCAGCAGCAGCGCCGCCAGCCCCAGGGCCGCCGCGCCCAGCCGCAGGCCGCGCCTGCGAGGCAGGAGCTCGGGCCAGTCCACGTCCATCGTGCCCCGCATTCCCGCGCCCAGCAGCACCGCCGCCGCCACCAGGCAGAGCACCAGCGCCAGCAGCACCTTGCCCGCCGCCAGTCCGGAGCGCAGGAAATCCCAGCCGGTGCGGCGCATCGCCTGTCGCACCTCGAAGGCCACCATGCTGGTCTTCTGGCCCTTGGAGTTGGTGCGCTCGGTGACGTTTTCAAAGACCTGGGCGACCGCGCCCGTCTCCTCGGTGTAGCGGGCGGCCTCGGCCTCGACCTCCGCCTTCACGGCCAGGTATTTTTCATCCCCGACGAAGGTATTGCCGGACTTCTTGGAAAACACCGTAGCGGAAAATTCCCAGACGGGCAGGCCCAGCGCCACCAGGCACAGCGCCGCCGCCAGCAGCGCGGCGACCAGCGCCCGCCGGTTCACGCGCAGCACCGCTTCAGGCGTGTTCATCCGCATCACTGCTCCTCCTTCCGCATGGTGACCATCATATAAATACTCGCGCAGACGCACAGTATGGCGAAGCCGATGACAGACATGGCCGTGGCCGCGCCCTTCTGGTTGTCGTAGAAGGCCCGCATGTACAGCAGCGTGACCATGGTGTCGGTCTTGTTGGCCGGCGCGCCCTTGGTGATGGTGTAGATGATGGGGAACGAGTTGAACACGTAGATGATGTTCAGCACGGTGCAAACCGTCAGCGAGGGCTTCACCAGCGGCAGGGTCACGTTCCACAGCTTCCGCCAGAAGCCCGCGCCGTCCACGGTGGCGGCCTCGTAATAGGCCTTGTCGATGGATTGCAGGCCCGCCAGCACCGTGAAGGCCACGAAGGGTATGGTGACGAATATGCCCACGCCGCACTCCCAGGCGAACTCGATCTGGTAGGTCGACCGCCAGTTGACGGCGCTTTTGATGATGCCCAGGTTCAGCAGCACGTTGTTCAGGTTGCCGTATTCGCCCTTGATGATGTAGTTCCACACCGACGCCTGGATCACCAGCGACGTGGCCCAGGGGAACACCACGATGGAGCGGGCGATCCTGCGGCCGTGGAACTCCACGTTCAGCGCCATGGCCGTGATGAAGCCCAGCACCGTGCTCAGCCCCACCACCGACACCACCCACACGGCGGTGTTCAGCATGACGGTGCCGAAGGCCGGGTCCCTGAACGCGGCGCGGAAGTTGGCGAAGTGGTTCCACGACCCCACGATGCCCGCCTTGGATATCTCGCTCATGGACAGCTTGAACACGATGACAATGGGAAACACCACGAATATCGCCATCAGCAGTATGCTGGGCAGCAGCCAGACGTAGGGCTCCCATTTGTGCCGGATCGGTATGGTGTTCATGGGCATCGCTCCTTTTGTGGGGGAATGGGGTTTTCAATCGAATTCCGCTCCCGACCCGATGTGGGCGGGAGCGGAAAGGGGCTATGGGGTTGGATGAGGTCAGCCGGCGATCTTCGCCTGCAGGTCGTCCAGCAGCGTCTTCACGTCGCCGCCGGTCAGCGCCTGCTGCTCGACGTCGATGACGCCCTGCTTGATGGCATCCCAGTTGTCCAGCGCGGTGGGATAGAACTGGCAGGAATCCAGCACGCCCAGCCACGCCTCGAAGGACGGGTCGGATTCGACCAGCGCGGCGACGGAGCTGTTGACGGCGGGCAGGAAGCCCTCCATGGAGACCCAGCCCACGTAGTTTTCAGGCGCGTAGAAGAAGGACAGGAACTTGCCGATGGCCTCGTTGCGGGCGGCCTGGTCGGGATAGGAATCGTCCCTGAAGGCCATCACGCGGTCCATGACGCCGGTGGCGCCGGGGGTCGCGCCCTCATTGGTGGGCAGCGCGGCGGTGGCGAAGTTCACGGTGTAGCCCTTGTCGGCCAGGTAGCTGGGCAGCTGGTTGGGTGCGATGACCATGGCCAGCTTGCCCGCGCCGAACATATCCTGCAGGTCATAGCGGGTCTGGGTGGCCGGGTTGGGGTTGGTGAAGCCCTTGTTGACCAGGCCGATGGCGTACTCGATGGCCTCGACGTTCTTGTCGCTGTTCAGGGCGACCTTGCCGTCGGCGTCCACAAAGCCGCCGTCGTTGTTCCACACGTAGTAGGAGAACGCGGCCTGACCCTCGTCAGTGGTCATGTCGATGCCCCAGGGATACACGTCGCCGTTATAGAAATCGACGATGGCCTGGCAGACATCCTCCAGCTCGGCCCAGGTGGTGGGCACCTCGACGCCGACCTCGTCCAGGATGTCCTGGTTCACATACAGCGCGCGGGCAGAGGCCAGATCCGGCACGGCCCAGCAGACGCCGTCCACCACGGACTGCTCGATGAAGGAGGGGAAGAAGTCCTTGAACAGCTCCTCGGGGCAGTAGTCGGACACGGGCAGCAGCAGGCCCTCGGCGGCATAGTTGGCGAACACGTCGATGTTCAGGATGTCGGGGGCGTTGTTGTTGGAAATGCGGGTGGAAACCTCGGTGTACACGTCGTTCCAGGACACGACCTGTAGGTTCAGCTTGATGCCCGGGTTCTCGGCCTGGAACTTATCCACGAAATTCGTGCCGTTCATGCCCTTGCCCAGGAACCAGTCCTGGGTGTTGGGGCCGTACTGGCAGATGATGACGTCCAGCGTGATCTCGTCGCCCTCCGCAAACGCCGCGCAGCAGCCCAGCGCCAGCAGCATGGTCAGAACCAGTGCCAACAGTTTTTTCATAAGAATTACCTCCCATTGTGATTTAATTGCCGGCTCTATTATAGCACATCCGCCGGGATGTGTAAAGATGTAATTAAATTCTGATTTGTCGGGGAGACGGAACCCCTCCGGCGCTACGCGCCACCTCCCCACTAGCTTCGCGTCGCAGGGGAGGCTTTTGGCTAACTTACCGGGGGTATCGGGGGCGGAGCGCCCCGATCTTTAATCGTACGCGGC
>JAFWEL010000010.1 GCA_017512905.1 Clostridia bacterium
GCGACGCGAAGCTAGTCCTTTAGGGCGGCAGGGAGCCTGTCGACCAGAGCAAAAAAGGCTTCCTTGCAGATTTGCCGCCCGGAAATCGCTTGCGACGCGAAGCTAGTCCTTTAGGACGATTTCAGGCAAATCTGAGGAGGATGTATTGAAGGGGACCTGTCCCCCTTCAAACGGGCGTCAGCCCGCGACAAATCAGAATTTATTTGACTAAATAGATACCTCAATAAAAAACGGCCCATCGCCTATGCAATGAACCGCGCCCTGCGCAAGTCGGGTTGATTACAGCTCGACCTTGCCCTCGAACTCCTTGTTGACCACGTAGTAAGCGGTGGCTTCTTCGGGCTTGACGTAGATGTCCAGGTCAGCGATCTCGGACAGCTTCCTGCCGGATTCCTTCCAGTTCTTCTTCACGTTCGCCTCAACGGCGCCCAGATCGAAGTCACGACCGTTGAACTGCAGGGTCATCCGCTGGTTGATCTTAGCCATGATTGTATCCTCCTGTTCAAAATCAGTGCGCCGTGCCTTCTGCACGGGTCCTGTAACAATATAGCAAAACCAATGTAAAGATGCAAGCCCAATCGCGTGAAATCACGCTTTGCATTATTGGCGGCTTCCACAAAAAACGCCTATTTACCGGCCTTCCAGGCCCTTATGGTCTCCAGCCTTTCGGCAAAGGCGGCCTCCTCGCCCTGGCCGTCGGGCAGGTAATAGCGCTTGCCCGCCAGGGCGTCGGGCAGGCATTGCATGTCCGTCAGCTTTTCCGCGTAATCGTGGGCGTAGCGATAGCCCTTGCCGTAGTCCAGGTCCTTCATTAGGCCGGTCACGGCGTTGCGCAGGTGCAGCGGCACCGGGTCGGCCAGGGCCTTTTCGGCGTCGGCCTTCGCGGTCATGTAGGCCACCTCCATGGCGTTGGACTTGGGGGCCAGGGCCATGTAGACCACCGCCTGGGTCAGGTGCACCGAGCATTCCGGCATGCCGATCAGCCGGCAGGCCTGGAAGGCGGCCACGGCCTGGTCCAGCGCCCGGGGGTCGGCCAGGCCCACGTCCTCGCTGGCGAAGCGGGTGACCCGGCGGGCGATGTAGATCGGGTCCTCGCCGGCCTCCAGCATCCGCGCCAGCCAGTACACGGCGGCGTCGGGGTCGGAATTGCGCATGGACTTGTGCAGCGCCGAGATCAGGTTGTAGTGCTCCTCGCCGCTCTTGTCATACAGTAGCGACTTCTTCGACACGCACTGGGAGAGGGTCTCCTCGGTCACCCTCACGCCGCCGTCCGCGTCCAGCTCGCCGTTGAGCACCGCCATCTCCAGCGTGGACAGGGCCGTGCGGGCGTCGCCGTTGGCAAACACCGCGATGCGCCGCAGCATGTCCTCCGGCATGTCGATGGTCTGCCCGCCGAAGCCCCGGGGATCGTCCAGCGCGTGGCGCAGCAGCTTCATCACATCCTCCACGCCCAGCGCGTGCAGCACGAACACCTTGCAGCGGCTCAGCAGCGCGGCGTTGACCTCGAAGGAGGGGTTTTCGGTGGTGGCGCCGATCAGTATGATGCTGCCCTTCTCCACAAAGGGCAAAAAGGCGTCCTGCTGGGCCTTGTTGAAGCGGTGAATCTCGTCCACGAACACGATGGTCCGCTCGCCGAAGCGCCGGTTGTCGTCGGCCTGCTGCATCACGCCGCGGATCTCCTTGATGCCGCTGGTGACGGCGGAAAAGTCGATGAAGGCGGCCTTCGTGCGCCGGGCGATGATCCGCGCCAGCGTGGTCTTGCCCACCCCCGGCGGGCCCCAGAAGATCATCGAGGCCACCTGGTCCGATTCGATCAGCCGCCGCAGCACCTTCCCCGGCCCGATCAGGTGCTGCTGGCCCACGAACTCCTCCAGCGATTCCGGCCGCAGGCGCGCCGCCAGCGGCTGGGCAGCGGGGGCGGCGTCAAATAGGGACATCTGTTCCATGTCGGTCCTCCAGGAGACTATAATCTATGCTACTGCGTCGGGGTATTTTACAACGGCAACTTCGGTCAGAGCCTGTTTGGCGGCCTTGACGATTTTTTCAAGGTTTTCGGTCACTTCACCACTGTAGGCGATTTCCCCGCACGTATCGCACTGAAGACAGGGTACATGCCGCACGACGATGCAGCTGTCGCCCGTGTCGGTGACAAATGTGGTGTAGTCCTGGCGCATATCGCCTTTGCATTTGAAGCACTTCATGGTTTTGCCCTCATTTTTCAATGTCCATAATCATTGGTCTCCGTTTGCAGATATAAAGACGAGCCTTTCCTACTATCATTATACCTTGTTATGATGAAGGAAGCAAGGGAAAGAATGAAGCATAAGCCAAGAAAAAGCAAAGGGAACGCAAATTGCTGGGACCCCTGTGATGTTTGTTATGCTTCCTTTTCCTCCGATAATAACCGAACCATCTGCTCAACGCACTGCCTCTTTTCCCGGGCAAGGCGCAAAGGTCGCCCAGCAGTCCGAGCTTTGCCAAAGCATCCGCTGAAATTCTTATCATGACTTGACAATAGACAATAGTTATATTATTATGAATTCGTGAAGTCTAATGCGGCATTACCGATAAGGAAGAAGAAGGAGGAAGGAACATGAAGAAGCGTTGGGTTTACATGCTGTCCCTGCTTTTGGCCATTGCGCTGACAGCGTTCGGGGCGGCGGCGGAGACGGGCATGGATTTGACTTTATCGATTGAAGAAGATGGGGCTGCCACGCTCCCGGAGGAGATCGAAGTCTCTGTCGATGGATTGGAGATCGAGGGCGAGGCATTGGATATTCATGTCCCGGTGGGTGAGGATTTCCAGTTGGAGGACCTCAACCCGTCAGATCTCATCGATCCGGCAGTCTTCATGAATGCAGGAGTATCGCAGGAAGGTGAAGAGCAGGTGGCTCCTGTGACAGAAGAACCCATGATGTCGGATGCCAGCGACTTTAAGATCGACGAGAATGGCGTGCTGGTGAAGTACAATGGTCCCGGCGGGGACGTGGTCATACCGGATGGGGTCACCGCCATTGGCAATGGTGCGTTTTCCGACTGTACCAGCCTGACCGGCGTCACCATTCCCGACAGCGTCACAAGCATTGGCAATGCTGCGTTTTTGGGCTGTACCAGCCTGACCGGCGTCACCATCGGCAGCGGCGTCACAAGCATTGGCAGTGATGCGTTTTTCAACTGTACCGGCCTGACCAGCGTCACCCTGCCGGACAGTCTGACCAGCATAGGCCAGATGGCATTTTATGGTTGCAAGAGCCTGACAGAGGTTATGCTGCCCAAGGCTTTGAAAACTCTTGGGATAGGTCCGTTTGACAAATCAGGCGTGGCGAGCCTGACGATCAACAGCGATATCGCGACCGATAGATTGACTTTTTGGTTCGCCCCGTTGACAAAGGTTGTGCTCGGGGATGGCGTTACAACTGTTTGCGACAGCACGTTCAGAGGCTGCACCAGCCTGGTCAGCATCACACTGCCAGACAGCCTGACCAACATCGGCGCGAATGCGTTCAATGGATGTGACAAACTGGAGAACCTGACGATACCGGGCAAAGTGACCGGCATTGGCGCATCGGCGTTCTATGACTGCAAGAGTCTGACAGAGGTCACGCTGCCCAAGACCTTGCAAACCCTTGGGGATAGTACGTTTGTCAATTCCGGCGTTGCGAGCCTGGCGATCAACAGCGATATCGCGACAACCTTTAACGGCGTTCCACTGACCAAGGTTGTGCTTGGGGATGGTGTGACAACCGTTTGTGACAGCATGTTCAGCGGCTGCACCAGCCTGACCAGCGTCACCCTGCCCGACAGTCTGACCGGCATCGGCATGAACGCATTCTACGGATGCGGCAAGCTGGAAAATCTGACGATTCCGGGCAAAGTGACCAGTATCGGCGCATCGGCGTTCTATGACTGCAAGAGTCTGACAGAGGTTACGCTGCCCAAGACCTTGCAAACCCTTGGGGATAGTGCGTTTGTCAACTCCGGCGTGGGGAGCCTGACGATCAACAACGATATCGCGACGACCTTTAACGGTGTTCCGCTGACAAAGGTTGTGCTCGGGGATGGCGTTACAACTGTTTGCGACAGCATGTTCAACGGCTGCACCAGCCTGACCAGCGTCACCCTGCCCGACAGCCTGACCAACATCGGCGCATCGGCATTCAGCGGCTGTAGTAGCCTCGCGAGCATTGCGGTTCCAAACGGCGTTAAGACCATCAACGAAAGCACTTTCAGCGGCTGCAGCAGCCTTGCGAATGCTACGATTCCGAACAGTGTAACAAGCATCGGCAACAGTGCGTTCTCGGGGTGCGCAGGACTAAATGCAATCACCATTCCCGACAGCGTTACAAGCCTTGGCTTAGGGGCGTTCAGTGGATGCAGCAGTTTGACCGATTGCACCCTCTCCAAGGGCTTGACGGGTATCAGCGGTTCTCTCTTCAATGGCTGCAGTTCCCTGAAAAACATAACGCTCCCCCAAGGATTTATAAGTATCGAAGCTGGAGCCTTCGCCGGTTGTTCCAACCTTGACAATGTTTCCATTCCCAGCGGCATACATACCATAGCGGAAGATGCCTTCCGGGAATGTGCTGCCTTCGGCATCACGGTCTATGTGACGTCTGATACAATTGGTCAGCGCGCCTTTGCAAACGTTAATGCGAACCGCTTCACCATCGAAAGCGGCGTGAAGATCATCGACGAATACGCTTTCTATGGATGCGGAAATATGAAGGAGATTACCTTGCCCGAAACCGTCACCGAGATTCGGGAAGGCGCCTTTGAGCAGTGCGGCATGACCGAGTTCAATGTTCCCAAGAGCGTGAAGAAAATCGGCGTGGCCGCTTTCTTCGACTGCCGCCAGCTGCGCACCATCACCCTCAACGACGGACTGGTCAGCGTGGGACGGGAGGCTTTCTTCGGCTGCCGGAAGCTGGAGAAGATCATTATTAAAAATGGCGTATCTTCCATATTCGACAATATGTTCAAGGAATGCGAGAGCCTGCTGAACCTCAGTATTCCATCCAGCGTCAGCTACATCGGCAGTTCGTCCTTCCAAGGCTGTACCGGGCTGACGGAGGTCACGATCCTGAGCCGTGGGGGATTGAGTTCCAACGCGGTTGCCCCGGGCGAGGTGGAAATCGCAAGCCAGGCGTTCAAAGGCTGTTCGGTGATGGAGCGCATCCATATCCCGGAAACGGTGACAAAAATCGCAGCCGACGCCTTTGAAGGATGCCGACAGCTGACGATCTATGGCAGACCAGGTTCCTACGCTCAGTCCTATGCGAAAGAAAACAACATTCCGTTTGAAGCAGAAGGGGAACCGGTCGTAACGCCGACCCCCGAGCCCACCGCCAGCCCCGAGCCCACCGCCACCCCCGAGCCTACCGCCACCCCCGAGCCTGAACCCACCGGCAAAGTCAGTTTGTCAAAGTGTAAAATCACTGTGGCAGACATGACATACACCGGCAAAAAGCTCCAGCCCGCGCCGGTGGTGAAGTATGGCAAGGCGAAGTTGAAAAAGGGCACAGACTATACGGTTTCTTACAAGAACAACAAGGCCATCGGCACCGCAACGGTTACCCTGAAGGGCAAGGGAAACTATACGGGCACAGTGAAAAAGACCTTCAAAATCATTCCGAAGGGTGTGAAGCTGTCCTCGCTGTCCGCAGGAAAGGGCGAGATCACAGTCAAGTGGAAGAAGGGCAGCAATATCACGGGCTATGAGGTTCAGTACAGCCTGAAAAAGGACTTTTCAAGCCCCAAAACCATGGCAGTCTCAAAGGCCGGCGCGACCAAGGCTGTGATTAAAAAGCTAAAACCGAAAAAAATCTATTATGTGCGCATACGCACCTACAGGAAGGTTAAATCCAAAAAGTATTATTCCACCTGGTCGGCGGCCAAGTCGGCCAAGGTAAAGTGATACGTCGATGACGGCGGATGCCGGCTCGATACATATGACAGTAGGGACGTCGATGCGACGTCCCTACTGTCATACAAGGCTTCGTTCTTTCTATTCCACCCTGATCCCATAGATCCGGCAGCTCCGCGTTCCCACCACGATCATGTCGTCGAACACGGCGGGGGTGCCCTCGATGTTGCCCCGCAGCTGGATGCTGGCGGCCTCCTCGCCGGTCAGGCCGTCCAGCAGGCGCAGTTTGCCGTTGGAGCTGCCCAGCAGCACGTAGCCCTTGCCGGATTTCGTGTATACGGTCGTGGGGGAGGACCAGCCGTGGGCCCCCAGGGGCAGCGACCAGGCCGTTTCGCCGGTGGCCTTGTCCAAGGCGTAGAGCATGCCCTCGCCCTGGCGGGTGCGGCAGACGTGGAAGTAGACCAGGCCGGACAGGTCGTTTTTGCCCACGGCGGGGGTGGCGAAGCTGCCGCCGCCGTTGTCGTCGTTCTGGTGGATGGGGTCGGAATCCCGGCACCAGAGCAGCTCGCCGGTCAGCGCGTTCAGCTTGAACAGCTGGCTTTCGCCGTTGTGGCCCCGGTGGTCCAGCTCGTTCGCGCCGTACAGCGCCACGAGGCCGTCGTCCTCGACCTCGATCACCAGGCTGGCGTCGATGTCGTCCTGGGCGTCGAAGCACCAGACGGGCGACATATCGTCCAGGTCCACGCACTGTATGACGCCGCTGTTCGTGGCGAAGTAGACGTAATGGTTGTAGATGGCCACGCTGTTCTCGGTGCCCAGCTTGCCGTTTTTATTGCGCTTGTACTGGTAGGTATAGCGGGTGAGGGTGGGATTGACGGCGACGCCGCCGGTCCGGGCGCGGGTGTTCAGCTTCACCTTGTACAGCACGCCGTTTTCCCCGGCGGTGATCATCGTGTCGCTCTCGCTGTCCACCAGCGGGGAACAGTCGAAGGCGAACCAGCCGCGATGGGCCGCGGGGTCCTTGCCGTCCAGGAAGTAGAGCTGCGACTGGTCGATCAGGCTCCATATCCGGGTGCCGCAGGGCACCCGCTTGCCCTTGACCTCGTATATGCCCTGTCCGCAGTACAGCAGCGGCAGACCCCGGGGGTCCACGGTCAGGCTGCCCTTGATGGGGGCGTCGATGTCGATGGAATCCCGGGTCTTTTCGCCGTCCTCCAGGTCCAGGAAATAGATGTGGCCGTCCAGCGTGGCGTAGATGACCTCCACCAGGCCGTCCACGTTCCGCTTTTCGGGGTTGATGTTCATCTGGCGGCGCAGCTCCGCCGGCCAGCGCACCAGGCTGGCCTGGCCCGTCCAGCCCACGCCGCTCCACTCGTCCAGGCTGTGGATGCGCTTCTGCCACACCTCGGTCAGCTTTGTGGGATGCTCCGGAATCGTGCCCCAGGCCCCGCCGTCCCGGTAGTGGCTGCCCCGGAAGGTGGTCACGCCTTCCAGCGCGGCATAGCTGTCGGCGCTCTTCATGCGGATGGCGTCGCCCGCCTCGCCCGGGGCGGTGACGGACGGGATGACCTCGATGTCCGTCAGCAGTCCGTTTTGCGCGGGATCGGCGTAGTCCGGTCCCGGCGCCGCCGTTTGCAGCCAGCGGGAGAGATCCGGCGTGGGCTGGGGCGTAGGCTCGGCGGTAGGCGCTTCGGTGACGGGCGCGGTCAGGGGCGGCGCGGCGATTTCCGCCACGGGCCGTACCCGGTCGTCAGACCGGGGCAGGGCGGAAAGCAGCCCCCAGGCGACCAGGCCCACCACCGCCAGCAGGCACAGCGAAGCCGAGGCGACGCGCAGGACGCTCTTCGCTTGGGGGTGCCGCCGGTACAGCCGCCGGAGCCTGCGCCGTATGGCGCGCACAGGTCCCCGCGGGGCGGGCCTCCTGCGCCGGGACCGGGCGACGGGAGTGGTTTTCTTTCGCTGCTGTTCTGCCATGATGTTCTCCAGATTTTCCCAAAGTTGTCACAATTTCATAATACGACAACGGTGTTGCATAAATATTATATAATTATTACGAAACTATGAACTTGATGGCGACGCTCCGCTGTGGTATACTGTAATATGGGCGTCGTCCGTGGACGGGCCCGAAATGGCACGAGGGGGCAGGCATATGCGCATCATGTTGGCGGGCATCAGCAGCGGCTGCGGCAAGACCACGGCGTCCCTGGCGCTGATGGCGGCGCTTCGGGAGAAGGGCCTGGTCGTCGCGCCGTTCAAGTCCGGGCCGGATTACATCGACCCCGGGTTTCACCGCATCGCCTGTGGCCGGCCCTCCCACAACCTGGACGAATGGCTCTGCGCGCCTCAGAGCATTACGCGCCTGCTGGCCGAGGGCAGCGAGGGGGCGGACATCGCCGTGATCGAGGGGGCCATGGGCATGTACGACGGCCTCGGCGGCGGCACCCAATGCAGCGCCTACGCCCTCGCCCTGCATACCCACACGCCCATCGTGCTGGTGGTGGACGCCTCCGGCAGCGCCGCCAGCGCCGCGGCCACGGCCCTGGGGTTTTTGAAATACCGTCCCGACAACACCATCGCCGGGGTGCTGGTGAACCGGGCCTCGTCCCAGCGGCACTATGACCTGATCAAGGAGGCCATGGCCGGCATCGGCCTGAGCTGCGTGGGCTGGCTGCCGAAGGACGCCGGCCTGGGCATGCCCGACCGCCACCTGGGCCTGGTGCCGGTGGAGGAGCGCCCCGAAGCAAAGAGCCAGATCGATCGGGCGGCGTCGCTGCTGAAGTTGGATATGGATGCGCTGGAAGCCGTGGCAAAGCGCGCCGAAGCCCTGTCGCCCGCGCCCTTCGATTATCCCGGAAGCCTGAGGGGGAAGCGCGTCGGCCTGGCGAAGGACGCGGCGTTTTCCTTCACCTACGAGGCGAACCTGACCGCCCTCAGGCGCATGGGGGCCGAGTTGGCGACGTTCTCGCCGCTGGCGGACGCCGCCCTGCCCGACGGACTGGACGCGCTGTACCTGCCCGGAGGCTTCCCCGAGGTGTTTGAGGCCGAGCTGACCGCCAATGTGGCCATGGCCGCGTCGGTGCGCGCCGCCGTGGAGGGTGGGCTGCGGGTTTACGCCGAGTGCGGCGGCATGCTGTACCTGTCGATGATCGGGGCCATCGCCCTGAAATGGGAGATGACGAAGCGGCTGCAGCGCTTCGGCTATGTCACCGTCACCGACGGCGACGGCTACCAATTCCCCGCCCATGAGTTCCATCACTCGGTGGTGACGCCCACGGCCCCGCTGGCCACCCGCTTCGAGGTGGCGAAGGGCGAGCGCCGCTACCGGGAGGGCTACATCTATAAAAACGCGCTGGCGGGCTATCCCCACATCCACTTCTATGACCGGCCCGGGCTGGCGGAAAGGTTGTTCCTATGAGCGTCTATCACGGCGGCGACGTCTGGCGGGAGCCCAACCCCGGCGATGTGTTGGATTTCTCGGCCAACCTGAACCCCGAGGGACCGCCGGAATGGGTCCGCGCCGCGATGCTCGCTGGGCTTGAAAACGCCCGCTACTATCCCGACCTGCGCCAGGGCGCGGCGCTGGCGGGCCTGAGCGCCCACCTGGGCCTGCCCGAAGCCTGCATCCTGCCCACGGCGGGGGGGATCGAGGCGGCGGCCTGCGTCGCAAGGCGCTTCGACGGCCACGCCGTCGCCCAGCCCACGTTCCAGGAATACGGGGCGCTGTGCGGGGCACACAGGGATGTCCTTCGTTCGGAGCTGGCGGATTATCGCCCGGAGCCGGGGGAGACCCTTTGGCTATGCAACCCCAACAACCCCACCGGCGAGGCGCTGCCCCGGGGAGACGTGCTTTCGCTGCTGGCGCGGATGGAGGCCGTCCGGGGACGGCTGGTGGTGGACGAGGCGTTCATCGACTACTGTCCCGAGCACAGCGTTCGGGATCGGGTGAAGGAGCATCCGGCGCTGATCGTACTGGGCTCGCTGACCAAGGTGCTGGCGATCCCCGGCCTGCGGCTGGGCTACCTGGCCGCCCATCCCTCGGTGATCGGGGAGATGGGGGAGAGGCTGCTGCCCTGGCGGCTTAACTGCATGGCTGACGCGGTGGCCGCCGCGCTGCCCGGACACGGGGCGGATTTCAGCAGGATTCGCCGCTTGAACGACGTCCGGCGGGCGGATTTCGCCGCGGCCCTGGCCGGCGTCGGCGCGAGGGTCTATCCTAGCGACGCCAACTTCCTGCTCTGCGACTTCGGCAGGGACATGCGCCCGGAAATCGAAGGGCTGCGCAGGAAGGGCATACTCGTCCGCCCCTGCGGCATGTTCCCCGGCCTGACCCACGGCCATGTTCGTCTGTGCGTGCGCACGGAGGGAGAAAACGGGAGGCTGGTTGAGGCGCTGGACTTCTGATTTGTCGGGGAGACGATGAGGTTCCCCAAAGCCTTCCCCCGTTGGGGAAGGTGGCCCGCGTAGCGGGTCGGATGAGGTCCTCCTTACGTTGCTATTCGCGCCAATGCCCCAATAGACGTTGTTCGAGCGACGAGGACCTCATCCGTCTTCGGCAAAACAATGCAAGCATTTTTTGCCGAATCCACCTTCCCCAGAGGGGAAGGCTACTTTTGGAACCGTCGCCTACAGCTCGACAAATCAGAATTTGCCAGCTCGAATCAATACATCCTCTTATGTCATAAAAGGAGATTCTGTATGCGCGGAAAGTCGATCATGCTCCAGGGGACGGGCTCGTCGGTGGGCAAGTCCATGCTGTGCGCGGCGCTGTGCCGCATATTCAGGGAGGATGGCCTGAGGGTCGCGCCCTTCAAGAGCCAGAACATGGCCCTGAACAGCTTCGCTACGAAGGAGGGGCTGGAGATGGGCCGCGCCCAGGTGGTGCAGGCCCAGGCAGCGGGGGTGGAGCCCAGCGTGGAGATGAACCCCATACTGCTCAAGCCCACCAGCGACAGAAAGAGCCAGGTCATCTGCCTGGGCAAGCCCATCGGCAACATGGGCGCGGTGGAGTACCACCGCTACAAGCCCAACCTGCGCAGGCTGGTGAAGGACACCTACGACAGCCTGGAGTCGAAATACGACGCCGTGGTGATCGAGGGCGCGGGCAGCCCCGCGGAGATCAACCTGAAGGAGGGCGACCTGGTCAACATGTGGATGGCCGGGGCCGCCGACGCGCCGGTGCTGCTGGTGGGGGACATCGACCGGGGCGGCGTGTTTGCGTCGCTGTACGGCACAGTCATGCTGCTGGAGCCGGAGGAGCGCGCCCGCATCAAGGGCATGATCATCAACAAGTTCCGGGGCGACGTGCGCATCCTGGAGCCGGGGCTGCGGATGATCGAGGAAAAGGTGGGCATCCCGGTGATCGGTGTGGTGCCCTGGTGCGACGCCGACATCGAGGACGAGGACAGCGTGTCCGAGCGCCTGACCGCCGTCAGCGGCACGGGGGAGATCACCGTGGCCGTGGTGCGGCTGAAGCACATCTCGAATTTCACCGATTTCCAGGCCCTGTCCCTGCATCCCGGGGTCACGCTGAAATACGCCCTGCGACCGGACGACCTGGAGGGCGCGGACGTGGTGATCCTGCCGGGAACCAAGAACACCATCGACGACCTGATCGACCTGAAAAACCGGGATATGATCGCTCCCATCGTGCGCCATGCCCGCTTGGGCAGGCTGCTGCTGGGCGTGTGCGGCGGCTACCAGATGCTGGGCCAGCTGCTGCGGGATCCCCACGGCGTGGAATCCGCCGCGCCGGAGGTGGCGGGGCTGGGGCTGCTGGACATGGAGGTCAGCTTCGAGCCGGAGAAGCGCACCGTCCAGGCCGAGGGCACGCTGACCGACGCGGTGGAATGGCTCGCGTCGCTGGCGGGCACGAAGGTGGAGGGCTATGAGATCCATTCCGGCGTCAACACCTTCGGGGAAAACACCCGCTTCTGGATGGGCCCGAACGGGGCCTGTAACGCCGCCGGGAACGTGCTGGGAACGTACCTGCACGGCCTGTTCGACGACGGCACACTGGCAGAGGCGCTGGTGAAGCGGGCAAGACAGCTGAAGGGCCTGCCCGAGGAGAAGCTCACCGCCGAACAGGCCGCCGTGAACATGAGGGCCTATCGGGAGCAGCAGTTCGATATCCTGGCGAAGACCGTGCGGGAGAGTTTGGATATGGACGCTGTATACCGGATACTGAGGGGAGAGGCGTAAATGCTGATCCGCCTTGAGGAAATGACCCTGCCGCTATTGCAGGAATACTACCGGGGCTTTCAGATGGACGCGGATGTGCTCATGGATATGTCGCGCTTCCGGGAATACCGCTATGATCCCGAACAAGTTGAAGCTTATTATTTCAGATTGAAGGCAACACAGGATCGTGTGGATTTCCTGGTCATGCAGGGAGAAAGGCCCATCGGAGAGGTGGCGCTGAAGCATATTGACCGGCAGGCGCGAAGCTGCGAGCTTTCTATTCACCTGCAAAATGATTCCGTGAAAAACCAGGGCTTTGGCACACAGGCGGAACAACTGGCGACGGAATATGCCTTCGATGCGCTGGAAATGGATGCCGTATATGCCAATGCCGTTCTAAAGAATACCCGCAGCCAACATGTGCTGGAAAAGCTGGGCTATGAAAAGACCGGAGAAGATGAAACCTTTGCTCATTATCGGATGAAATCAGAATTTACAGGAACGAAGCCATGCCCACCCACATCCTTGCCCTGCTCGTCGGGGCGCTGATCGACCTGATCGTCGGCGATCCGGAGTGGTTTTACCACCCGGTGCGGCTGATCGGGAAGTTTATATCGTTCGCGGAGAAAATCGCGAAGCGGGACAACCCGCCGTCTGCGGTATTGAGGCGGCGGGCGATTGTCGTGGCTGTTACCACGGTGCTGTTGACAGCGCTGGTCACGGCGGGTATACTCTATCTGTTGCGCCTGTGGGGCGACGGGCCCCACTTCGTCGGCATGGCGCTGATCTCGTGGATGTGCCTGTCGGCGCGGAACCTGGCCGACGAGGCCGAGGGGGTGCGCAGGGCCCTTGAAGTCTCCCTTGAGGCCGGACGCAAGCGGGTGGGCCGCATCGTGGGCCGGGACACCGCCAACCTGTCGAAGCGGGAGATCCTGTGCGCCACCATCGAGACGGTGGCCGAGAACCTGACCGACGGGGTGATCTCGCCAATGCTGTACCTGGCCCTGGGCGGGCCGGTGCTGGGCATGGCCTTCAAGGCGGCCAGCACGCTGGACAGCATGATCGGCTACCTGAACGAAAAATACCGGGATGTGGGCTGGTTTGCGGCGAAGGCCGACGACGTCTGGAACTACATCCCCGCCCGGATCACCGCGCTGTTGATGTGCCTGGCGGCGTTCCCGCTGGGCCTGGACGGGCGGCGGGCCTTCCGCACCGTGCTGCGGGACCACGCCAACCACCTGTCGCCCAACTGCGCCTGGAGCGAGTCCGCCGCGGCGGGGGCGCTGGGGGTGCGGCTGGGGGGCGACCACGAATACTTCGGCCAGGTGGTTCACAAGCCCACCATCGGCGACGATATCCGCCCCCCCGAGGGGGAGGACATCCGCCGGATGAACCGCCTGGTGTTCGTCACCGCCGGCCTGATGCTGGCGCTGGTGGCGGGGATATCGGCGTTGATCGTGGCTGTTCGGTAAATTCTGATTTGTCGCGTTGCGACAAATCAGAATTAACGCGCCTGTACCGTTGCCAATGATCCCAAAAGAACAGTGTCGGCCCGGGCTGCCGCCACAAACCGAAGACAATGTGGAAATGATATATTCATGATTGGACTTGGAACACTCATCAATACCGGGGCCATCGTCGCGGGTGGGTTCATTGGCCTGTTCGCCGGGAAGCTGTTCCGGGAGGCGCAGCAGGCCTCCATCGGCAAGGCCTGTGGCGTCAGCACCATGTTTATCGCTATCGCCGGGGCGATGTCCGGCATGCTGAAGCTCCAGGAGAGCGCGCTGACCAGCGGGCGGTCGATGCTGGTGGTGCTCTGCCTGGCCCTGGGCACGGTGTTGGGCGAGCTGCTGGGCATCGAGGACGCCTTCGAGCGCTTCGGTGAGTGGCTGAAAAAGAAAACCGGCAACGAGGGGGACGGCGGCTTCGTGAACGCCTTTGTCACCGCGTCACTGACGGTGAGCATCGGCGCGATGGCCATCGTGGGCTCGATCCAGGACGGCGTCATGGGCGATTATTCCACGCTGGCGGTGAAGGCCGTGCTGGACTTCATCATCGTGCTGGTAATGGCCTCGTCCATGGGCAGGGGCTGCGCCTTCTCGGCGATACCGGTGTTCGTGTTCGAGGGTGGTATGACGCTGCTGGCCCGGCTCATCGCCCCGGTGATGACCGAAGCGGCCATCGGCAACCTGTCGCTGATCGGCTCGGTGCTGATCTTCTGCGTGGGCGTAAACCTGGTCTGGGGCAAGCAGCTGCGGGTGGCCAACATGCTCCCCGCCGTGCTGCTGGCGGTGATCGCGGCGTATATGCCGTGGGGATTGTAAGTGAACGATAAATTCTGATTTATCGAGGTGTTGCTGAGCACGCGGAACCCCTCCGACCCCGCCTTTGGCGGGGCCACCTCCCTCACTAGCTTCGCGTCGCAGGGGAGGCTTTTGGCTAACTTACCGGGGGTATCGGGGGCGGCAGCGCCCCGATCTTCAATCGTACGCGGCGGCGTGTACGCCGCGGGCGGGGCCTTTTTTGTGGCAGGGAGCCTGTCGACCAGAGCAAAAAAGGCTTCCTTGCAGATTTGCCGCCC
>JAFWEL010000137.1 GCA_017512905.1 Clostridia bacterium
ACCAGAGCAAAAAAGGCTTCCTTGCAGATTTGCCGCCCGGAAATCGCCTGCGATTTCAGGCAAATCTGAGGAGGATGTATTGAAGGGGGACCTGTCCCCCTTCAAACGGGCGCAAGCCCGCGACAAATCAGAATTTCCCTGAAAGGATCGCCATGAACCATAAAACTCTTCCCCCGGGCTACCGCTATGCCGGGACGCTGGACTTCATGCGCAACCGGAAGCAGATGAAGGCGATGCTCGTCCTGTCGCTGGCGCTGGTCTCCGTGCCGGTGATCGTCGGGCTGCTGACGGTGCCGGTGGGGCCCTCCTGGCGGCTGATGGCGTCAAGGTGGTATATGTGGCCCTGCCTGGGGTTGGCGCTGATCGTCTATATACCGCTGCACGAGCTGACCCACGGCATCGTCATGTTCGCGCTGTCCGGGGTCAGGCCCGTCTACGGCATCAGGCTGCCCTACGCCTACGCGGGCAGCACGGTCTGGTTCGACAGGCCCTCCCACATCGTCACGGCCCTCGCGCCGGTGGTGCTGTGGGGCCTGGCGCTGCAAATCGCCATCGCGAAGCTGCCCGGGGCGTGGTTCTGGCCGCTCTGGATCGTCCAGATCTCCAACCTGTCCGGCTCCGCCGGCGACCTGTACACCGCCTGGGCTATCGCCCGGATGAAGGGCGACCTGCTGATCCAGGACACCGGTGTGCGCATGCGAATCATGAAACGCGCTATCGATAAAGAAAGGTCTCCCCAATGATACTTTTAACCCTGCAAAACGTGAACAAGTCCTTCGGCATGAACGAGGTGCTCAAGGACGTGAACCTGACCCTGCAGGCCGGAGGGCGCATGGGCCTTGTGGGCGTGAACGGCAGCGGCAAGTCCACGCTGTTCAGGCTGATCCACGGCGACATGGCCCCGGATTCCGGCACGGTTTCGCTGGTGAAGGGGATGCGCGTGGGCATGCTGACCCAGGACGCCGACATCCAGAGCGAGCTGACCATCCAGCAGGAGCTGGAGCGGGTGTTCGAGCCGGTGCGCCAGATGGAGGCGAGGATGCGCCAGATGGAGCACGAGATGGCCGAGAAGCACGACGATCCCGAGGCCTTTGAGCAGCTGTCGAAGGCCTATTCCCGACTGGTGGACCGCTTCGAGGACGCCGGTGGCTACGAGTGGCCCAGCCGCATACAGGGGGTGCTGGCCGGCCTGGGCTTTGCCCGGGGTCGGGAGATGCAGCCCGCCAGCCTGCTCTCCGGCGGCGAAAAGACCCGGCTTTGCCTGGCGCGCCTGCTGCTGACCCAGCCGGACCTGCTGATGCTGGACGAGCCCACCAACCACCTGGACCTGGCCTCCACCCAATGGCTGGAGGAGACGCTGAAGAAGTACCGGGGCACGGTGCTGGTCATCAGCCACGATCGCTACTTCCTGAACGCCGTGTGCGACTGCATGGCCGAGCTGTCCATGAAGCGGCTGACCCAGTACACCGGCAACTACGACCGCTTCGCCGTCCAGCGCCAGGCCAACCTGGAGCGCCAGCTGAAGGAGTACAAGATGCAGCAGGCGGAGATCGCCCGTCAGGAGGCCATCATCGCCCGCTACCGGATGTACAACCGGGAGAAGTCCATCAAGGCGGCGGAGAGCCGGGAGAAGCGGCTGGAAAAGCTGGAGCGGATCGAGCGGCCCGTCAGCGAGCAGAAGGTGCGCTTCAACTTTACCGCCCGTCGCCGCACCGGCGACGACGTGCTGATGCTGCACGACCTTTCAAAGGGCTTCGAGGGCCGCACGCTATTCGAGCACTTCAACCTCCACCTGCGCGCCGGGGACCGGGTGGCCATCATCGGGCCCAATGGCGTGGGCAAGTCCACGCTGCTGAACATCATCGCGGGCAAGCTACCCGCCGACCACGGAACGGTGGACTTCGGCAGCAACGTGGACCTGGGCTATTACGATCAGCAGCAGGCCAGCCTCCACCCGGAAAAGGACGTGATGAGCGAGGTGTGGGACGACTTCCCCCGCCTGGAGCCGGACCGGGTGCGCGGCGTATTGGCGCTGTTCCTGCTGACCGGCGACGACGTGTTCCAGCCGGTGGGCACCCTCTCCGGCGGCGAGCGCGGCCGGGTGGCGCTGGCGAAGCTGATGCTGAAGCAGGACAACCTATTGCTGCTGGACGAGCCCACCAACCACCTGGACATGGACAGCCGGGAGGTGCTGGAGGCCGCGCTGGAGGACTTCGAGGGCACGCTGCTCACCGTCAGCCACGACCGCTACTTCATCAACCGCGTCGCCACGAAGGTGATCGAGATGAGCCCCGAGGGCGCGGTGGAATACCTGGGCAACTACGACGACTACCTGGAAAAGAAGCGGGTCCAGGCCGCCGGCGAGACGGAGTGGTCCGCCGCCGGCGGCGCGACCCGCACCCAGATCGACAAGGAAAAGCGCCGCCAGCGGCTGGCGAAGGAATCCGCCAAGGCCCTTCAGGCGAAGCTGAAGAAGGTCGAAGCGGATATCGCCGGCACCGAGCAACTGATTTCAGACCTGGAGACCCAGATGGGCCAGCCGGAAATCTACTCGAACCCTGCCGAATCCGCCCGCGTGGCCCGGGAACACCGGGAAGCCCAGACGCGCCTCGACGGCCTCTACGAGGAATGGGAGGCGTTGAGCGACGCTGTCGCCGGGGAATAGAGATCCAGGCACCGTATGATCCCTCGCAAGGGGGTCGCATGGTGCTTTTTTGCAATTTGCGGGTTGAAGCACACCCTGATGCCCGGTTCATGCGGCGGCTTTCCGTTTTTTCAGTTTTTTCCCATTTTCCCCTTGCATTCCGTCCGGGCGTTATGTATAATTGAGACGTTCAGTCTCATTTTTGTTTTTGGAGGCACAGGCGTGAACGGTTATTCCGCTGGCAAGGAATGGAAGCAGGCGAAGGAACGCCACATCCTGGAGACCGCCTTTCGCCTCTTCTCCGAAAAGGGCATTGAATCCGTGACGATGCCGGAGGTAGCCGCGGCCAGCGATGTCGGCAGGGCGACGCTCTACCGCTACTTCTCTACAAAACTTGAACTGGTCGTCGCCATCGGCGCCTGGAAGTGGGATGAATACATCGCGTATCACGATACCCTTGTGAGCAGTGAAGCCCAGGCCAACATGACCGGCGCTGAATATCTGCGCTTTACTCTGGATTCCTTCCTGGATCTTTACCGGAATCACCGCGATATTTTGCGCTTCAACTACAATTTCAACAGCTATCTGCATTTTGAAGCGGGAAACGGCGAGCAGACGCGGTCCTATCTGCGCGTTGTAAAGGTGCTTGCCGAGCGATTCCACGACCTGTACGAGCGGGGAAAACGGGACGGAACCCTGCGGATGGACATTTCCGCAACCTCGCTGTTCTCCAGCGCCCTTCACATCATGCTGGCGGCGGTCACCCGCTACGCGGTGGGGCTGGTATACGTGCCGGAGAAGGACACCGATCCCGAGAGCGAGCTGGTCATGCTGGAGGAATTGCTGCTGTCGCGCTTCACAAGGCAGGCGCCGGCGCCATAAACCGACCGGATTCTTTTATTGAAATCACCCGATCCATTCGGGCGAATATAAAGGAGGAACAACCCATGAAGAAGCTTCTCGCAACCCTCGTCGCACTGGCCCTTCTGCTGGCGCTGCCCTGCGCGCTGGCCGAGCAGGTCCCCGCCATCAACTGGTCGGACGCGGAATCCGCGGCCGCTGAGATCCCCGGCAGCTGGTACACCTTCGAGGACGTCGCGCTGCAGTTCTGGATTCCGGACGTCTTCGAGAACCTCGAGCCCTCCGAGGACGACCCCGCCGAGATGATCGGCAAGTTTGAGTTGTCCGACGGTTCGGCGGGCATCTACGCCCAGTACCTGAACGGGTATGACGGCCTGACGATCGACGACGCGGTCAGCCAGCTGGAGACCAACGGCGCGACGGAGATCGAGCGCTGCACCCTCAACGGACTGGATGCCGTGTCCTTCAGCATCCCGGATGTGGATGCCGGCTACGTGGTATTCGTCACCCAGTCGGGCAATTACGTGCAGTTCATCTTCATGCCCGCATCCGACGAGGGCTTCGCCAGCGTCGCACAGCTGGTGACCGCCTCCATCATGCCCGAGGAGGCGTAACGCCTTGCAAGCAGATGCGCAGGATCTTTCGAGCCTGCGCATCTGTTTTTTTACTCATACCACGTCATGTCCTGCTGTACGTAGTCGCCCACGTTGAACAGCCAGTCCGTCAAAAATGCCTCCCAGCTCTCGCCGGTAGCCGCGTCCATGGCGGCGACGAATTCCCTTTCCGTCAGTGTGTGACCGTCCGCGCCCATCTCCCGGAAGGTCTTCAGGCCGGCAACAAAGCCCTCCAGCCCCATGGCCAGGCGCAGCTCGTGCAGCACCACCGCCCCGCGCTGGCGCACCACCAGTTTGTAGCTGTTCGCGTCAAAGCGCATGGCGGCGCTGCCTCCACGATTTCCTGCCGTTGCTGTTCAGGGATTGATTCCCGGCGCGCCTGTAGCTACCGCCGCTTCGACAGGATCAGGACCCGGCGGTAGCTCAGCGCGGCCAACAGCGTCGCCACCAGCGTAAACAGCAGCGCCAGCAGCCTGCGGTCCATGCGCAGACCCAGCACGACCGCCAGCACAGTCAGGCCCATGACGACGAACATGTTGGGCAGCATGTAGATGGCCACCGCCGCGCCCTGCTTGATGACCTCGATCTCGTTTTCCCAGTCCAGGCGCATGTGGCGGATGCCGCAGACACAGCCCCAGGCCGTGGAAAACGCACAAAGCGCAAGGCCCTGCAACAGATACAAAGTCGTTTCCGCCACCGGCACCCGCGCCGCCACGCACAGGCACAGCGTCGAGAAGGCCATAAAGGGCACCGTCAGCGCCAGATTGAACAGCATTTTGCCCCGATAGAGCGTCGCCTTTTCGATGGGCAGGCTCTGGACGATCCAGTAATTCTTCCCCTCCAGCGACGGCGAGCAGGCCGTTGTGGCGACCATGCCGATGAAGAAGTAGACGATGAACGGTATCGCGGGCCAGAGCATGACCGCGTCGACGGGCGCGCCCTGGGTGACTGTTTTTATGATCCTGTCCGGGCCGATGACCAGCGTGATCAGGCCGACCAGCGCGGCCAGGATCATGCCGATGCCGCCGTTGACCATGTAGGCGGTAGAGCCGGTAAAGCGCCTGAACTCCTTGAACGCGATGGCCGCCTCCGCGCTGTGCCGCTTCTGCGCGGTCATTTTGTAGCTCCGGGATGCCGCGTGGGCCTTCAACGCGGAATTGATCTGCCGGTAGGAGCGGCCCACGATGGCGAACACCGCGATGAACAGCGCCGCGCTGACGCCGGTCAGCAGCAGCATGGCGGGAATGTCCAGTCGCGTAATGGCGTCCGAGAACCACCCGGCGGGCAGGTAGACCCGGGCTGCGCCGCCGGTCACCCGGGACGCCAGCTCCAGCGTGGCCTGTATCCTGTCGTTCCTGAACATATCCTCGATGACAAAGCGCAGGGAAAAGCAGCCTATGACGAACACCAGCGTCAGCACAGTCTGCACGATGTTCGTCTTTTTGAACCCCGCGCTGATCCGGGCAATCACGAAGCCCAGGAAGGCTGCGAGGAGCATCGGAATGACCGGCAGGAACAGCGAGAGAACCAGCCACAGCGGGTACACTCCCACCGGCGGACGGGCGTAAACCCCATACCCCACCAGCATCGCCACCGATATGCTCAGGTACCAGGGCAGGCTCTTGACGACCATGTACAGGAATTTACAGCCCGCCACAGTCCGCGCCTCAAAGGGCAGTGACATCAGCATGTCGTATTCCTTGAAGTTGAACAGGTAGCCGTTGGTCTTGAACAGCGTGAACACGAAGGCCAGCAGGCTGACCGTCAGCGCGCACATCACCGGCGCAGCCGTAATCATGCCGAATTTTCCGTACCCGACGCAGATGGCGACGCAGAAGGCCATCAGCATCGCGTACAGGCACAGCTTGCCCACGGCGTTGCCCGCGATGCGGCGGCGCTTTTTCTTATCCGTCGTGTGCCGGTAGATGTTCCACCCGCTCGTGGACAGGAGCAGCGTCCGAAGCAATACGATATTCTTATTCATCGCCGTCCGCCTCCAGGAAGGTCTGCTCCAGGGAATGGCCCTCGGTGAGCGCCGCCATCGTGCCGGAGGCGATGATCCGGCCATGCTTGATGATGGCGACCTTGTCGCACAGCTTCTCCGCCACGTCCAGCACATGGGTCGAAAAGAATATGGCCGTGCCGCCCTGGCACAGCTCGTGCATGACCGTCTTCAGCGTGAAGGCGGCCTTCGGGTCCAGGCCCACGAAGGGCTCGTCCAGCACCAACAGCCTGGGCTCATGGATCAGCGCCGAGATGATGGCCAGCTTCTGCTTCATGCCGTGGGAATAGGCGCTTATGAGGTCCCCGAGATCCTTCGTGATCTCAAACAGGCCGGCAAACCTGCGGATGCGCTCTTCCCGTTCGGCCGCGCCAATGCCGAACACGTCCGCCACGAAGTTCAGGTACTGTATGCCGGTCAGGTTCTCGTAAAGGTCCGGGTTGTCGGGGATGTAGGCGGTGATCCGCTTGCAGGCCATGGGCTCGTCCTTCACGGAATGGCCGTCGATAAAGATATCCCCCTCCGTGAAATCCAGCACGCCCACAACGGCGCGGATCGTCGTGGATTTTCCCGCGCCGTTGTGGCCGATGAAGCCGTAAATATCCCCGGGCATCACCGCCAGGGACACGTCGTCCACCGCCTTTTTGCCCCCGCCGTAGGTCTTTGAGTAGTGGCTGATCTCAAGCATCGGTTTCTCAGTCATGATATCCACACTCCTTCGGAATCAATTCGGGTCATATTTAATAACAGTTGTTATTTAACTGCCGTTAGTATATATCCTTTGCCCGGTATTGTCAAGCACATATGGGCAGCGGTTGCCGCCGCGCCCATCAACGTGTGCGCATGGACGGATTTTGAAAAGCATGTCGGGTATAATGATGACAACCAAAGCGCGTCATTGTCAATTTTGGTATCTCCCGAAAAGAAAACCGTGAGTGTAGCCGTTTGGGCTTCCGGAATGCCAGTCCGCCTACGCCGCCAGTGAAGTTAAAGTTTTGTTCCAATAAATAAAGTACGTTTGACTGATTGAAATTACAGCTTTAATTTGTTAAAATAGCAGTAGTGTCTGTTCAGTCAGAGAAAATCTGATTTGTCGGAGAGTTGAAGTGGACCCCCAAAGTAGCCTTCCCCTTTGGGGAAGGTGGATTTGATGAAAAACGCTTGCGTTGTTTCGTCAAAGACGGATGAGGTCCTTGCTGCCTGGACAACGTCGTTTTCGGCATAGGCGCGAGGTGGTATGTAAGGGGATCTCATCCGACCCGCTGCGCGGCCCACCTTCCCCAAAGGGGAAGGCTTTTGGAGTTCCCGCCAGCCTGCCAAACCAGAATCCGCCCGCGACCGGACTGCTACAACCAATGTATATTAACACGCGATAGTGAGGTTCAATCAGCATGGATCATGAAGCCATCAAGCGCATAGACTTTGTCTTTCACCTCGAAAAGGCCATTGAAAACGGAGAGTTTGAGGTCTATTTCCAGCCCATCATCCATACCATCTCCGGCTCGCTGTGCGGCTTTGAGGCCCTCGTTCGATGGCATCACCCGACCCTCGGGTTCCTGACGCCCATGCAGTTTCTCCCCTCCCTGGAGGAGACGAAGCAAATCTACCATCTGGACATCCACATCATCGAGAAGGTATGCCAATGGTACGCCTCGCTGGTTGCCGCCCATGCTCCCGTGGTGCCCGTGTCCGTCAACCTGTCCCGCAGCGATTTTGAATCCGAGGACATGTTCCGCGTCGTGGAATCCATGACCCAGGAATACGGCATGCCCCGCAGCATGCTGAACATCGAGGTCACGGAGAGCGCGTTCAGCGAGCGGGAGAGCCTCATGTCCTCCAACGTGGAAAGGTTCAGGACCGCTGGCTACCAGGTCTGGATGGATGACTTCGGCAGCGGCTATTCCTCTTTGAACACGCTGAAGGATTATGTGTTCGACGAGCTGAAGATCGACATGGGCTTCCTGTCCGATATGGGCCTGCGCTCGAAGCGGATCATCCGCTCCATCATATCGATGGCCAAGGATATCAGCATGGTCACCGTTGTGGAGGGCGTGGAAACCCAGGAGCAGGTGGATTTCCTGAAGGCCATTGGCTGTGACCGCATGCAGGGCTACTTTTTCTCCAGGCCGCTGCCCTATCAGGAGCTGCTGAAGGTGCTCGAGGAAAAGGGCATCCCCTTTGAAACCGAGGAGGACCGTCAGTATTACCACGAGATCAACCGCATCAACCTGCTCAGTCCCTCCCCCTTCACCATCCTGGAGAGCGGCAAGGAAAAGAGGCGGGACGGTATACCGCTGGCCATCCTTGAAAAGCACAGCGATGATTATAACTTCATCTATCAGGATTTGGAATTCAGGGACAGCCTGAACGTGCTGGGCGCCGTGGACGCGATGGACGCCATACAGAAGCTGGTCCATTTCGGGGTTCTTACGCGCAAGGAAATCGACGAGTTCATCGACACCACCATCAGCAAGGGCGAGCGGGAGATAACCTTTACGGTCCACGGGGACCTGTGCAGCGCCCACGGCAAGCTGCTGTCCGCCCGGCGGGGGCGACAGGCGATATTGCTGTCCATTAACAACATCACCCAGAGCATCAACATCAGCCACAAGCAGTTGTTGGACCAGAGCCTGATGAACATCTATTCGATGTATCACCGGGTGTCCATACTGCGGCCTGGCAAGGACGAGATCGTGACCGTGTTCACCCAGGACCACCACGGCATTCCCACCGACGTGCCCCACAGCATGAAGGGCATCACCCAGTATTTTGCCGATCTGGCCGTACACGAGCAGGACCGGACAGCCTACCTCGCCTTCCTGGACAGCGCTACTCTGGAAAACCGCATCAAGGACAGCAAGCGGGGCTTTATCAATACCAAGATCCGCACCCAGGACGCGGACGGTAACTACACCAAGAAGATGTACCTGGCTGTGGCCGCCGGCAACCATGAGATCATCCTGCTGGTCCGGTACGCGAATCTGTGACGCTCCCCCGCGCCACCATCCCGACAGCCCTTTATCAACTCAGCCCCGCGGCGACCTTCGGGTCGCCTGTTTTTATGGCTGCGGTCGGTTCCGTATTCAACCTGAAGCGATAGCGGACCACCTGGCGTTACAGGCTTCGCCTTTAAAAGGAACGCCAACGGCCTCGAGGAAGCGCCACAGGCCCCCGGGAATGCCGGCCGCGCTGTCCAGCGACGTATCTCCAAGCTCGATCATCTTGTTCTTGCCGTGATAATCGCTGCCGGCGGTCACATACAGGTCGTATTTCCCGGCGAAGCACAGTGTCTCCCGTATCAGCGCCGGGGTAAAGCCGGAATAGAAGCCCTCGACGCCCTGTAGCCCGAAGCCGATGAGCCGCCGCAGCCGCGCTTCCATCTCTGCGCCAACAATCCATTCGTCCCCGCTGCCGTAGGCCGGGTGGGCCAGCACGGGAATCCCGCCGCTGTCGAGAATGCCCCGGATCGCCTGCTCGGGGCGCACATAGGCTTCGGGAAAGCGCCCCTGATTGAGGTAATCATGGATGGCGGTCTCCTTGCTCGGGGCATACCCGTATTCCACCATCATGTTCGCGATGTGCGGCTTTCCGGGGTTGTCCAGCGTGTACAGCCTCTGGCGCGCATTTTCGGGAAAGGTGAAGCCAAACTGCCCGGCGATGAATTCCAGGCGCGCATCGAGCTTCTCCATGCGATAGCGATGCCCCAGCGCCACCACCTCCCGGATGGGCGCGCTGTCCGGGTCAAAGTTGTAGCCGAGGATGTGGTATTTCCCTTCCTCGTCCCTGCATGAGAATTCCACGCCGGGCAGCACCCTGGGATCCGCTTCGGCACGGATGTCGCGGATCATGCCGTAGCCCTTGATAGCGTCGTGATCCGTCAGTGCAAACAGGCCGATGCCCTTTTCGCGAACGCGCTGCAGCAGCTCCCGGGGCGTATCGGTGCCGTCGGACACCGTGGAATGCATGTGCAAATCCAGCTTTATCATACCGTCTCCATTTCCGTCCGATTCGTCACAGGCTATGGCACAGGCGCGCCCGTCAAAGAGCGCGCCTGTGCGTTGTACCCTCGAAAAGGCGGCGCGTTCCCGACGATCGGGACGACGCCATGCCCTTCCTTATCCTTATTTCTCAACGATGTCGGACCAAATGGTGTTGTACTTGACAGAATCGATGCCCTTCAGGCAGCCGTCCTTGGCCTTGTAGCCTTCGCTGACGGCGATGATCTCACCATTGCCGGCCTTCAGGCGGAAGCGAATCTCCCCGGCCTTGTCCTTGTAAACCTCAAACTTCGGATTCTCCTCGGCGTCGTAGTTCGCCACAGTCTGATCCTCGATGGGCGCGAAAGGCGCGTTATCGGCCACGCTCTCGATGCCCTTCAGGCAGGCGGCCTTCGTGGTGTACACCTGAGAGGTGGCGATCACCTCGTTGTTGTCCGACATGAGATTAAAGGAGAAGCCGCTCTCCGTCTTCTTGACCACAAAATTTCCCATGTTCTTGTCCTCCTAATGTATAGTTTTTGAATACCAGTTTAATTATACATTAATGTCCGGGTCCATGTCAATGCCTGTGCCTGATTTCCCCACAGTTCACGCATGAATAGACAGCAAAGCTTCCTGAAGGTGGTCGACATCATGGCAACAACACCCGGGGCATCCGGCGACAGAGAGCTTATCGTCCTTGCGCTATAAAGCATTCAGAACGATCTGGGGCACCACCGCTATGATAGTTTTTAGAGGTACCCTTTAGTTGAGGACATCGCCTTACAGGGGAGGCTAAAGGGCAGGAACTTGGAATACGTCCTATGTCAATCAACGCCTGAAGTAGTCCACCGCCCCGCGGAACATGCCATTGTCGTAGTTGCCGGGAACGTTCCTGTACAGGTCCACATTGAAGCCCACGCGCTCGCTGTGGGCCATCTTGCCGAAGACCCGGCCGTCGGGGGACGTGATGCCCTCGATGGCGGCGCAGGAGCCGTTGGGGTTGCAGCGGATGTCCATGGTGGGGTTGCCCTTCTCGTCGCAGTACTGGGTGGCCACCTGGCCGTTCTCCATCAACCGCAGGATCACCGCGTCGCTGGCCACGAATTTGCCCTCGCCGTGGGAGACCGGGGCGGTGTGCACGTCGCCGCAGTGGGTATACATCAGCCACGGGCTCTTGTTGGAGGCCACGCGGGTGCGCACCAGGCGGGACTGGTGGCGACCGATGTCGTTGAAGGTCAGGGTGGCCTCGACGCACTGGTCCGCCTCGCGGATCTCGCCGTAGGGCACCAGGCCCAGCTTGATCAGCGCCTGGAAGCCGTTGCAGATGCCGCCCATCAGGCCGTCCCTCGCGTTCAGCAGCTCGTGCACCGCGTCCCGCAGCTTCGGGTTGCGGAAGAAGGCGGTGATGAACTTGCCGGAGCCGTCGGGCTCGTCGCCGCCGGAGAAGCCGCCGGGGATGAACACGATCTGGCTCTGGGCCACCGCCTCCGCGAAGGCGTCCACGCTCTGGGCCACCGCCTGGGCGGTGAGGTTGCGGATGACCATGACCTTCGGCTCGGCCCCCGCCTTGATGAAGGCCCGGGCGGTGTCGTATTCGCAGTTGGTGCCGGGGAACACAGGAATCAGCACCCGGGGCCTGGCGATGGCCGTCGCCGGGCGCACCCGGCCCTTTGCCTCGAAGCAGCTGACCGCGGGTTCTGGATAGTCCTTCTTCACCGTGGCCGGGAAAACCTCGTTCAGCCGGCCCTCGTACAGCGCCTCCAGCTCGTCCGCGGCGATCTGTTCTCCCGCCTGGCTGAACAGCCGCTCGGCGGTGACGTGACCCACCACATTTTCGGCCATGGACTCGTCGGCGTACTCCACCAGGAAGCTGCCGTACATGGCGTCAAACAGCGGTACGCCCGCGTGGAACGCCACGCCGAAGCCGTTGCCGATGGCCATCCGGAAGGCCGCCGAGGCCACGCCGCCCTTGCCCACGGCCCACGCGGACAGCACCCTGCCGGATTTGATCAGGCCGTCCACCTTCTCAAACAGGGCCTTCTGGGTCTCCGGGTCGGGGGTGCCGTTGGGACGGTAGACCGGCTTCAGCCAGCCGATGGCGCTGCCCGCCCGCTTGAATTCGCCGGAGACGATGTCCCTCGCCGGGCAGACGCCCACCGCGAAGGAGACCAGCGTGGGCGGCACGTGGATGTCCTCAAAGGAGCCGGACATGCTGTCCTTGCCGCCGATGGCCGCCGCGCCGAAGTCCAGCTGGGCCTCCAGCGCGCCCAGCAGCGCCGACATGGGCCTGCCCCACGCCCTTTCGCCGTTCATGCGCTGGAAGTATTCCTGGAAGGTCAGGTGGACGTTGTCGGTACCGTTGCCCGCGGCCACCAGCTTCGCGATGGAATCCACCACGGCCAGGTAAGCCCCGCGCCAGGGGCTCTTTTCGCTGATAAACGGGTCGAAGCCGTAGGCCATCACGCTGGCGGTGCCGCTCTCGCCACCCTCCACGGGAATCCGGGAGGCCATGACCTGGGTGGGCGTCAGCTGCCGCCTGCCGCCGAAGGGCATCAGCAGCGAGGACGCGCCGTTGGTGCTGTCAAAGCGCTCGCAAAGGCCCCTCCGGGAGCAGAGGTTCAGGTCGGAAACCGCCGCGCGCATGCCCTCGGCAAAGCCCTTCGCCGCCTTCTCGTCCGCCTTTCGCTGGGCTTCCACGACCACGTCGGTGTGCTTCGGCGCGCCGTTGGAGCTCAGGAATTCGCGGGAAACGTTCACGATGTCCACGCCGTTCCAGCGCATCACCAGCCGGGGCTCGGCGGTGACCTTCGCCACCAGCGTGGATTCCAGGTTTTCACTGTCCGCCAGCGCCCGGAAGGCGTCCATGTCCTCCGGAGCCAGCACCACGGCCATGCGCTCCTGGGATTCGGAGATGGCCAGCTCGGTGCCGTCCAGGCCCTCATACTTGCGGGGCACGGCGTTCAGGTCGATGTCCAGGCCGTCGGCCAACTCGCCGATGGCCACCGACACGCCGCCCGCGCCGAAGTCGTTGCAGCGCTTGATCATGCGCACCGCCTCGGGGTTGCGGAACAGCCGCTGGAGCTTGCGCTCCTCGGGAGCGTTGCCCTTCTGGACCTCCGCGCCGCAGGTCTCCAGCGATTCATGGGTGTGGGCCTTGGAGGAGCCCGTTGCGCCGCCGCAGCCGTCTCGGCCCGTGCGGCCACCCAGCAGGATCACCACGTCGCCGGGGGCGGGCACCTCCCGGCGGACCTGGTCCGCCGGAGCCGCGCCCACCACCGCGCCGATCTCCATGCGCTTGGCGGCATAGCCGTCGTGGTAGATCTCGTCGACCAGGCCCGTCGCCAGGCCGATCTGGTTTCCGTAGCTGGAATAGCCCGCCGCGGCGGTGGTCACCAGCTGGCGCTGGGGCAGCTTGCCGGGGATGGTCTCATCCACGCTGCGGGTGGGGTCCGCCGCGCCGGTGACGCGCATGGCCTGGTAGACATAGCCGCGCCCGGACAGCGGGTCGCGGATCGCGCCGCCGATGCAGGTGGCCGCGCCGCCGAAGGGCTCGATCTCGGTGGGATGGTTGTGGGTCTCGTTCTTGAACAACAGCAGCCACTTCTGCGCCTCGCCGTTCACGTCCACGTCCATCCTGATGGTACAGGCGTTGATCTCCTCGCTCTCGTCCAGGTCGGTGAGCAGGCCCTTCGCCTTCAGGTATTTCGCGCCGATGGTGGCGATGTCCATCAGGCAGATGGGCTTTTCGCGGCCCAGCGCCTGGCGAACGTCCAGGTAGCGTCGGTAGGCCTGGGCCACGTCCACATCCTCGAAGGTCACGTTGCCCAGCTCGGTCAGGAAGGTGGTGTGGCGGCAGTGATCGGACCAGTAGGTGTCGATCATGCGGATCTCCGTGAGGGTGGGATCGCGATGCTCGCCCCGGAAGTATTCCTGGCAGAAGGCGATGTCCGCCCCGTCCATGGCAAGGCCGTACTTTTTGATGAAGTCCGCAAGCTGCGCCGGGGTATAGCCGATGAAGCCCGCCATGGTCTGTACGGTGGTGGGGATGGCGTAGTCGACCTTCAGCGTTTCCACCGGCGCGAGAGACGCCTCCCGGCGCTCCACCGGGTTGATGACGTGCTTCTTCACCGCCTCGATGTCCCCGGCGCTGAGCTTGCCCGCCAGGATGTACACGGTGGCGGTGCGCACGTCGGGGCGCTCCACCCGGGCCAGCAGCTGGACGCACTGGGCCGCGGAGTCCGCCCGCTGGTCGAACTGGCCGGGCAGATACTCCGCCGCGAAGATCGCGCCGGTATACTCGGGCATTTCCCGATAGACGTCGTCCACCATCGGCTCAGAGAACACGTTGGAGACAGCCTGGGCAAACAGCCCTTCGTCGATATTCTCCACGTCGTAGCGGTTCAGTATGCGAACCCCCGTCAGCCCTTCGATGCCCAGAAAGGATTTCAGCTCGTCATAAAGCGCCGCGGCCTCGTGGTCATAGCCCGGCTTCTTCTCTGCGTATACGCGATAGACCATGGTGTGGTGCTCCTTTGATTTTATTATATGGCAAATTTTGATTTGTCTGGGAGACGGAACCCCTCCGCCGCTACGCGGCACCTCCCCACTAGCTTTGCGTCGCAGGGGAGGCTTTTGGAGCCAGAGTGCTGGTCCCTGAAAGGGGAGGTGTCCCCGCTGAAAGCGGGGTCGAAGGGGTTGGGAATGAAACATGTCAGCCCGCAAATCAGAATTGATCCTTCAATATCCCCAATGCCCGCTTGCCGATATCCCGGCGGCAGATCATGCCGTCCCATTTGATCTCGTCGGCGGCCCTGTACGCCTTTCCGATGGCGGTCTGCAGATCGTCCGCGGTGCAGCAGACGCCCAGCACGCGGCCGCCGGCGGTGACCAGCTGGCCCCTGTCATTCCGGCCCGTGCCGCTGTGGTAGATCCTGGCCATGGCCTCGGCGTGGCCCAGGTCGATGACCTTGCCCTTTTCATACTTGCCCGGATAGCCGCCGGAGGCCAGCATCACACAGCAGGCCGCGCCGCCTGCAAACTCGACCGGAGTGTCCGCCAGGGTCTCGTCCTCCACGGCCATCATGACCGTCAACAGGTCGGATTTCAGCAGCGGCAGCACCACCTGGGTCTCCGGGTCGCCGAAGCGGCAGTTATACTCGATGACCTTGGGGCCGTCCTTCGTGACCATCAGGCCGAAATACAGGCAGCCCTTGAAGGGGCAGCCTTCGGCGTTCATCGCGGCAATAGTGGGCAGGAAGATCTCCTTCATGCAACGCTCGGCCACCTCCGGCGTATAGCAAGGGTTGGGCGCGATGGTGCCCATGCCGCCGGTGTTGGGGCCGACGTCGCCGTCCCCCACCCGCTTGTGGTCCATCGACGACACCATGGGCCTGACCACATGGCCGTCGGTGAAGGCCAGCACGGAGACCTCCGGGCCCTCCAGGTATTCCTCGATCACCACGCGGCTGCCGGAGGTCCCGAAGGCGCCCTCCAGCATGGCGGCCCTCACGGCCCTTGTCGCTTCCTCGCGGGTAAAGCAGATGGTGACGCCCTTGCCCAGGGCCAGGCCGTCGGCCTTGACCACCACGGGGATCGGGCAGCTCTTCACGTAATCCAGGGCCTTTTCAGCGTCGTCGAAGGCCTCGTAGGCCGCGGTGGGGATGCCGTATCGCTTCATCAGGTCCTTGGCGAACACCTTGCTGGCCTCGATGCGGGCGGCCCTGGCGTCCGGGCCGAAGCACTTCACGCCCAGTTCGTGCAGCCGGTCCACACAGCCCAGGGCCAGCGGATCGTCCGGCGCGACCACGGTGAAGTCCACGGGATGATTTTTCACATAATTCACGATGCCGTCGATGTCCGTGGCCTTGATGGGGACGCACTCGGCGTCCGCCGCGATGCCCGCGTTGCCGGGCAGGCAAACGATCGACTCCACCGCCGGATTCTGCTTCAGCTGCTTGATGATGGCGTGCTCCCGCCCGCCCCCGCCGACGACAAGGATTTTCATGTTTTTTCCTCCAGATGCTTGTGATGGTGTGATTCTTTGTGAGAAATTCTGATTTGTCGCGGGCTTGCGCCCGTTTGAAGGGGGACAGGTCCCCCTTCAATACATCCTCCTCAGATTTGCCTGAAATCGCAGGCGATTTCCGGGCGGCAAATCTGCAAGGAAGCCTTTTTTGCTCTGGTCG
>JAFWEL010000171.1 GCA_017512905.1 Clostridia bacterium
CATGGGACTTTGAATTCCGTACATCGTTTTCTCGCGGGAACGTATGTTTTATCCTGGCTGTAACGTTCCGTGCGCGGCTTTTCCTGTTCCCTGTTCCCTGTTCCCTGTTCCCTGTTCCCTCATCTCCCCGACAAATCAGAATTTACCTCCTGAACAGCCTGTCGATCCAGCCGCTGGGCCTGGCCTGGGGCATGGCGTCCAGCTCGGGCGTCGTCAGGTCGTAGATGTATTCACCGATCTGGTGCTCCACCGGCAGGTTGTCCGTCAGGAAACGCTCGACGGTCTGGTAGCCGGTAGGCACGAACAGCACCACGTCGAAGCCCAGCAGGTTCAGCAGCGTCAGCAGTATCGCGTCCTGGAGGGTCGCGCCGTCCTCCCGGGCGTCCACGCACACCACCTTGGGGTTTTTGCGGGTGAAGTCGAAGGCCTGGAGCATCCGCAGCAGCGCCTTCCCCATGCCCAGGGCCGTGGCCAGCACGGTGTACTCGGTGCCGTTGACGAAGGTGCCCGCGATCAGCCGGCGGTCCAGCATCAGCTGGAGCTTGTCGAAGAGGTGGTCCTGCAGCTCCTCCCGCAGCAGCCCGAAGGGATAGCGGCGGTCCCGCTTCAGCCCCTCCCGGTTGACGCGGTCGTTTTTCAGGTATTTCAGCGCCAGGGCCTGGGTATTGCCCCCGTCCGTCTCCATGGGCAGCTGGCGCACGAACAGCGCGTCCCTGCCCGCCAGCTGGCGCACCTTCTGCCAGTAGGCCGGCAGCTTGCCGCCCTCCACGCCGGAGATCTTCGCGTACAGCACCGGCATGCTCACGCCCCCCTCCCCGGCGCTGAAGCCGGGGCGATAGCGCAGCTCCTGGTCCCAGAGGATGAACAGCTCGTCCCAGGTGGTGCGCAGGGTGACGGCGGTAGCGCGGTCAAACTGGCGGTTGCGGTAGATGCCGGAGTCGGCATACAGCAGCGTGTCCAGGTCCTTCTCGGCGCTCGCCGCCATGGTGCTCAGCCGCAGGGTGGCGTCGTCCCGGGGGAACCGGTCCGCCTCCAGCGATTCCTCCCCCGCCAGCTCCAGCAGCATGTCGTCCGCGAGGAAGCAGGGCTTTTCCAGGTTGGGAACCGGCAGCAGCACATCCACCGGCATGCGCGCCAGCCAGCGCACAACCAGCGCCTCGTCGGCGTCCCGGCAGCCGCCCATCAGTATGAACACCGGCACGTCCCCCGGCCTCCAGCCCCGGAAGAGCTGGCCGTGCCAGCGGCGGATGTGGCACAGCAGCACCACCGCCGCCGCCAGCAGCCGGTTGGGGTTGGGCTGCTCCTTCGCCGCGACGCGCACGACCTGGGCGAAGGCCCGCTGCATCAGCCGCCGCAGGTCGTCGGGGGCCTCCCCGGGCAGGTTGCCCGCCAGGTCCACGATCATTTCCTCCGTCGAGGCATAGCGGCTGCGCCGGCGCACGGCGTTCAGCGCCTCCGGCTCGGCCTTGGGCAGGGGTCCGTCCACCGCCACCACCGCGCGGCCCGCGGCGACCAGCTGCTGATAAAGGCGGTGCAGGTCGTTCAGGTATTCCAGCCGGTCCCGCACGCCCCGCAGCCGGATGTAGCCGTTGCACAGCAGCTTCGGGTCGCTTCCCCGGTCCCGGGGAGGGGTGAGCAGCTGGTTGCAATCCGGTTCGGCCATCCAGGCGTTGGTGCAGATGTCCCAGGCCGGCGGCTTGAAGTAGTTCTCAGCAACCACCGGGGCCGTGCGGGGCGGGGTATTGACGCGGTTGGCGGGACCCGGTAGAGGCGGCTTTGCGCCGCCCGCCCTGGGTTCAGACCCAGGTTTGGACGGGGTATTGCCCCGTTGACCGTTCCCCTGGTGGGGCGGCGTTGCGCCGCCCACCCTCATATCCGCGGCGGCTTGGGGCGGACGCCGCACCGGCGCCCCTCCTGAGAGCGCGGGATTCGCCCTTTGCGGCGTGGGCAGTGTGCTCGCCGCCATCTCCTTCCGGAAGGATTTCAGCGTGAACCCCTCGGGAAACGGCCCCATGTCCCCCTCGGCATACAGCTGGCTCCACCTCGATTCGCCGTCGACGCGCAGGTAGGCCCCGTCCCCGCCGGTCAGCACCAGCAGCACGTCGACGCCCATGTCCCGCAGCATGGCCAGCATCGTCAGCTCGTGGGCGGTGACGGCCTCGCCGAAGTACAGCAGCTTGGGCAGGTCGTCCCGCCCCAGCAGCGGCATCATCCGCTCGAAGCGGTAGTACAGCCAGCACATCAGCTTGGTGTACAGGTTTTTCAGCGCCCCCTGGGGCTTGCCCCTGCCGGTCAGGTCGGCGTACTGCCGCTGAAGGGCCTCGGCAAAGGCCCGGCGGTTGGCCGGGCTCATCCGGGGCATCCACCGCTCAAGGGCGGCTTCGGCGAAGGCGGCGGTCGGCTGGAAATCCGTGCCCAGCACCTGGGTCATATAGCCGATCTGACCGTCGTCGGGGTTGGGGATGCGGTCCTCGATGATGACGCCCCACTGGCGGGCCATCTCGTGAAAGCGCCAGACGCCATCCCCCACCCGCGCCGACCAGGCGCAGACGCGGGCCATGTACGCGCCGGGAGCCGCCCGCCCCGACAGGGGCAGCGCGAAATCCTCGAGGCGGTTCAGTGTCGATCGTTCAAGCATGGCTTACCTCTGATACCGGTCCATCTTGTTGCGGCTCATCACGAAGCCCAGCGCCGTGCCCACCACGCCGCCCACGATGTGGCCCAGCTGGGAGATGTTGTCCGCCACGAAGACGCCCTCGTAAACCTGCTGGCCGATGTACAGCACCGCCACGAGTATGAACGTCAGCGGTATCGTATGGCCGTCGGTGCTGGTGATGGACGAGAGCAGGATCATGGCGAACACGATGCCGCTGGCCCCCAGCAGCGCCACGTTGGGGAAAAAGATCATGATCACCACCGCCGTGGCGATGGCCGTGGCCAGCATGACAAAGACGATGTTCGCCGGGCCATACTTCTCCTCCAGCATCGGCCCGAGGATCAACAGCATCATCATGTTGTTCAGCAGGTGCCCCCAGTCCGCGTGGCCCAGCACATGGGTCACGCACCGCAGCCACGTCAGCGGATTGAGCAGGCTTGCGCGGTAGGTGCTGAACAGCAGCCGGTTGCTGGCCCCGTGGGTCAGCACATTGGCCACCTGCACCGCCACGCACGCCAGCGCAAAGCTGAGGATGACGGGGGCGTTGAAGGAGATTCTGATCCGGAATTGACGATCTTTCATTTTGGTTGCTCCTATCGGTAAATTCTGATTTGTTGGGGAGATGAGGGAACAGGGAACAGGAAAAGCCGCGCACGGAACGTTACAGCCAGGATAAAACATACGTTCCCGCGAGAAAACGATGTACGGAATTCAAAGTCCCATGTAGCGGCGGCGCCTGCGCCGCCATACATTCTAATCGTCAAG
>JAFWEL010000138.1 GCA_017512905.1 Clostridia bacterium
CGACCAGAGCAAAAAAGGCTTCCTTGCAGATTTGCCGCCCGGAAATCGCCTGCGATTTCAGGCAAATCTGAGGAGGATGTATTGAAGGGGGACCTGTCCCCCTTCAAACGGGCGCAAGCCCGCGACAAATCAGAATTTGCCCGTCCAGACACCAATGACAGCTGCATTATACCATGGATCGGAAGTTGCGTCAATGGAGCAAAGGACGCGATTGCGCCGTTGGGGGCAGGCGTCGGGGCCGATGTGGCCGCTTTATATATACCCTATACAAAAAAAACAAAAAGTATATATATAATATATAAGTGGCCACAACAGCCGCAACGTATTGACAGGGCTTCGCGGAGCATGGTAACATGACACTGTGAATCCCGGAAAACCCGCCCGAAGGAGGCCCGCCCATGAGCCCTGATATCCTGTTGAACGCCCGGAGCGCCATCGGGGAGCTGACCCCCATGCTCAACGACTGCGGCGCGCTTTGCGGCGCGGCCTGCTGCCAGCCGGACGAGGACGGCCAGGGCGGCGTGTACCTGTTCCCCGGCGAGGAGGCGCAGCTGGAGGGCTGCGCCTGGGGGCGCGTCATGGAAACCCCCTTCGCGCCGATGCTGGTGTGCGACGGCCCCTGTACGCGGGCGGCGCGGCCCCTGGGCTGCCGCATCTTCCCGCTGACCCCGGTGAGGGGCAGGGACGGCCGGTGGACCGTGCGCATGGACGCGCGCTCCCGGGCGATGTGTCCGCTGGCGGCCCACGGCCTGAAGGGCCTGGACCCGGCCTTCCCCCGGGCCGTGCGGGACGCGTTGCGCCTGATCGCCGAAGACCCGAAGGGCGACGCCTTCCTGGAAAGATGGGCGGCGCTGGAGGCCCAATACCGCAGGCCCCTCTGGTAGCGCCGCGCCGTTCCCATTAAAATATGGTTGCCCTATGGCAATTCCCCGTGTGATGTGCTATAATACCTCTGTATTGCTGTTATTATCGCACGGGAGCGTGAGGGACTTGAGCCATCTGGAGGCGTTTTTGAAGGCCATGCGGGCGGACGCCGCACTGGTCCACAAGCCGGAGAACCTGCGCTGGCTGGCCGGATACACCGGCGAGGGCTGCCTGTTCATCTCGGCGAACCGGCGGGTCATCCTCACGGACTTCAGGTACGTGACCCAGGCCCGCGTCCAATCGCCCGACTGGGCGCTGGAACAGGTTTCCGGCGATACCGGCTACCCCGCGCTGGCGGCGAAGCTGGCCCGGGCCGAGGGCGCAGGCCGCCTCTGGCTGGAGACCGACCACCTGACCTACGACGATTACCAGGGCTTCGCCCAGGCCCTGGCGGGGGTTGAGCTGCTGCCCATGGGCGGCGTTCCCGAAAGGCTGCGCCAGGTCAAGGACGCGGCCGAGCTGGACAGCATCCGGCGCGCGGCCAAGATCGCCAGCGACGCCTTTGTGAACCTGCTGCCCCGCATCCACGCGGGCATGACGGAGCGGCAGGTCCAGCGCATGTTGGAATATGAAATGCTGGAGCTGGGCAGCGAGGGCGTGGCCTTCGAGACCATCGCCGCCTCGGGCCCCAATGGCGCCCTGCCCCACGCCCGGCCCTCCGACCGGGTGATCGAAAGCGGCGAGCTGCTGACGCTGGATTTCGGCGCGACGGTGAACGGCTACCGCTCCGACATGACCCGCACCGTGGGCTTCGGCAAAATCACCGGCGCGCTGCAGGACATCTACGAGACCGTGCGCCAGGCCCAGCAGCTTGGGCTGGACGCGCTGGCGGCGGGCAGGCCCTGCAGCGAAATCGACCGCGTCGCCCGGGATTTCATCGATGCCCGCTATCCCGAGGCCTTCGGCCACAGCCTGGGCCACGGCGTGGGCCTGTTCATCCACGAGCAGCCCCGCCTGAGCCAGCGCAGCACGGACGTGCTGGTCCCCGGCAACGTGGTGACGGTGGAGCCCGGCGTGTACATCCCCGACCTCGGCGGATGCCGGATCGAGGACACGGTGATCATCACCGCCGACGGCTACGAGAACACCATCGCCGCCCCGAAGGCCCTCATCGAGCTGTAGCGCGACCTTACAACGACTATTATTTGAGGAGGCACATCCCCATGATCAATGCAAGCGATTTCAGAAACGGCGTCACCTTTGAGATGGACAACGGCGTGTGGACCATCGTGTCCTTCCTGCACGTCAAGCCCGGCAAAGGCGCGGCCTTTGTGCGCACGAAGCTGAAGAACGTCGTCACCGGCGCCGTCATCGAGCGCACCTTTAACCCCACCGAAAAATTCCCCAAGGCCTATATCGAGACCAAGGAGATGCAGTACACCTACAACGACGGCGATTTCTATCACTTCATGGACCTGGAGACCTTCGACGATCTGCCCCTGTCCCATGAGCAGGTGGAGGACGCCATGCCCTTCGTGAAGGAAAACACCAACGTGACCGTCCGCTTCTTCAAGGGCGCGCCCTTCAGCGTACAGCCGCCGAACTTCGTCGAGCTGCAGGTGACCAACACCGAGCCCGGCTTCAAGGGCGACACCGCCGCCAACACCACCAAGCCCGCCACCTTCGAGACCGGCCTGGTGCTGCAGGTGCCGCTGTTCATCGAGACCGGCGAGGTGCTGAAGATCGACACCCGCGACGGCGGCGAATACCTGGGCCGCGCCTGATCCATACGGACAACCCAATCCCGGCTGTAGGGGCGCCGTTGCGGTGCCCGCCCGGCAATGCGATGTATTGCCATCGTTTGGGCGGGCGGCGCAACGCCGCCCCTACAATGCCATTCGCGTTTGACCCAAGCCCGGGGCATTGAATAAAACCCGGCCCCCGCACAATACTATTCCGATGAACGGAGGTGCAGTTATGGAAAATCTCGGCAAGAAGGTTGGATTCCTGAAGGGCCTGATGGAAGGCATGTCCTTTGAAACCGACACCGCCAACGGCAAGCTGATGGCCGGCATCGTGGACCTGCTGGGCGATCTTTCCGATCGCGTGGAGAACATCGACGAGCTCCTGGAGGACCTGAACGACTATGTGGAGAGCATCGACGAGGACCTGACCGAGCTGGAGGGCGCCCGGGACGACGACATGGACGGTCTGTTCGACGACGAGGACGACGACGGCGACTTCGACGACGTGATGTTCGACAACCGCGAGGACAAGCTGCACCTGCTGCGCCCCACCCTGAGCGAAGCGCCGCCGGAGGAGGAATCCCTGGCGGGCAACCTCTGCCCTGAATGCCACGCCATGTTCGTCACCTCGCTGAACGACCCCGAGGGCTCGGAGTACGTCTGCCCCAACTGCAAAAAGCAGATCAAGCCCGTGCCCCTGAACCCGGAAAACGCGGTGATCGCCAAGCCGGTGGAAAAGGAAAAACAGGACTGATTGACAGGCAGCGACCCGGTGGAGCCCAGTCTCAGAATGGGGCATCCACCGGGTCGCTTTATCTTCCATCCAAACAAACTGAAATGCTTTACAGAAGACCGAAGCCATGCTATAATTCCATTAGGTCAGACAAAGGAGGATACACTGGGGATGCTGCAATTTGAATGGGATGAAGGCAAAAATGAGATCAACAAAAAGAAGCATCGCGTATCCTTTGAAGAAGCTCAGACGGTCTTTTACGATATGAACGCCCTGATGATCCCAGATCCGGAACACTCTGACGACGAAGAGCGCTTCATACTCCTGGGGTACAGCGCCATGGCCCGTCTTCTGCTGGTTTGTCATTGTTACCGGGGACAGGACGAGATCATCAGAATCATCTCCGCCCGGAAGGCCAATTCCTTTGAAGCCCGACAATATGAAGATATGGAGGTGTAGGACAATGCTTGACAGCTATGATTTCTCCAAAGGCATAAAGAACCCCTATGCCGAAAAGCTCAGCCGACAGATCACAATAAGCATCGACGCGGAAACCGCCGTTTATTTTAAATCCCTCGCAGAAACGACCGGCATTCCCTATCCCAGGCTGATCGATCTATACCTTAAGGACTGTGCAAAGAATCAACGGCAACTGACATGGATGTAAATAAAAGATTCATTCAATAATGGCTTCACAGGCGCCGATTCTTTCCAACTAACACCTCTTGTTATGTCAGTTAGGTTATGTCAGTTAGACAGAACGCTTCCAGTGAACCAGGATAAATCTTATGAACGCTTTCCCTGTCGTGGGCGTATGATTATCAATATCCGCGCTTTCCTATATCATGTTTTCTGAAGGGGTAAAATTGATGAAACAGATGGAACACAACTATTTTAGTGAAGAAGATGTCTTGGAAATGCTGGGCGGTTTGGAAGAAAAATATGTTCAAAATAGAAAAACATTCTTTAGGTTGAAAAATGGTAATATAATTATTATTCGCAATAACTCCCAATCCTCAGTTCATTACTGGTATAATATCCAGCGTGATCTTCTACATTCGGATGCACAATATGTAGTATGCGTTGCTGGCTATGAAGGTATTTATAGCATTCCTCTTTCAATTATCTCAAAATGCGTAGAAGAAGGACATATTAGTTGTGAAAAAAATGGGCGAAATTATAAACTGGTATTGAAGCGATATTCTGGAAAAATGTGTTTACACCTTACTGGTTCTGAAAATCCGATAGACATCGAGGAATTTCAGGTCTCCCATCAATTTTACGAGAAAACGAATGAAATAGAACCGGAGCAAGCTGTGTCGCTATATGAGGGAGCAAAAAAAGAAGTAGTTGTAAATGCTTACGAAAGAAATATTAAGGCCCGCAAGCTATGTATTGAATATTACGGAACAAAATGCCAGGTGTGTGGTTTCGACTTTGCCAAAACCTATGGTCCCGATTTTGAAGGTCTGATCGAAGTTCACCATATCATAAGTATCAGCACCATCCAATCAGAATACACCGTTGACCCCATCAAAGATCTTATTCCGCTCTGTTCTAATTGTCATACCGCGATACATAAGAACATAGACAACCGTTGTTTAACAGTAGAGGAACTGCGAGAGCGCATTCTTTCCAACCGAAAATAACCGCAGGGAGCCGCGAGGACGTTTTCATGCCGTCTGATTGGCCAGTCGGCTGGCTTTTTCCTCGTAGCTCCAATCGTATCAAGACGCGGGACGGCTCGACGCCGTCCCGCGTTGTTATTTAGAACAACGATTACTTCACCTCATTAAACCCTTCCCGCGCCGCGTAGGACGTGTGCAGCAGCTTGTGGGACAGGTGGCCGTTGGGCTCGCCGAGGAACTTCTCGTAGAGCTCGACGATCTGGGGGTTGTTGTGGCTCTGGCGCACCGTCTGGCGCTCGTCCTCGGAATAGAGGGCCCGGGCGCGCTTTTCCTTGTAGGTGTCCAGAATGTCGTCGCCCTCGTCGGGCAGGAACACCGGCCGCACATAGGGCTGGCCGCCACCGTTGATGCAGCCGCCGGGGCAGCCCATGATCTCGATGAACTGGTACTTGCTCTTGCCGGCGCGGATCTCGTCCAGCAGCACCTTGGCGCTCTTCATGCCGGAAGCGATGGCCACGTTCACGACGGTACCCTTGATGTCGATGCTGGCCTCGCGGATACCCGCGTCGTGGCCGCGCACGGCGGTGAACTCGATGGGCTCAGATTCCTTGCCGGTCAGCTTGAAGTAGACCGTGCGCAGGGCCGCCTCCATCACGCCGCCGGTGACGCCGAAGATGACGCCCGCGCCGCTGTAATCGCCCATGATGTCCTGGTCCCAGGGCTCGTCGGGCAGGCGGCGGAACAGCATGCCGTTGCGGCGGATCATCCGGGCCAGCTCACGGGTGGTGATGACCGCGTCCACGTCGGGGATGCCGTCCACCTTCTCCTGGTCCCGCTCCTTTTCGAACTTCTTGGCCACGCAGGGCATCACCGACACCACGAACACGTCCTTCGGGTCGATGCCGTTCTGCTGGGCCCACCAGTGCTTGATGATCGCGCCCTGCATTTGGTGGGGGCTCTTGCAGCTGGACAGGTGGTCAAGCAGGTCGCCGTAGTTGTACTCGGCGTAGTTCACCCAGCCGGGGGAGCAGCTCGTGATCATCGGCAGCACGCCGCCCTCGGTCAGGCGCTTGAGCAGCTCGGTGCCCTCCTCCATGATGGTCAGGTCCGCGCCGAAGTTCACGTCGTACACCCGCTCGAAGCCCAGGCGGCGCATGGCCGCGGCCATCTTGCCGGTGACGGGAGTGCCGATGGGATAGCCGAACTCCTCGCCCAGCGCCGCGCGCACCGCGGGGGCCGCCTGGGCGATGACGTGCTTACCGGCCTTGAAGGCGGCGTCGATTTTGTCGATCTCGCTGTGTTCCATCAGCGCGCCGGTGGGACAGACGTTCACGCACTGGCCGCACTGGATGCAGGGGGAATCGGCAAAGCTGCGGTTCTCGGCGGGGGACACGAAGGTGTTGAAGCCCCGGTTCTCAAAGCCCAGTATGCCCAGGCCGTGGGCGTTCTTGCAGCGCTCCACGCAGCGGCCGCAGAGGATGCACTTGCTGGTGTCCCGCACCAGGCCGGGGGCCAGGCGGTCGATGTGCACCTCGGAATGCTCGCCGGCGAAGGCGTCGTCCCGCGCGCCGGTCAGCTGGGCCACGTACAGCAGCTCGCAGTGGCCGTTCTTGTCGCACTGCTGGCAGTTCTTGTTGTGGTTGGACAGCAGCAGCTCCACGCTGTGGCGGCGGGCGTCCACCGCGGCGGGGGAACCGATGCGGATCTCCATGCCCTCGCTGACCGGGTACACGCAGCTGGCCACCAGGCCCCGCGCGCCGGTGGCCTCCACCAGGCACACGCGGCAGGAGCCCTGGTTGCACTCGCCGTGGTTGAAGGAACACAGGGACGGGATTTCATAGCCGCAGGCCTTGGCGGCCTCGAGGATGGTCAAGCCCTCCTCCACCTGATAGGGAATGCCCTCGATTTTGATGTTCAACATTGCCTTGCGCCTCCTTATCGCTTCTCAATGGCCCCGAAGCGACAGACGCTGATGCAGGAGCCGCACTTCGCGCAAGCGCTCGAATCGATCTTCCAGGACGTCATCTTGTGGCCGGGGGCGATGTAGTCGGTCTTGTGGATGCAGTCCACGGGACAGCCCCTGTGGCACATGCCGCAGCCGATGCACTTGTCGGGATCGATGTAGTATTCCATCAGGTTTTTGCAGACGTGGGCCGGGCACTTCTTGTCCACGATGTGGGCAATGTACTCGTCCCGGAAGTGGGCCAGCGTGGAATTGATGGGGTTGGCCGCGGTCTGGCCCAGGGCGCATAGGGAATTAGCCTTCACCGTGCGGCTGAGCTCCTCCAGGGCGTCCAGGTCCTCCATGGTGCCCTGGCCCTCGGTGATGCGGGTCAGGATCTCCAGCATCCGCTTGGTGCCGATGCGGCAGGGGGAGCACTTGCCGCAGGATTCGTCGCAGATGAACTCCATGTAGAACTTGGCCACGTCCACCATGCAGTTGTCCTCGTCCATGACAATGGCGCCGCCGGAGCCCATCATGCTGCCCTTGGCCACCAGGTTGTCAAAGTCGATGGGCTCGTCCAGGTATTCCTCGGTCAGGCAGCCGCCGGAGGGACCGCCGGTCTGGATGGCCTTGAACTTCTTGCCGTTCGGGATGCCGCCGCCGATGTCGTAGATCAGCTCCCGCAGCGTGGTGCCCATGGGCACCTCCACCAGGCCGACGTTGTTCACCTTGCCGCCCAGGGCGAACACCTTGGTGCCCTTGCTCTTCTCGGTGCCCACGCTGGCGAAGGCTTCCGCGCCTTCCCGCAGTATGGTGGGCACACAGGCCAGGGTTTCCACGTTGTTGATGATGGTGGGCTTGCCCCACAGGCCCTTCACCGCCGGGAACGGGGGCCTGGGACGGGGCATGCCCCGCTTGCCCTCAATGGAGTTGAGCAGCGCCGTCTCCTCGCCGCAGACGAACGCGCCCGCGCCCAGGCGCAGGTGGCAGTCGAAGCTGAAGTCGGTGCCGAGGATGTTGTGGCCCAGCAGGCCCAGCTCCTTGGCCTGGCGGATGGCGATGCGCAGCCGCTTCACGGCGATGGGATATTCGGCGCGGACGTAGAAATAGCCGTTCTGCGCGCCGATGGCGTAGCCGGCGATCATCATGCCCTCGATGACGGCCAGGGGGTTGCCCTCGAGAATGGAGCGGTCCATGAACGCGCCGGGGTCGCCCTCGTCGCCGTTGCAGACCACGTACTTCTCGTCGCCCTCAGAGTTATAGGCGAACTGCCACTTGCGGCCCGAGGGGAAGCCCGCGCCGCCGCGGCCGCGCAGGCCGGAGGCGAGCACCTCGTCGATGACCGCCTGGCGGGACATGGACAGCGCCCGCTTCAGCCCCTGGAACGCGCCGAAGCCCAGGGCCTCGTCGATGTTCTCGGGGTTGATGACGCCGCAGCCGTGCAGCGCCACGCGCCGCTGCTTCTTATAGAAGTTGATGTCGTCCTGCTTGGACACCTTCTCGCCGGTGGCGGGCTCCTGGTACAGCAGGCGCTCCACCACGTTGCCGTGGATGATGTCGGATTCCACGATCTCCTCCACGTCCTCGATCTGCACCAGGCGGTACAGCGTGTCCTCGGGATAGATCTTCACGAAGGGGCCCTGGGAGCAGAAGCCGAAGCAGCCCACCTGGTTCACAGTGGCCCTGTCGCTGGCGCCCTTGCGCTCCAGCACCTCGACGAAGCGCTGGCGGATCTCGGCGGAGTTGTTGGACAGGCAGCCCGTGCCGCCGCACAGCACGATGTGGCGCTTGTCGTCCGCCCCGGCCAGCTTGTCCTGGAAGCAGGCCGTACAGTCGGCGATGCGCTCGTTCAGGTTTTCGATGGTATGGATCATGCCATGACACCCTCCTTCTCCTTCTCCTTCTCAACGATCAGGTACTGCTGGGCGATGACCTCGCGCACCTGGCTGACCGTCATCTTGGGATACACCTTGCCGTTGATGCTCACCGCCGGCGCGATGCCGCAGGCGCCGATGCAGCGCAGGGCGTCCAGCGTGAACATGCCGTCCTCGGTGGTCTGTCCCGGCGCGATGCCCAGCTCCTCCTGGAACTTGTCGATCACCTGCTGCGCGCCCTTGACATAGCAGGCCGTGCCCAGGCAGCAGCCCACCACGAACCGACCCTTGGGCTCCAGCGAGAAGAAGGAGTAGAACGTCACCACGCCGTAGATCTCCGCCACCGATATGCCCGTCTCCTGGGACACGATCTCCTGTACATCCAGGGGGATGTAACCGTATTCATTCTGGATATCGCTGAGGATCATCATCAGCGGCGTCTTTTCATCCCTGTAGCGGCCGCAGATTTCCCGAATCTTCGCGACTGCCTCAGCCTTCAAACCACCCATGCGTCATAACCTCCGATCTGTTTTTTCGCGCCATCACCGCGAGGCCAGGTTAGCCTTCATTAATTAATGATGCGCCATTAATAATATTATAGCATAAATCGACCCAATTACAAGTGTCATATTTAAGATAGAAGCGTGTTCACCGTAAAAAAAGCGAAAAACCGCCCCCAGGCGACGCCGGCGCGCGTTTTTTTAATGGACGGGATAAGCCGGATTGTGCTATAATCCTACCAGTTATGAATTGGGGCGGCGACGCCCATGAAGGAGAGACGCATATGAACGACTACAATGAAATCGGCGCCCGGCTGCGGGAGCTGCGGGAGGTCAGCGATTACACCGTCGAGGAGCTGGCCGCGGAGCTTCGCATCAGCCCCGAGGTCTATGCCTCCTACGAGAAAAACGGCAAGGACGTGCCCATCAGCGTGATCTACGAGATCGCCAACAAGTTCAAGGTGGATTTCACCGAGATCGTCACCGGCCAGAGCGCCAAGCTGGAAACCTACCATTTGATCCGCAGGGGCGGCGGCAAGATCATCAACCGCAACCCGGAATACCACTTCGAAGACCTGGCCTACCGCTATGCCAACAAGGTGATGCAGCCGCTGCTGGTGACGCTGGAGCCCACGGACGCCGTAGCCAAGCTGATCACCCACCCCGGCCAGGAGTTCAACCTGGTCCTGGAGGGCACGGTGATCGTCACGCTGGGGGATAGGGAATTCGAGATGCACCCCGGCGATTCCATCTACTTCAACCCCACCATCCCCCACGGCCAGCGCTGCGGCGGCGACGTGAAGGCGCGATTCCTTACCGTTATCGCGGAATAGCACGTAGCGGCGGCAACCTGCCGCCATTACAACCACCCGCCGTCACGGACCGCCACTGTGGCGGCAGATTGCCGCCGCTACACCAGCCCCGTGTGTGGGGCGTCACTGATAAAGGAGCATGGTTACATTGAATTACCTTCTGAACAAATTCCTTCCCCAAATTGATTTTGAAAGCTACGAGGAATTCCGGGAAAAGTTCACCATCAACGTGCCGGAGGACTTCAACTTCGGCTATGACGTTGTGGACGCCTGGGCCGAGGCCGAGCCCGACAAGCGGGCGCTGGTGTGGGTCAACGAGCGCGACGAGGAGCACACCTTCACCTTCACCGACATCAAGCGCCTGTCAAACCGGGTGGCCAACTTCCTGAAGGGCCTGGGGCTGAAAAAGGGCGACGTGGCCATGATGATCCTGCGCCGCCGCTGGGAATACTGGATCTGCGCCACGGCGCTGCACAAGCTGGGCGTGATCCTGATCCCCGCCACATTGCAATTGACCAAGAAGGACATCGTCTACCGGGGCAACGCCGCCGAGGTCAAGGCGGTCATCTGCGTGGACGACGACTTCGTGGTGGGCCAGATGGACGCCTCCGCCCCGGAGATCCCGTCCCTGAAGCACAAAATCCTGGTGCGCGACGGCGGCGACACCCCCCGGGAGGGCTGGCTGGACCTGCACGAGGGCATGGACGCCTGTCCCGAGGACTTCCCCCGCCCCATCGGCGACGCGGCCACGAAGGCCACCGACGTGATGCTGGTTTACTTCACCAGCGGCACCACCGGCATGCCCAAGCTGGTCCAGCACAACTTTGCCTATCCCCTGGGCCACATCGTCACCGCCAAATACTGGCAGCATGTTGAAGAGAACCGGCTGCACATGAGCGTGTCCGACTCCGGGTGGGCCAAGTTCGGCTGGGGCAAGATCTACGGCCAGTGGATCTGCGGCGCGACGGTGTTCTGCTACGACATGGTGGGCCGCTTCAACCCGGCCAACCTGCTGCGCAAGGTGGAAAAGTACAGGGTCACCACCTTCTGCGTGCCCCCCACCATGTACCGCTTCATGCTCCAGGAGGACCTGACCCAGTTCGACCTGTCGTCCCTGCACCACTGCGCCACCGCCGGCGAGCCGTTGAACCCCGAGGTGGTGCGCAAGTGGAGGGCGCTGACCGGCCATCAGATCTACGAGGGCTTCGGCCAGAGCGAGGGACCCGTGCTGATGGCCAACTTCGGCAGCGAGTGGTTCGAGCCCATCGAGGGTTCCACCGGCAAGCCCAACCCCCTGTACGACATCCAGCTGCTGGACGCCGACGACAACGTCTGCGAGGACGGCGACGAAGGGTCCCTCACCATCATGGACGTGAAGCACCACCCGCCCGTGGGCCTGTTCACCGGCTACTACCGCAACCCCGAGATGACCGAGGAAAAGCTGGGCGGCATCGGCTACAACACCGGCGACGTGCTGTGGCGGGACAGCGAGGGCTATTACCGCTTCGTGGGCCGCAACGACGACGTGATCAAGTGCTCCGGCTACCGCATCGGGCCCTTCGAGGTGGAATCCGCGCTGATCGCCCACGACGCCGTGGTGGAGTGCGCCATCACCGGCGCGCCCGACCCCATCCGCGGCCAGATCGTCAAGGCCACCGTGGTGCTGGCCAAGGGCTGGACCCCCTCGGAGGAGCTGACGAAGGAGCTTCAGCGGCACGTGAAGAAGCTGACCGCGCCCTACAAATACCCCCGGGTCATCGAATACGTGGACGAGCTGCCCAAGACCGTCGGCGGCAAGATCAAGCGCGCCCAGATCCGGCACGCGGATGAGGCGAAGGGGAATAAATTCTGATTTGTCGCGTTGCGACAAATCAGAATTTGTCTACCTCATCAGGAATCGAGGTAATCACCATGAAAAAAGGCATCGCCATTGCCGGGAACATGATCGTGGATATGCTCTACCCCACCAACGGCCTGCCCCGGCCGGGGGAGCTGGTGACGATCACCGGGGACATGACCCGGGCCACCGGCGGCTGTCTGTGCAACGACATCATCGACCTGGCTGCGCTGGACCCCGCCCTGCCGCTGACGGCGCTGGGGCGCGTGGGCGACGACGAGGCCGGGGACTATGTGCTGGAAAGGCTGCGGGCGCGGCCCAATATCGACCTGTCCCAGGTCAAGCGCGGGGGTACCACCTCCTACACCCTGGTGATGCACGACGAGGTGAACCACCGGCGCTCCTTCTTCCAGTGCCGGGGCGCGAACGCCGGCTTCTGCGAGGCGGACATCGACTGGGACGCGCTGGACGTGGACCTGCTGCACGTGGGCTACATCCTGCTGCTGGACGCGCTGGACGCCCCGGACGAGGCCTATGGCACAAAGCTGGCGCGGCTGTTGCACACCGCGAAGCAGCGGGGCATAAGGACCTCCATCGACGTGGTCTCCGAGGCCGGCGAGCGCTTCCGGCACATCGTGGTCCCCGCGCTGAAATACACCGATTACTGCGTCATCAACGAGCTGGAGGCCCAGGCCACCACCGGCGTGGAGCTGGTGGACGCCTCGGGCAACCTGCGCCGGGAAAACCTGCCGGCGGCCCTGGCGCGGATGAAGGCGCTGGGCGTGTCCACCTGGGCAGTGATCCACAGCCCGGAGGGCGGCTTCGGCCTGGACGAGGACGGCCGTTACGTGGCCGTCGAGGGTCTGAAGCTGCCGAAGGGCTACATCAAAGGCACCGTGGGCGCGGGCGACGCCTTCTGCTCCGGGGTGCTTTACGCCGCGTGGAAGGGCGCGCCGCTGGCCGAAGCCATCGAGCTGGGCACCGCGGCGGCGGCCTGCTCCCTCAGCCAACCCGGCGCCACCGAGGGCATGCGGGATTATGAAAGCGCCATGGCGCTGTACCGTTCTATGAGACAGGGAGGTTGACGGACTTGAAAAAGGCAGTGGTCTACGGCTCCGGCAAGATCGGCCGGGGCTTTATCGGCAAGATATTCGCGGAATCCGGCTATAAAGTTTGCTTCCTGGACCGCATCCAGGCGCTGGTGGACGGGTTGAACGCGGCGGGGGCGTACACGGTGCGCATCGTGTCCAACGACGACTGGACGGACAGCCGGGTGCCCGTGGACCGGGCGCTGATCTCCACCACCGACGAGGCCCTGGAGGCCATCGCCGGCTGCGACATCATGGCCACGTCCGTGGGCGCGAACGAGCTGGAGCACATCGCCCCCGTGCTGGCGAAGGCCGTCGCGCTGCGCATGGAGCGCGGCGGCGGGCCGCTGGACGTGATCCTCTGCGAAAACCAGCTGGGCGCGGACACGCTGATGCGGGGCTGGATCAACGGCCACCTCAGCGACGAGCAGCGGGCCTGGGCCGACGCCAACCTGGGGCTGGTGGAGGCGTCCATCAGCCGCATGGTGCCCCCCCAGCCGCCGGAGCAGCTGGCGAAGGACCCCCTGCTGCTGCGGGTGGATCCCAGCAGCGAGCTGCCCGTGGACAGCGCCGCCTTCCGGGGGCCCATCCCCGACCTGGCGGGGATCATCCCCTATACCCCCTTTGACTTCTACATGAAGCGCAAGCTGTTCCTGAACAACGGCAGCCACGCGCTGTGCGCCTACATGGGGTACGGCAAGGGCCTGGAAACCATCTGGCAGGCCATCGCGGACCCGGAGATCTGCGCCGCGGTGCGCGCGTCGATGCAGGCCAACGCCGACGCGCTGGTGGCGAAGTACGGCGAGGGCGTGCGCCAAAACGTCCAGGACTACATCGAGGACCTGTTGGTCCGCTATCCCAACCGGGCGCTGAACGACACCGTGGCCCGGGTGGGCGCGGACCCGGCGCGCAAGCTGCGCCGGAACGACCGCATCGTCGGCGCGGCGCTGTTCGCCCTCGAGCAGGGCGTCGACCCGTCCCCCATCGTCAGGGGCATCCTGGCGGCGCTGCGCTTCGACCTGGCGGAGGACCCCACCGCCCCCGTCATCCAGCGGGCGCTGAAGGAGCGGGGCATCGAATACGTCATGGAACAGTTCATGGGCCTGAAGCCCGACGAACCCCTCTACGACATGATCCGCGCCGCCTACGCGCGGCAGTGAAGGAGGCTGCAACATGGAAAAGCTGTTGAAAAGCGGCTACCTGTGCCATCCCCGGCAGGCGTACACCCTCAGGCGCGTGACCGTCTCCGAGGGCCGGGACCGGGGCGTCCAGGTGATCGAAATCGACACCGCCGGCGGCCTGCACGTGGACCTGCTGCCGGATTCGGGCCTGGACATCGGCCAGGTCCGCTTCCGGGGCGTGAACATGAGCTGGATCAGCAAGAACGGCCCCGACGCGCCCCGGTGCGACATGCCCTTTGAAAACGAATTCCTGAACTACTTCCCCGGCGGGCTGCTGTTCACCGGCGGGCTGCGCAGCGCCGGCCCCGCCAACCGGGACGGCGACGAGTGGCACCCGCTGCACGGACGGGCCCACGGCCTGTCCGCCGAGCAGGTCTGCGCCCGGGTGGAGGACGACACCATCGTCGTCAGCGGCGTGCTGCGGGAGACCGCGCTGTTCGGCCATGTGCTCCAGCTGCGCCGGGAATACCGCATCCCCGTATTTGGCGCGAGGATCGAGCTTCGGGACCGGCTGACCAACCTGGCCCACCAGGCCGAGGAATACCAGCTGCTGTACCACTGCAACTTCGGCTGGCCGCTGGTGAGCCCCGAGGCCCGGGTCGAACTGCCCGAGGCGCGCAAAACCACGCCCCGCACCCCCTTCGCCGCCACCGGCCTGGGCCGGGAGACCACCTTCACCGAGCCGGTGCCCGGCGAGGAGGAGCGGGTGTTCTTCCACGAGGACATGGCCCACCGGGCGTCCATCGTCAACCCGGCCATCGACACCCGGATGACGATCACCTGGTCCGATACGCTGCCCATACTGTGCCACTGGCGCAGCATGGCCAGCGGCGACTACGTCTGTGGCCTGGAGCCCTCCAACAGCTACATCATGGGCCGCGCCGACGAGCGCAAAAACGGCACCCTGCCGGTGCTCCAGCCCTTCGGGAGCGTCGAGACCGGCGTGACCCTCGAATTTGACCGGGCCCTTTCGGCAGATTAGGGCACGACCATGCTGCAATACCTGAAAAAATACAAGAAGGAATGCGTCCTCGCGCCGCTGTTCAAGATGTTCGAGGCGCTGCTGGACCTGCTGGTGCCGCTGGTGGTGGCGTCGATCATCGACCGGGGCATCGGCGGCGGCAGCGCCGGCCACATCTGGCGGATGTGCGGCCTGCTGGTGGCGCTGGCGCTGGTGGGCCTCGCCGCTGCGGTGGTGGCCCAGTTTTTTGCGGCGAAGGCGGCCACCGGCTTCGCCGCCGACGTGCGCCACGCGCTGTTTGCCCGGCTGACGGCCCTGTCCTTCCCGGACGTGGACCGGGTGGGCGTCCCGGCGATGATGACCCGCATGACCAGCGACGTCAACCAGGCCCAGACCGGGGTCAACATGGCCCTGCGTCTGCTGCTGCGCTCGCCCTTCGTGGTGCTGGGGGCCATGGTGATGGCCTTCACCATCGACGCAAGATGCGCACTGATCTTCGTGGCGGTGATCGCGGCGCTGTCGCTGGTGGTGTACGCCATCATGGCGGCGAACATCCCGATGATGGCCGGCGTCCAGCGGCAGCTGGAGGCGGTGCTGGCGGCGACCCGGGAGAACCTGGCCGGGGCCAGGGTCATCCGCGCCTTCGGCCGGGAGGATGCCGAATTTGAAGCCTTCCGGGCGAAGAACCGGGAGCTCACCCATCGCCAGCGCCGGGCGGGCCACGTCTCGGCGCTGCTGAACCCCGTCACCTACGTCCTCATCAACGCGGCGGTGATCGTGCTGGTGCGCCAGGGGGCCATACAGGTCAACGACGGGGCGCTGACCACCGGCGCGGTGGTGGCGCTGTACAACTACCTCAGCCAGATCCTGGTGGAGCTGGTGAAATTCGCCTCCCTGACCATCACCATCAACAAGGCGTGGGCCAGCTGGAAGCGCATCGAGGACGCCCTGGCCCTGGAGCCCTCCATCGCCGATCCCGGGTCCATGGCCGAGGCGCCGGACCCCGCTGCCCCGGCGGTGCGCTTCAGCCACGTCGACCTCACCTACCCCGGCGCGGCCAGCCCCGCCCTTCGGGACGTGGATTTCGCCGCCTGGCCGGGCCAGACCGTGGGCATCATCGGCGGCACCGGCGCGGGCAAGAGCTCTGTGGCGGGGCTGATTCCCCGCTTCTACGAGGCCACCGGGGGCGAGGTCCTCGTCCAGGGCGTCAGCGTCCGGTGCTGGCCCCGGCAGGCGCTGCGGCGTCAGGTGGGCGTGGTGCCCCAGAAGGCCTCCCTGTTCAAGGGCACCGTCCGGGATAACCTGCGCTGGGGCCGGGACGACGCCACCGACGCCGACCTCCTCGCCGCCGCCGAGGCCGCCCAGGCCACCGACGTGCTGGCGGCCAAGGGCGGCCTGGACGGGGAGATCACCCAGAACGGCGGCAACCTCTCCGGCGGCCAGAAGCAGCGCCTGACCATCGCCCGGGCCCTGGTACGCCGCCCGCCCATACTGATCCTGGACGACAGCGCCTCCGCCCTGGACATGGCCACCGACGCCCGTCTGCGCAGGGCCATCGCGAACCTGGATTACCGCCCCACCACCTTCATCATCTCCCAGCGCTGCGCATCGGTGATGGCGGCCGATTTCATACTGGTCCTCGACGACGGCAGGGTCGTCGGCCAGGGAAAACACGCCGACCTCCTGGAATCCTGCCCGGTCTACCGGGAGATCTATGAGAGCCAGTTTGGGACAGCGCAATGACCAGTTTCCGGAACCCCTCCGCCTGCTGACGCAGGCGGGGGCGGAGGGGTTCCGTCTTCCTTCATAATGAAATGCTTGCCCTCATTGTCAAAGAAGGCAACAGCATGCCGGATTATTCCTTCACCGCATACAACAGTATGCACGAAACCCGAGCCCGGGAGCTTCGCAGAAACATGACCCGTCAGGAGAAGCATCTCTGGTACGATTTTCTGAGAAGTTATCCGATAAAATTCTACCGGCAGCGCCCCATCGGCAATTACATTGTGGATTTTTACTGTTCTGAGGCCCATCTGGTGATCGAACTCGACGGCAACCAGCACTACGACCCGGATGCCGAGAAGTACGACACCGAGCGAACAAAACATTTGGAGGCATACGGACTGCATATTATGCGATTCTCCAATTACGATTTGGACCGATACTTTGAAGGCGTCTGCGGAACGATCGACAGAACAGTCAATGAAATTCTTGAAAACGACAAGGGATGACCGCATGAAACACAAAACCTCCTCCGCCCAAACCGCCACGATCGGCAAGGTACTGCGCCGCATCGGGCGCTACCGGTGGCTGGTGCTGCTGTCGCTGGGACTGTCGGCCCTGACGGTGGTGCTGACGCTGATGGTGCCGATCCTGGTGGGCCGGGCTATCGACGGCATCGTCGGGGCCGGGGCCGTGCGCTTTGACGTGATCTGGCCGCTGCTGTGGCGCATCGGCGTCTGCGTGGCGATCACGGCCCTGGGCCAGTGGGTCATGAACATCGTCAACAACCGGGTCACCTTCGACGTGGTGCGGGACCTGCGCGAGGAGGCCCTGGCCCACATCAACCGCCTGCCCCTGGCCTACATCGACGCCCATCCCCACGGCGAGACGGTCAGCCGGGTCATCGCCGACGCCGACCAGCTGGCCGACGGGCTGCTGATGGGCTTCACCCAGCTGTTCTCCGGCGCGCTGACGATGCTGCTGACGCTGGCCTTCATGTTCACCCAGAGCGTGCCGATCACGCTGGTGGTGGTGGGCGTGACGCCGCTGTCGCTGTTCGTGGCCCGTTTCATCGCCCGGCGCACCTACGCCATGTTCAGGGCCCAGTCCGAGGTCCGGGGCGAGCAGACCGCCTTCATCGACGAGCGCGTCGGCAACCTGAAGGTGGTCCAGGCCTTCGGCCGGGAGGACGCCGAGACCGCCGCCTTCGACGGCATCAACGAGCGCCTGCGGGACTGCTCCCTGAAGGCGACCTTCTATTCCTCCCTCACCAACCCCTGTACCCGCTTCGTCAACTCGGTGGTCTACGCGCTGGTGGCGCTGGCCGGCGCACTGGTGGCCCTCTCCGGCGCGGGCATGACCGTGGGCACGCTGACGGCCTTCCTCAGCTACGCCAACCAATACACCAAGCCCTTCAACGAGATCTCCGGCGTGGTCACGGAGCTGCAAAACGCCATTGCCTGCGCCGCCCGGCTGTTTGAGCTGATCGAGGCCCCCGCCGAGACCCCCGACGCCCCTGATGCGCAGCCGCTTGCCGATGTCCGGGGCCGGGTGGACTGGGAGCGCGTGGATTTCGCCTACACCCCCGACCGGCCCCTGATCCGGGACTTCAGCCTGTCGGTACAGCCCGGCCAGCGGGTGGCCATCGTCGGCCCCACCGGCTGCGGCAAGACCACGCTGATCAACCTGCTGATGCGCTTCTACGAGCCCCAGGCCGGCGCGATCGCCGTGGACGGGCGAAATATCCAGGCCGTGCCCCGCGCCAGCCTGCGCGCCGCCTACGGCATGGTCCTCCAGGAAACCTGGCTCAAGGCCGGCACCATCCGAGAGAACATCGCCTTCGGCAGTCCCAATGCCACCCCGGCCCAGGTGGAGGCCGCGGCAAAGGCCGCCCACGCCCACGGCTTCATCACCCGCCTGCCCGACGGCTACGACACCGTCATCGGCGAGGACGGCGGCCTGCTGTCCCAGGGCCAGAAGCAGCTGCTGTGCATCAGCCGCGTCATGCTGGGCATCGAGCGCCAGGAAAAGTGTCCAGTGGACACTTTTCAGCGAGATGGGGCCGGCAGGCCCGTGGGCAAGGAGCGCCCGGAAAAATGTCCAGTGGACATTTTTCAGCAAGATGGGGCCGGCAGGCCCGTGGGCAAGGAGCGCCCGGAAAAGTGTCCAGTGGACACTTTTCAGCGAGATGGGGCCGGCAGGCCCGTGGGCATCGAGCGCCCGGAAAAGTGTCCAGTGGACACTTTTCAGCGAGATGGGGCCGGCAGGCCCGTGGGCAAGGAGCGCCCGGAAAAATGTCCAGTGGACATTTTTCAGCGAGATGGGGCCGGCAGGCCCGTGGGCAAGGAGCGCCAGGAAAAGTGTCCTGTGGACACTTTTCAGCGAGATGGGGCCGGCAGGCCCGTGGATATCGAGCGCCCGGATACCTCTGCTCCCCTCGCCCTGCCACCGATGCTGATCCTGGACGAGGCCACCTCCTCCATCGACACCCGCACCGAGCTGAAGATCCAGTCCGCCTTCGCCCGGATGATGTCGGGCCGGACGTCCTTCATCGTCGCCCACCGCCTGTCCACCATCCGCGAGGCCGACGTGATCCTCGTCATGCGGGACGGCCGCATCGTCGAGCAGGGCGACCACACCTCCCTGCTGGCGAAGGGCGGCTTCTACGCCAGCCTCTACCGCAGCCAGTTCGAGGGCGTCGAAGCGGTGTGAGGCAAACAAAAGGGACAGCCCGATTGCCCACGGGGCAAAGGGCTGTCCCTTTGTTTGCGCGCCTATTTTTTCTTTCTGCACCCGCAGGTGCAGCTGCCACAATCGCAGCCACAGGCCGTCTTGCCCTGCCTGCGATTGCGCACTACCCGCCACACCGCGAACCCCAGCGCCCCGGCGATGGCGACGATCAATACAACATCCAATGCGCTCATGGCTTACCTCCTTCGCGCGGGAAATTCTGATTTGTCGCGGGCTTGCGCCCGTTTGAAGGGGGACAGGTCCCCCTTCAATACATCCTCCTCAGATTTGCCTGAAATCGCAGGCGATTTCCGGGCGGCAAATCTGCAAGGAAGCCTTTTTTGCTCTGGTC
>JAFWEL010000139.1 GCA_017512905.1 Clostridia bacterium
CAGGCTCCCTGCCGCAAAAAAGGCCCCGCCCGCGGCGTACACGCCGCCGCGTACGATTAAAGATCGGGGCGCTACCGCCCCCGATACCCCCGGTAAGTTAGCCAAAGGGGAGTTCGTCATCAGCTCGACAAATCAGAATTGATCTAAAGCCTTAATGAAAACGGGAACCGCCATAGCGATTCCCGAATGAGGTCTGAAAGAATTAAGTCCTCTCCTTGACCTTGGCCGCCTTGCCGCTGAGCTGACGCAGATAGTACAGCTTCGCGCGACGCACCTTGCCACGACGGACAACCTTGATGCTGTCCACGCGGGGGCTGTGCAGCGGGAACGTGCGCTCGACGCCGACGCCGTAGGAAGTGCGGCGAACGGTGAACGTTTCGCGGACAGAGCCGTTGCGGCGGGCGATGACCACGCCTTCAAAGGCCTGCAGACGTTCGCGGGAGCCTTCGACAACCTTCACCTGAACGCGAACGGTATCGCCGACCGCGAACTGGGGGATGTCCTTCTTGAGCTGGGCGCTCTCGATGGAACGGATGATCTCATTCATGGGATGTTCCTCCTTTCCTCACCAGGACGTTCATGACCAGCGCGTGGCAGCGGACCGTCCGAATTCAACCTGAATATTATAGCATGCCCCGGGGAAAGGGGCAAGGAAGAGTGTGTTAAACTTGTGGGGGAACGGATGCCCGTCATCAGCCCGGAAGGGTATTACATCAATTGCCATAAAAATTAACATTCTGCCTCTGTACTTTAGCATTATAAAGTGTTAAACTGACATTACAACATAACAATGCTTTGGAGGAAAATAAGATGAAGAAACTGCTTGCGGCCATTCTGGTTATGATGTTTGCGCTGATCGCCTGCGCCGGCGCTGAGGGCACCGTATTCCGCATGGGCATCGACGCCGAGTATCCGCCCTATTCCTACATGGGTGACGACGGCAGCTATACCGGCTATGACGTTGAAATGTGCGCGAAGGTCTGCGAGATACTGGGCTGGACCCAGGAGGTCGTGCCGATCAACTGGGACACCAAGCTGATCCAGCTGGACGCCGAAGAGATGGACTGCATCTGGTCCGGCCTGACCATCGACGTGATCGATCCCGAGGCCTACACCATCTCCATGGCCTATTCCGACAACAGCCAGATGATCCTGACCAAGAAGGGCAGCGGCATCGAGAAGCTGGATGACGTGTCCGGCAAGCGCGTGGGCGTGCAGTTGGGCACTTCGGCCGACATCCTGCTGTCCGACGGCGGCGACGCGGCGGAATTCGGCGCTTCCTTCGGCGAGCTGGTGCGCTATGAGAACTACAACATCGCCTTCACCGAGCTGATGGCCGGCGCCATCGACGCCTTGGCCATCGACATCGGCGTGGCCAACGGCAAGATCGCCGAGTACGGCGAGGATTACTACTGCGTGGCCGAGCCTTTCGCCGCCGAGAAGTACGGCATCTGCTTCCGCAAGGCCGACGCCGAAATGTGCAAGCAGGTGGAGGACGCCTTCATGCAGCTGGTGGAGGACGGCACCTACGTCTCCCTGGCCGAGAAGTACGGCCTGGACACCGCCAACCTGTGCCTGGCGAAGTAAGCCCGGCATCGCAATAATAACCATCAAAGGGCCGTCCCCCGACGTGCCCTTTGATTGCGTATGGTGACAAATTCTGATTTGTCCAAACCAACCAACAAGGAGCAAACCCAATGACGCTTACCGCTATGATCGTCAAGATGAGCGAGGGCCTGGGGCGGACCTGCGCCATCTTCTTTTTAACGCTGCTGTTTTCGCTGCCCCTGGGACTGCTGGTGGCGCTGATGCGCATGTCGAAGAACCGGGTCGTCAGCGCGATCACCAGCGCCTGCATATCCATCCTCCGGGGCACGCCGCTGATGCTGCAGCTGATCGCGGTGGCCTACGGCCCCTTCTACCTGTTCGGCTACACGCTGCTGGTGAAGGAGAAGCTGCTGGCCATCATCATCGCCTTCTCACTCAACTATGCGGCCTACTTCGCGGAGATCTACCGCGGCGGCATCGAATCGATGCCGGTGGGCCAGTACGAGGCCGCCCACGTGCTGGGCTACAGCAAGGGCCAGACCTTCATGCGCATCATACTGCCCCAGGTGGTCAAACGCATACTGCCCAGCGTGACCAACGAGGTGATTACCCTGGTGAAGGACACGTCGATGGCCTTCACGCTGGCCTACATGGAGATGTTCTCCATCGGCAAGCAGATCGCCAACAGCCAGTCCAGCTTCCTGCCCTTCGTCATCGCCGGCGTGTTCTATTATCTGATGAACTCGATCGTGGCCTTCGCCATGTCCCGGTGCGAGAAGGCGCTGAGCTACTACAGGTAAGGGGGCGAGCTTATGAATATCCTTGAAATCGAGCACTGCCGCAAGCAGTTTGACGGCAAAGAGGTGCTGCACGACATCTCCCTGACCGTCAGCGAGGGCCAGGTGGTGTCCATCATCGGGCCGTCGGGCTCCGGCAAGTCCACGCTGCTGCGCTGCGCCACGCTGCTGGAGACCATGGACGGCGGCAGCCTGAAATACCTGGGCAAGAGCGCCGTGCGGGACGAGGGCGGCAGGGCCGTCTACGCCTCCAACGCCGAGCTGCACCAGCTGCGCTCCTGCTTCGGGCTGGTGTTCCAGAACTTCAACCTGTTTCCCCACTACACGGTGCTGAAGAACATCACCGAGGCCCCGATGCTGATCCAGAAGCGGGACAAGGCTGAGGTCTACGCCACCGCCCGTGACCTGCTTTCCCGGATGGGGCTTTCCGACCGGGAGGACGCCTATCCCTACCAGCTTTCCGGCGGCCAGCAGCAGCGGGTGTCCATCGCCCGGGCGCTGGCCATGAAGCCGAAGATGCTGTTCTTCGACGAGCCTACCTCGGCCCTGGACCCGGAGCTGACCGGCGAGATCCTGAAGGTCATCCGGGGGCTGGCCGCGGAGCACATGACCATGGTCATCGTCACCCACGAGATGGCCTTCGCCCGGGACGTGTCCGACCACGTCATCTTCATGGACGGCGGCGTGATCGTGGAGCAGGGCAACCCGACGGACATCATCAACAATCCCACCCACGAGCGGACCATACAGTTCCTGAGCCGCTTCAATTGAGATTCGCCCTCATAACTTGACAAACCGACGCTTGTCCTTTTAACCTTCCTTCTCTATACTCTTGCAGGCGCGCACAGCGCGATGAATGAACCCTGAAGGACAGGAGCGTGAGAAACATGGTTGGAATCGATGCCTATGCCAAAGCGCGAAAGCAGGGCCTGAAGGCCTACCACAACAGCCTGCAGCGGGGGCTGAACCCGTCCCTGCCGGTGCTGGAGGAGGTGGAGCCCCAGCTGAACAGCCTCAGCCGCGTGTCGCTGGGACTGATCCAGATCCCGCTGACGAAGGTGGTGGGCACGGCGTCGAAGGGCCGCACCAACGCCTTCGCGCCCAATTTCATGCCCGTGCTGGACCCGGGCTCGGAGTTTGCCCGCAAGTGGGTCACCCTCTGCGACAGCGTGGTGGAGCAGGGCATGAACCAGCCGGTCAAGGCCCTGGAATACCTGAACCAGTTTTACCTGGTGGAGGGCAACAAGCGCGTCAGCGTGATGAAATACTTGGACGCGGTGTACATCGAGGCCGAGGTCACCCGGGTGATGCCCGGCCGCACCGACGACCCGGTCAACCAGCTTTACTACGAATTCCTGCCCTTTTACGCCGATACCGGCATCAACTACCTGTGGTTCTCCCGCCCCGGCAGCTACGCCAAGCTGTACGCGCTGGTGGGGAAGACCCCCGGGGAAAAGTGGACCAGCGAGGAACTGAGCGACTTCCTGGCCGCCTACATGCGCTTTCGTGCCGAATACAAGGCCCGGGAGGCCGTCAGCGATCCGGGCCGGCTCCCTGCCACCACCGGCGACGCCTTCCTGATCTACCTGGCGGCCACCGGCTACGCCGAAGCGCCCCGGAAGTACGAGCCCGAGATTCGCGGCGAGGTGAAGGCGCTGTGGGGCGAGTTTGAAAAGGACAAGGAGCCGGAAAACGTCGCCCTCATCATGAAGCCGGCGGAACAGAAGCAGGGCGGCCTGCTGAACACCCTGTTCGGCCCTTCCAGCGTGAAGGTGGCCTTCCTGTACAACCGGGAGCCCTACCAGTCCGGCTGGACCTACTGGCACGACCTGGGGCGGATCAACCTGGAAAACGAGATGGGGGACCGGGTGAAGGCCACCGTCTGCGTCTGCCCGGACCCGGCAAACTTTGAAGCCGAGATCGAGCGGCTGATCCAGGAGGGCAACAAGCTGATCTTCACCACCTCGCCGGTGATGCTGGCCGCCTGCATGAAGCAGTCGGTGAAGCACCCGGACGCGAAGATCCTGAACTGCTCGCTGCTGGCCTCCTGGCAGCGGGTGCGCAGCTACTACCTGCGCATCTACGAGGTCAAGTTCCTCATCGGCATGATCGCCGGGGCCCTGACCACCAATGACAAGGTGGGCTACATCGCCGATTATCCCATCGCCGGCATGGCCGCCAGCATCAACGCCTTCGCCCTGGGGGCGCGGATGGTGAACCCGAGGGTCAAGGTCTGCCTGGCCTGGTCCACCCGGAAGGACTTCGACCCCGCCGACCCCTTCGGGGACCGGTCGGTGCAGGTCATCTCCAGTCTGGACGTGGGCGCGCCCAGCCACCACGCCGTGGAATACGGCCTGTATACCCAGGTGGACGGCCAGAAGGAGAGCCTGGCCATCCCGGTGCTGGACTGGAGCCGCATCTATGAATCCCTGACCCGCAGCGTGTTGAAGGGCAACTGGAAGGATACCGGTACCGACAAGCCCAAGGCCGTGAATTACTGGTGGGGCCTGTCCTCCGACGCGGTGGACCTGGTGATGTCCCAGCGCATGGACATCGGCCTGAAGCGGCTGGTGGAGCTGGTGAAGGAGCACATCCGCGAGGGCGTGTTCTGGCCCTTCGAGAGCATCATCCGCGACCAGGCCGGTGAGATCCGCTGCCCCGTGGAGGGCAAGCTCAGCCCCGCCGACATCATCGCCATGAACTGGCTGGTGGACAACGTGGTGGGCGGCTTCCCGGCCATCGACGAGCTGAAGGACGAGGCCCGCGCCCTGGTGGAGCTCCAGGGCATCCGCGAGATCGAAATGCCCTCGCCCTCGGCGTTCAGCTGGCGGGCGGAGGAGCTGCAGGCGGAAGCGAAGAAGTAGGGAATAGGGAATAGGGATTAGGGCGTGTTTCTAAATCGCCGCGCCGCATTTTCGGCGTCTTTGCCTGCATTTCTGCGTTGATTTCCCTTGATTTACCTAGGAATAGCTGTAGCGGCGGCAATCTGCCGCCACGGTTCCCTCAATGGCGGCGCTGTCGCTTCATTCGATCGCAATACACTGAAAGGCCGGCTTCCTCCGTCATCCTGAGCGAAGCCGAAGGATCTTTCTATCCGACCATACAAAAGGGGCGTCCGGCATGAAGATCATGGTGCTTTCCGACGTTGCGGACAAGGCGCTTTGGGACTATCTGGACCGGCGGTTGCTGGAGGGGATCGACCTGATCCTCTCCTGCGGCGACCTGCCCGCGGAGTATCTGTCCTTCCTGACCTGCTTTACCAACGCGCCGATCCTCTACGTCCACGGCAACCACGACAAGGGCTACGACAAGAAGCCCCCCGAGGGCTGCACCTGCGTGGACGACGACATCTGCGTGGTCAACGGTGTGCGGGTGCTGGGCCTGGGGGGCAGCATGCGCTACCGGCCCAACGAGCCCTACATGCACACCGAGCGCCAGATGGCCCGCCGCGCCCGCAAGCTGTGGTGGAAGCTGCACAGAAACCGGGGCTTCGACATCCTGCTGACCCACGCCCCCGCCCGGGGCGTCGGCGACCTGGACGACATTCCCCACCGGGGCTTTGAAACCTTCCTGAAGCTGATGGACCGCTGGCAGCCCCGCTACCTGGTCTACGGCCACGTCCACCAGGAATACGGCGCCCTGGGCTTCCAGCGTGAGCGGAAGTACGGTGAGACGACGTGTGTGAATGCGTATAAGAGATACGTGATTGAATTCTGATTTGTCGCTCCGCGACAAATCAGAATTTATGAAAGGAGGCCCCATGTCCCTCAAGCCCTACAAGACCCTCCTGCGCGACGCTCAGGAGGAGTTTGTCGTCAATAAATCCCGGTTTATCGGCCATGGGCGGCCCTGCGGGACGGAGGAGGAGGCGCTGGCCTTTCTTTCCGAGATGCGCGCGAAGTACAAGGACGCCACCCACAACTGCTACGCTTACATCATCGGGCCCAACATGGGCGTGATGCGCTATTCCGACGACGGCGAGCCGGGGGGCACCGCGGGCATGCCCATCATCGAGGTGATGAAGGCCCGGGGCGTCACCAACTGCGCCGTGGTGGTGACCCGCTACTTCGGCGGCATACTGCTGGGGGCGGGCGGCCTGGTGCGGGCCTATTCCCAGGGCGCGGTGGCGGCGCTGCGGGCGTCGGGCGTGGGCACGATGCACCCCACGGCCCGATACCTGATGGAGATCGGCTACCCGATGATCAACCGGATGGACTTTTTTTTGAAGGACGAGCCGGTGCGGGTGGAGGACAAGGCGTTCACAGACGTGGTCACCTATACATTGGTGGTGCGCTGCGCCGATGAAGAAGGATTTTTGGCGCGGCTGGCGAATATGTCAGATGGGGCCGTGGAGCCGCTGCGCTACGAGGAGCTCTACCTGGCCTGGCCCGAGGAGGATGCCCCATGACGAGCCATACCGTTCCCGGCGGGATACCCGCCATGCCCCTGGAGCGCTACCTGCGCAGGGCCTGGCCCATGCTGCCGGGGTGGATCATCCGGGAGGCGCTGAAAAAGAAGGACGTGCGGGTGAACGGCGCGCGCTGCGGCGCTGAAGCCATCGTGAAGGGCGGAGACGCCCTTTCGCTGTATATCGACGCCCGCTGGCTGGAGCCCGCCCCGGAGATCCTGTTCAGCGACGGCCGGCTGATCGTGGCCGTGAAGCCCCAGGGCCTGCCGGTGGACGTGGACCGGGACGGTGTGGGCGCGGACACCCTGCTCACCCGGCTCGAAAGGCGCTGGCCCGGGGCGCGGCTGTGCCACCGGCTGGACGCGGCCACCGGCGGCATCGTGCTGGCCGCGGCGGACGAAGCCGTGCTGGAGCAGGCCCTCGACGCCTTCCGGGACCATCGGGGCGTGGGCAAGGCGTATCGGGCCCTGGCCGTCGGGACCTTCGACAGGCCGGAGGGCACGCTGGACGCCTTCCTCCTCAAGGACGCCCGTCGGGCAGAGGTGAAAATCCTGCATAACAGCGCCCCTGGCGCGAAGCCCATCCGCACCCGCTACCGGGTGATCGGGGCCCGGGGGAACGGCCTGACCGAGGTGGCCCTGGAGCCCGTCACCGGCCGCACCCACCAGCTGCGCGCCCACATGGCCGACTTCGGCCACCCGCTGCTGGGGGACGACCGCTACGGCGACCGCGCCGCCAACCGCCGCTACCAGTGTGCAAGGCTCTGCCTCTGGCACGAGCGGCTGACGGTCTCCGACGACAGCCCCCTCGTCGACTACCGGGGCATGATCTTCGAGGCCCGGACGCCGGAGTGGGGAAAATTCTGATTCATCGAGCCGATGCTTGATGAATCAGAATTTGAATAAACCATTACAACTCCACGGAGGTATGCACCGATGCCCATACGCATGATCGCCACGGACGTGGACGGCACCATACTTCCCCGGGGCGGGACCATTTCCGACGCCACGCGTCGGGCGGTGGCGCTGTGCCGGGAGCGGGGCATACCCTTCGTCATCGTCAGCGGGCGCTGGATCGGCGCGCTGGGCGACGTGATCCGCCAGTGCGGCACGGCAGACCAGCCCATCGTGATCGTCAACGGCAGCGCGGTGCTGGGCCCGGACGGGGCCGTCTGGCACGAGCGCTTCATGGACCCGGCGGATGTCGAAAGGGTGTACGCCGTGCTGCGCCGCTACAACGTGCAGATCAATAGCTACGTCCCCGGGGCGCTGTACTGCCTGAACACCCCGGCGCTGGTCCATCCCTCGTCGATGATCAAGGGCTACATGGGCGGCGGCAGGCTGGTGATCGACGACCGGGACGCCTTTGAGGCCGAGGCGCTGGACAGGGTATACAAGCTGGAGGGCCTCACCGAGAATACCGCCCTGATCGAGGAGGTGCGCGGGGCCCTGGAGCGGGAGACAAACGCCCTCGTGACCCACTCCTCCTGGCGCAATGTGGAGCTGATGTCCCACGGCATGGGCAAGGCGGCCTCCCTGGGTTGGCTGGCGGAGCGGCTGGGCGTCGACCTGGCGGACTGCATGGCCTTCGGCGACAACGCCAACGACCTGGACATGCTTCGCGCCGTAGGCTGGCCCGTGGCCGTGGGCAACGCCACCGACGAGGTCAAGCAAATCGCCCGGATCGTCGCCGACACCGACGCTGGCGACGGCGTGGCGAAGGTGATCTTTGAATGTGTTTGCAAGGACGGGTAAATTCTGATTTATCGCGGGCTTGCGCCCGTTTGAAGGGGGACAGGTCCCCCTTCAATACATCCTCCTCAGATTTGCCTGAAATCGTCCTAAAGGACTAGCTTCGCGTCGCAAGCGATTTCCGGGCGGCAAATCTGCAAGGAAGC
>JAFWEL010000172.1 GCA_017512905.1 Clostridia bacterium
ACTGCAGGAGAATCATTTACTGTAACAGCAACTGTTAGTGATGATAGCGGAGTATCTTGGGGATATGTCCAGGTTATGAATACTCTAACAGATGCCACACAACATACATCTCGACATCGAATTGATTTTACGAAGAAAGATGACACAACTTGGATAGCAACTTTTAATGTCGACACTAATTGGCTCGAAGGGGAATACGCTTTATTCGAGATATACTTTACTGATGCTATTGGAAATTATTCACAAGAATTGCCTTACGCTATTCTTTCGGATAAATACCCGAATACTGTTAAAGTGGTAAGCTCCTTCCCTTCACCAACTAATGAATCATTGCCAACCGTTACGCCTACGCTAACCGCAATGCCAAACCCCACACTAACACCAATGCCTACGCCCACAGCCACACCTACGCCCACAGTTACACCAAAGATTAACCTGTCCAAGTGCAAGGTAACGGTGAAAAACCAGACCTACACAGGAAAAGCACTAATGCCCACTATAACAGTGAAGTATGGTAAAAAGGCACTGAAAAAGGGTACGGACTACACTGTCTCCTACAAGAACAGCAAAACCATCGGCACCGCCACAGTGACAGTCAAGGGCAAAGGTAAATATACAGGAACAGCAGAGGCGACCTTCAAAATCAACCCCAAAGCAATTGCCATTTCCAAGCTGATCGCTGGAAAAACACAGTTCACCGTCAAGTGGAAGAAGCAAACTGGCATCACGGGCTATCAAATCGAATACAGTCTAAAAATGAACTTTGCAAACAGCAAGAAGGTAACGGTTAAGAAAGCCAAGACTGTCAGCGCGACCATCAAAAAGCTGAAAGCTGGAAAGAAGTATTACGTGAGGATACGGACCTACAAGGTAGTTAAGAAGAAGAACTACTATTCCGCTTGGTCGAAAGCACAGGCTGTGACAATTCAAGAGTAGTTTCACAAAACGCCCTGCTGTACCTGTTGATCAGGAATACGGCAGGGCTCTTATTATGTTCGTCTCGCCCGCACCAGCGTGCTTTTGCTAATCCCCGTAAGCTCCCTCACCTGTTTATAGCTTTTCCCATCCTCCAGCAATCCAAGGGCAAAAGCAAGCTGGGCGTCAGTAAATTTGCAAGGGCGACCATCCTTGAAGTCGGAGTTTTGCCGCAAAAGCTGTTTCGCGGTCTGGGTTCGCTCCACTATCATTCCGCGTTCATATTCGGCAAATGCGAGCATGACGGTCAGAATGAGGTTATTCTGCGATTGGCATTCTTCTTCCTGTACCATGCATAATTGATGGATATAAGCAATATTATCTGAATATTGAGAGTAATAATCGTAAACGTGCATTATATGGTATATTGGCTGGAATGGGAATACGTTGTTTTGTATTTGCGGTATCAGGATTGTAGTCATCCTGCGAATGTCGAGCCATAAAGCTGAAAATGAGCCATATTCAGGAAGTAGCCGGTCTGGGGGTCACGCTACAAATACCATGCAGCGGCGGCGCCTGCGCCGCCACCGTTCTCCGGAATGAGGGAACGATGGCGGTAGGCGCCGCTGTTGCATTTACCGCGTCTGGCCGTTCCCCCGGATGATGTACTTGTACGTCGTCAGCTCCTCCAGCCCCATGGGGCCGCGGGCGTGGAGCTTTTGGGTGGAGATGCCCATCTCGCAGCCCAGGCCGAACTCGCCGCCGTCGGTGAAGCGGGTGGAGCAGTTCAGGTAGACCGCGGCGCTGTCCACGCCCTTGGCAAAGGCGTCCTGCACGGCCTGGTCGCGGGAGACGACGGCTTCGCTGTGGCCGGTGGAGTGCTTCTGGATGTGGGCGATGGCCTGATCGGCGCTGTCCACGACCTTCACCGCGAGGATGTAGTCCAGGAATTCGGTGTCGAAGTCGTTCTTTCCAGCGGCTTTGCCGGGGATGATTTCGGCGGCCCGGGGGTCCAGCCGCAGCTCCACGGGAGTGAGGCCCTTTGCCGCCCGATCGTCCACCAGCCGCTTTTTCAGCTTCGGCAGGAAGTCAGCGGCGACGGCTTCGTGCACCAGCAGCACCTCTTCGGCGTTGCACACCGACGGGCGGCTGGTCTTGGCGTTGTCGATGATGTCCAGCGCCATGGCCTGGTCGGCGGCGGCGTCCACGTAGACGTGGCAGATGCCGGTGCCGGTCTGGATGCAGGGCACCTTGGCGTTTTCGGTGACGGCCTTGATCAGTCCCGCGCCGCCCCGGGGGATCAGCAGGTCCACCAGGCCCACGGCGGTCATCAGGTCGCTGGCGCTCTGGCGGGTGGTGTCCTGCACCAGCTGCACCAGCGCGGCGGGCAGGCCAACGCTTTCCAGCCCCGCCTGCAGGGCCTCCACGATGGCGTCGGCGGAGTTAAAGGCCTCCTTGCCGCCCCGCAGCACACAGGCGCTGCCGGCCTTCAGGGCCAGGGCGGCGGCATCGCTGGTGACGTTGGGCCGGCTCTCGTAGATGATGGCGATCACGCCCATGGCCACCCGGGTGCGCTCGATCACCAGGCCGTTGGGGCGCTCCACATGGGCGATCACCGCGCCCACCGGGTCGGGCAGCGCCGCCACCTCGCGGATGCCGTCGGCCATGGCCTTGATCCGGTCTTCGGTCAGGCGCAGCCGGTCCAGCATGACCTCGCTGATGTGGCCCTGGGCGCTGGTCATGTCCAACAGGTTCGCGGCCAGTATGTCGTCGACGTTTTCCAGCAGCGCGTCCGCCATGGCGTTCAGCGCGGCGTTCTTCTTCGTCGTGTCAGCGGTTTGCAGCGCCGGCCACGCGGCGCGAGCGGCGCGAAGAATATCATGAGTCATCATGTGATGGTCCTCCTTTGGGTCATGGAGCATCCTCTATGGGGAAGGCTGACGCTATTCCTGTTCCCTTGTTTCCTGTTCTTTGGGCCTGCCGGCCCCATCTCACTGAAAACTGTCTACCGGACAGTTTTCCGGGCACTCGATGTCCCTGATGCCCACAAACCGCGTTCCCACGTTCTTGCCTTCGATAATATCATAGATCAGCGCCGGCCTTGCGCCGTTGGCGATGACCATGTCGATGCCGGATTCCCCGGCGATGCGGGCGGCCCGGAGCTTGGTGACCATGCCGCCGGTGCCCAGGGATGTGCCGTTGCCTCCTGCCAGGGCCTCGATCTCGGGGGTGATGGCCGCCACCACGGGGATCAGCTTCGCGTCGGCGTCGCTGCGGGGGTCGGCGGTGTACAGGCCCTCGATGTCGCTCAACAGCACCAGCAGGTCGGCCTGCACTGTGGCGGCCACAATGGCCGACAGGGTGTCGTTGTCGCCGATGACGATCTCATCGGTGGCGATGGTGTCATTCTCGTTGATGACCGGCAGCGCGCCCAGCTCCAGCAGCCGGTAGAGGGTGTTGTGGAAGTGGGCGCGGCGGGTTTCGTCCTCCACGTCGCTGCCGGTGACCAGCAGTTGGGCCACGGTGTGGTTATACTCGGAGAAAAGCCGGTCGTAGGTGTACATCAGCTCGCACTGGCCCACGGCGGCGGCCGCCTGCTTGGTGGGGATGTCGGCGGGGCGCTGGTTCAGCGACAGCTTGCCCACGCCCATGCCGATGGCGCCCGAGGATACCAGGATCACCTCGTGCCCGGCATTCTTCACGTCGCTGAGCACCTTGCACAGCGCCTCCACCCGCCGGATGTTCATGTGCCCGGTGGGATGGGCGAGGGTGGACGTGCCCACCTTGACCACGATTCGCATGGATAATCACCTCGTCAGGGATTCTCTATGCTATCATTGTACCGCATACGGGATCATTTCGCAATCCGTGGGAACGTAAATTCTGATTTGTCGAGCGTCAGCTCGATAAATCAGAATGGCGTTAGTCAGAATATGGGGTGACGGACTCCTTCCGGCCCCTACGGGGCCACCTCCCTCTGAGAGGGAGGCTTTGGGGAAGTGCTGGAAACAGGGCCTTTTTAAGGCTCCCTCCCAGAGG
>JAFWEL010000140.1 GCA_017512905.1 Clostridia bacterium
GACCAGAGCAAAAAAGGCTTCCTTGCAGATTTGCCGCCCGGAAATCGCCTGCGATTTCAGGCAAATCTGAGGAGGATGTATTGAAGGGGGACCTGTCCCCCTTCAAACGGGCGCAAGCCCGCGACAAATCAGAATTTACCAGCTTCCAAACGCCACCTTCAATCCATTATTGCCGCCGGCGCTACAGCGTCTTGAAAATCCCGGTCGCGGGTGGGTTGAAAAAAGGCGGGGGATTTGATAAAATGGGACGGGTTTGACCCGATACGGATGATAGAGGAGTCGCGTATGGCCAAGAAGCTGATCGTCGCCGAGAAGCCCTCCGTGGCCCGGGACATTGCCCGGGTGCTGGGCGTGAAGGGACGGGGCGAGGGATGCCTGGTGGGCGAGGATTACGTCGTTACCTGGGCCGTCGGCCACCTGGTTTCGCTGTGCGAGCCGGGGGAGACGGACCCGCAGTGGGTGAAGTGGCGCATGGAGGATCTGCCGATGCTGCCGGAGCGCATCCCGCTGAAGGTGCTGCCCGGCACAAAGGACCAGTTCGCCGTGGTCAAGGGCTGGATGCTGAACAGGGAGATCGTCAGCCTGATCTGCGCCACCGACAGCGCCCGGGAGGGCGAGCTGATCTTCCGGTACATCTACCAGAAGGCGGGCTGCAAAAAGCCGGTGGAGCGGCTGTGGATCTCGTCGATGACCGACGCGGCCATCCGCCAGGGCTTTGCCGAGCTGAAGCCTTCGGCGTACTATGACGCCCTGTACGAGAGCGCCCGCTGCCGCAGCGAGGCGGATTGGCTGGTGGGCATGAACGCCTCCCGGGCCTTTTCCCTGGCCTACGACGCCCACCTGTCCGTGGGCCGGGTGCAGACGCCCACGCTGAACCTGATCGTGAAGCGGGATTTGGAGATCGAGCACTTCGTGCCGGAGGACTACTGGGAGATTCGCGCTGACTTTGGGGATTACGAGGGCCTGTGGGTCAACCCGAAGACGAAAAAGACCCGCTGCGAGGACCGGGACCAGGCCGAGGCCATCCGCGCCGCGGTGACAGGTGGGACCGGCACGGTGACCGAGAGCAAGACGACCCGCAAGAAGGTGCCGCCGCCCCAGCTGTACGACCTGACCAGCCTGCAGCGGGAGGCCAACAAGAAACTGGGCTATTCCGCGGACAAGACGCTGAAGCTGGCCCAGTCGCTGTACGAGACCCACAAGCTGATCACCTATCCCCGCACCGACAGCCGCTACTTGCCCGACGACATGAAGCCGAAGATCGCCGCCACGCTGAAGAAGCTGCCGCCGGCCTATGGGGCCTTTGTGGAGTCGCCGGAGCTGAACTGGAATCTGAAGGACAAGCGGTTCTACGACAACAGCAAGATCAGCGACCACCACGCCATCGTGCCCACGGAAAAGACGGCCAATTCCCAGAGCCTGACCCGGGACGAGGCGCTGCTGTTCGACATGATCGCCCGGCGGCTGATCGCGGCCCACTATCCCCACTACGAATACGAGGCGGCGCGGGTGGTCACGAAGGTGGGGGAGCACGCCTTCAAATCCAACGGCGCGATGCCGCTGAAGGAGGGCTGGCGGGCGCTTTACCGGGGCGACAAGGGCGACGACAGGGAGCCGCCGCTGCCCAAGCTGGCGGTGGGGGATACCCGCGCGGTGGAAAAGGCCAGCGTCAAGACCTGCCAAACCGAGCCGCCGCCCTCCCACACCGACGCCTCACTGCTCAGCCTGATGGAGAACGCGGGCCGGGACATCGAGGACGAGACCCTGCGGGAGCAGATGAAGTCCTCGGGCCTGGGCACCCCCGCCACCCGGGCGGCCACCATCGAGCGACTGATCGAGGTGGGCTATGCCCGGCGCAAGGGCAAGAGCATCGTGTCCACCGAAAAGGGGCGGCAGTTGATCTCGGTGGTGCCGGAGCAGATCGCCTCCGCCGTGACCACCGGCAAATGGGAGAAATTTTTAAGCGACATGGCCGGGCAGAAGGACGAGGCCGCCCGGACCGCCAAATCCGACCGCTTCATGAACGGCATCCGCCGCTTCTCGGTGTTCCTGGTGGAGGCCGCCCAGAACGGACCGCCGGTGCGGTTTGAGAAGGATACCCCGAAGGTGAAGAAGGGCGCGAAAAAGCCGGTCCGGCGGCGGGCGAAGGGGAAGCAGGGCCAGGTCAACCGGGAATAATCGACGTTGGCCTGTAGCGAATAATCCGCCCCGGATAGGTTAAAAAACCTTCCCAACCAATTGACAACCGGCGCTTCCTCTGCTATGATATAGTTATCAAAGTATGTGGAGGAAATCAACATGACGCATATCAAGACCATTGAAACCCGCAACCTGTGCGACAGCGCCAAGAACGGCGGCTGCGGCGAATGCCAGACCTCCTGCCAGTCCGCCTGCAAGACCAGCTGCGGCATCGCCAACCAGCAGTGCGAGCAGAAGGCCGACAAGTAATTACCAACGGTTATCACCACGAATGCCGCCTGAACAGGCGGCATTCGTGGCATATGGGAGATATGGACTATGATACATCAATACAAGCTGGGCGGCTATAACATCGTGCTGGACGTGTGCTCCGGCTCGGTCCACGTGGTGGACGACGCGGCCTATGACATCATCGCCCTGATGGACGGCGGCTGCGGGGACCGGGGCGAAATCCTGGCCCGCATGGGCGAGAAATACCCGGAGCTGCCCGCCGGGGAGATCGGCGAATGCCTGGACCAGGTCATCGCCCTTCGGGACGCCGGGAAGCTGTTCGCGCCGGACGTGTTCGAGCCCATGGCGGGCGAGCTGAAAAGGCGCACCTCCGGGGTGGTGAAGGCGCTGTGCCTGCACGTGGCCCACACCTGCAACCTGAACTGCGCCTACTGCTTTGCCAGCCAGGGCAAGTACCACGGCGAACGGGCCGTGATGAGCTTCGAGGTGGGCAGGCAGGCGCTGGACTTCCTGGTGGCCCACTCCGGTACCCGGCGCAACCTGGAGGTGGACTTCTTCGGCGGAGAGCCGCTGATGAACTTCGACGTGGTCAAGCGGCTGGTGGCCTACGCCCGTTCCATCGAGCAGGAGCATGGCAAGTGCTTCCGCTTCACGCTGACCACCAACGGCATGCTGGTGGATGACGACGTGATCGACTTCGCCAACCGGGAATGCCACAACGTGGTGTTGAGCCTGGACGGGCGCAGGGAAATCCACGACGCCTGCCGGGTGGACTACGCCGGCAACGGCAGCTGGGAGCGGATCGTGCCGAAGTTCCAGCGGTTCGTCGAGAAGCGGGGCGGCAAGGGCTATTACATGCGGGGCACCTTCACCCACGCGAACCCGGACTTCCTGGAGGACATCAAAACCATGCTGGACCTGGGCTTCGACCAGCTGAGCATGGAGCCGGTGGTCTGCCCCGAGGGCGACCCCGCCGCGCTGACGGAGGCCGACCTGCCCGTGGTGCTCAAACAGTACGAGGACCTGGCGAAGCTGATGATTGAGCGCCGCCGCCAGGGCCGGCCCTTCACCTTCTACCATTACATGATCGACCTCACCGGCGGGCCCTGCGTCTACAAGCGCATCTCCGGCTGCGGCAGCGGCACCGAGTACATGGCCGTCACCCCCTGGGGTGACCTGTATCCCTGCCACCAGTTCGTGGGGGAGGAGGCGTTCCGGCTGGGCGACATCTGGCAGGGCGTCACCAACGCGCCGGTCCAGGAGCAGTTCGCCGCCTGCAACGTCTATGCCCGCCCCGAGTGCCGGGATTGCTGGGCGCGGCTGTACTGCTCCGGCGGCTGCGCCGCCAACGCCTGGCACGCCACCGGCAGCGTCACCGGCGTATACAAATACGGCTGCGAGCTGTTCAAGAAGCGCATGGAGTGCGCCATCATGGTGGAGATCGACCGGCAATTCGGAGAGAACGATGGATGATCGGAGGGAACCGTATTTCGCCCAGGCGCAGGAAGGCCCCCTCCCGGAGGGAGCTGTCGGCCGCGGGCTGACCGGGAACGTCACCACCCCCATCTGCGATTTCGTCCGCGCCTACGCGGCGAAAGCCCCGGTGCGGCTGCACATGCCCGGCCACAAGGGCGCGGGTTTGCTGGGGGTGGAGGCGATGGACATCACCGAGATCGACGGCGCGGACGAGCTGTATGCCGCCGGGGGCATCATCGCCGAAAGCGAGGCCAACGCCTCGGCGCTGTTCGGTGCGCCCACCTTCTACGCCGCCGGGGGCAGCAGCATGGCGATACGCGCCATGCTGCTGCTGGCCCTGGAGCACACCGGCGGGGTGGAGGGCGCGACGGTGCTGGCGGGGCGCAACGCCCACCGGGCCTTCGTCAGCGCGGCGGCGCTGCTGGGCTTCGACGTGGCGTGGCTCTGGCCGTCGGCGGGCGCGGCCTACCACTGCTGCGACGTCACCGCCGGGGAAGTGGAGGCTGCCCTGGAAGGGATGGGGGGACGCTGCCGGGTGGTGTACCTGACCAGTCCGGATTACCTGGGCCACATTCCGGACCTCGCCGCCATCGCCAAAGCCTGTCACCGCCATGGCGCACTGCTGCTGGTGGACGGGGCCCACGGGGCTTACCTGCGCTTCCTGCGCCCGTCGATCCATCCGATGGACCTGGGCGCGGACCTGTGCTGCGCCTCCGCCCACAAGACGCTGCCCGCCCTCACCGGCGCGGCGTATCTGCACCTGCGGCCCGGGCTGGACATCGACGCCCGGCGGGTCAAGGCGGCGCTGGCGCTGTTCGGCTCCTCCAGCCCGTCCTGGCTGATCCTGCAATCGCTGGACGCCTGCAACCCGTACCTGGAGACCTTGCCCGACCGGCTGGCGGCGTTCCTGCCGGAGCTGGACGGGGTGAAGGCGGCGCTGGTCCGCCATGGTTACGCCCTGACCGGGGACGAGCCGATGAAGCTGACGATCCGCGCCGGGGACTACGGCGCCACCGGCGACGCGCTGGCGGCGGCGCTGATCGAAGGGAACATCTATCCCGAGTTCCACGACCCGGACTTCCTGACGCTGATGCCCACCCCCGCCAATGCCGGGGAGGACCTGCGGCGGCTGGAGGATGCGCTGCTGTCGGTTCCTCGGCGGGAAGCTGTTTTCCGGGCCGCGCCGCCCTTCCACGCGCCGGTGCGGGCGCTGTCCATCCGTGAGGCCGCCCTGGCCCCGAGGGAGACGCTGCCCGTGGATCAATGCGCGGGCCGCGTGCTGGCCGAATCCGCCCTGAGCTGTCCCCCCTGCGTGCCCATCGCCGTGTGCGGCGAGGTCATCGACACCGATACCATCCAGCGGCTGCGGTTTTACGGCATTCGGGCATGCGCGGTGGTGCGGTAGATTCCCCGCCCCGACATTTGGGCGGGGAATTTGTATGATTCGGCGGAAAGGGGTTTTCATTTCCGGCCGGAGGTGCTATAATCAGGGCATGATACGGGTTGGGGATGGCGCGGACGCTGTCGTGACGGCAGATTGCCGCGCATGCGTCGGACGCCGGTCCCCTGCCACAAGGAGGTGAATGCACGATGGAAGGTCTGGGAAGCCTTTTGGCGGGGAATATTCCCGTGCTGATCATGATGCTGGTGGGCGTGGTCCTGCTGGTGGTGGAGATGTATGTGCCGGGCTTCGGCGCGCCGGGGATTTCCGGCATCATACTGTTGGTGCTGGGGTTTGTGCTGCTGAAGCCGCCGCTGGCGGAGGGACTGATATTGTTCGCCATACTGGCGGCGATACTGTGCGTCGCGCTTTCGATCTGCCTGTATTCGGCGTCGAAGGGGCGGCTGAGCAGGTCGAAGCTGGTGCTCAACGACGTGGCGGTGTCGGCCAGCGCGGCCGAGAACAACGACCTGAACTATTTCATCGGCCGGGAGGGCGTGACGCACACGGCGCTGCGGCCCGCGGGCATCGGTGAATTTGACGGCGTGAAGCTGAACGTGGTGTCCGACGGCGAGTTTATCGCCAAGGACAGGCCCATTCGCGTGCAGAGCGTGGAGGGCAACCGAATCGTGGTCTGTGAGAAGACGGCATAACGGAAGGGAGAAGGAGTTATGAATATCAGCAACATCACTTCCATCGCGATACCGGTCATCATTATATTCCTGGTGATCGCGCTGTTCTCGCTGTTCCCGCTGGGGCTGTGGTTCTCGGCGCTGATGAGCGGCGTACATGTCAGCATCTTCAACCTGGTGGGCATGAAGTTCCGCCGGGTGAATCCCCGGCGCATCGTGCCGCCGATGATCAAGGCCCGCAAGGCCGGCATCGACGTTTCGATGAACGAGCTGGAGACGCTGTTCCTGGCCGGCGGCAACGTGGACCGGGTGGTGGACGCACTGATCGCGGCCCAGAGCGCCCAGATCCAGCTGACCTTTGAGCAGTCCAAGGCCATCGACCTGGCCGGCCGCAACGTGCTGGAGGCCGTGAAGATGTCCGTCAACCCCAAGGTGATCGAGACCCCGGTCATCGCCGCCATCGCCAAGAACGGCATCGAGCTTCGGGCCAAGGCGCGGGTGACCGTGCGGGCCAACATCGACCGCCTGGTGGGCGGCGCCGGCGAGGAGACCATCATCGCCCGCGTCGGCGAGGGCATCGTCACCACCGTCGGCTCCTCCGAGAGCCACAAGGATGTGCTGGAGAACCCGGACCTGATCAGCCGCACCGTGCTGAACAAGGGCCTGGACGCCGGCACCGCGTTTGAGATTTTGTCCATCGACATCGCCGATGTGGACGTGGGCCGCAACGTGGGTGCGCAGCTGCAGATGGACCAGGCGGAGGCCGACCGACGCATCGCCCAGGCCAAGGCCGAGGAGCGCCGCGCTATGGCCGTCGCCCACGAGCAGGAGATGAAGGCCAGCGTGCAGGAGATGCGCGCCAAGGTGGTCGAGGCCGAGGCCGAGGTGCCCCGGGCCATGGCGGCCGCCCTGCGCGAGGGCAAGCTGGGCGTGATGGATTACTACAACATGCAGAACGTGATCTCCGACACCCGCATGCGCGAAGCCATCGCCGGCGAGGGTGCGGCTCCCGCGGAGAAGGAGAAGAAGTAACCGATTGCGGAGGGGGGTTCGCTCCCCTCCGGATTTGATCGTCGCACCGTAACTGTTCAGTCCCGGATGTGTCTGTCGCATCTGCGGCGGCCCCTGCGAAGGGAAGCAAGTCCTTCAGGACGCCGCCACGACTGGACAATTACACCGCATCAATCACCCCAGGAAGGGAGGCGGCGTTGTGGAAGTCATCGTGATGATACTGTTTGTCATATTCATGATCGCCACCGCGGGGGACAGGAAAAAGAAGAAGGGCAGCGCCGACCCGAAGGCCGGGGCGACGGCCGCCGCCCAGCGGCAGGCGGCCGCGGCCAGGCTCAAGGCGGCGAAGCAGGCGCGCTTCACCGTGGCCCGGACGATCACCATACCGAAGCAGACGGAGGAGGGCTCCGGCCAGCCGGAGGCCCATCATCATTCCGAGCCGGTGATTGAGGTGATGAACCGGGCGGAGGCGGTCCAGGGGGCGTCCATGCTGGACGACGCGGACTGCGCGGGCGGCAGCATGGCCCACACCCACGCCGAGGGCCACAGCGGCCTGGAGGATGAGGATTGCGTCGGCGGCAGCATGGACCACACCCACACCGAGGGCGTCAGCCGCGCCGCCCAGGCCCGCCGCATGGCCGCCATCGACGCGGCCCAAAATGACGACGGCGACATCCTGCCCCGGACCATTGACGAGCGTACCCTGCGCCGCGCCGTGGTGATGGCGGAGGTGCTGGGCAAGCCGAGGGCGTTGAGGAAATTCTGATTTATCGAGCTGATGACGAACTCCCCTTTGGCTAGCTTACCGGGGGTATCGGGGGCGGTAGCGCCCCGATCTTTAATCGTACGCGGCGGCGTGTACGCCGCGGGCGGGGCCTTTTTGCGACGCGAAGCTAGTCCTTTAGGGCGGCAGGGAGCCTGTCGACCAGAGCAAAAAAGGCTTCTTTGCAGATTTGCCGCCCGGAAATCGCCTGCGACGCGAAGCTAGTCCTATAGGACGATTTCAGGCAAATCTGAGGAGGATGTATTGAAGGGGGACCTGTCCCCCTTCAAACGGGCGTCAGCCCGACAAATCAGAATATATGAAGGAGACACATATGAATCCCATCAAGATCCTGGTTGCCGACGATGACGCGGGGATGCGTCTGGTGATGCGCAAGCTGGTGGAGCAGGCCGAGGGCTATGAATTGGTGGGCGAGGCGGCGGATGGCGGGGAGCTGATCCGGCTTTACGACGCGCTGCGGCCCGAGGTGGTGCTGCTGGACGTGGAGATGCCGGAACTGAGCGGCATCGACTGTGCCCGCGCCATCCAGGACCGGGACCCGCGCACGGTGCTGGTGTTTGCCACGGCCCACGAGGAGTATATGGCCAACGCCTTTGAGGTGTACGCCTTCGATTACCTGGTGAAGCCCTTCCGCGTGGAGCGGGCGATGGAGACCTTCCGCCGCATCCGGGAGCGCCTGCGGGGACCGGGGCTGGGGGAGACGGCCATTCCCGAAGCCCCTGAGCCGCCGACCCCCGGACCGAACGTCGGCCCCGGACCGAACGTCGGCCCCGGACTGAGCGTCGCTGCTGAATCGAGCACTGCCGGTGAACCCAACGCCGCCTCTGAACCGGGGGTGGGGCAGGTGCCGGGCCGGATGATGCTGCGCCACCGGGAGGGGGTCAGCTTTATCGACGTCCCCGACATCGCCATGGTGATGCGGGAGAACCGCGCTACCATACTGCTGATGAAGGACGGCGTCCGCTACGTGGTGCCCGACGGCATGGCCGAGCTGGACGAGCGGCTGCCGGACGAGATCTTTTTCCGCACCCACAAGAGCTATATCGTGAACCTGAACCTGATCGAATCGGTCCAGCCCTACGGCCGCTGGACCTACATCGTGAAGCTGAAAGGCCTGAAGGAGGACGCGCTGATCACCCACGAGCGCTTTGAGGCATTGCAGAAGCGGTTTATGTAGAAAAGAACGAAAAGAAGCTCCTTAACGCTTTGCCGGCGAAGCGTTAAGGAGCTTTTGCCTTGCTCGTCAATACACCCGGTACGCCCCTCTTCCCCGGGCCTTGACCAGGTAGAGGGCCCGGTCGGCGGCGCGGAACAGCTCGTCGAAGCGCGCGCCGTGCTCGGGGCACAGGGCGATGCCGATGGACAGGGAGACCCTGCCCTCCAGCGGGGAGCCCTCGAAGGCGTGGCGCACCTGTTCCTGCAGGCGGTCCGCCAACTGGCAGGCGTTTTCAGGCTCGACGATGCTGCGCATGAAGATCATGAATTCATCGCCGCCGATGCGGCCGGCCACGTCCGCCGCGCGGCAGCTGTTCTTGATGATGCGCCCCACCTCGCACAGCACCCGGTCGCCCTCGGCGTGGCCGAAGGTGTCGTTGACGGCCTTGAAGTGGTCGGCGTCGATCATCAGCAGCGCGCTGTGCTCCCCCTCCTTGAGGTAGTTGGCGATCATCATGCGAACCAGGTCCTGGGCGGCGCTCTTGTTCAGCAGGCCGGTCAGCGCGTCGGTCTTGGCCCGCTTTTCCAGTTCCATCTTCAGCAGCTGATAGTCGGTCACGTTGTTGATCAGCGCGATGATGCCGCTGACGCGGCCGTCCTCGTCGTACACCGGGCGCTTGATCAGCTGGAGGAAATCCTGGATGCCGTCCTCGTTCTCCTCGATGATGTATTCGGTGCCCTCGCCGCTTTCCAGGATGCGCCGGTCGGCCTCCATGGCCTTGCGGGCGTTGGCCTTGTCCTTGCGGATCTCCAGGTCGGTCTTGCCGCGGATGGTCCAGTTCGGGTCGCCCTCGGTGTCCAGGTGGTGCCAGATCTGAGTGGAGAACACGTATTTGCCCTCGGTGTCCTTCAAAAAGATGCAGGAGGGCAGCTGCTTGAGCATCTTTTCCAGCTGGCCCAGCGACAGGGAGTCCTTCGCCCGGATGGCGTTGGCGATGCGCTTGTAGACCAGCGGCTGGGGCGCGTAGGCGGTGATCAGGTCGAAGTAGCCGTGCTCGATGCAGTCCATGTCCCGGGACGTGGGCAGCTCGTCGGAGATGGCGATCATCGGGATCAGCGAAAAGGACGTGTATTCCTTCATGCGCTCGGAGAGGGCGAAGCCGCTGCGCCGGGCCACCGCCAGCTCGATCAGCACCGCCACGATGGCGCTGTGCTCTTCCCACAGCACGGCCATGCCGGCCTCGGGCGTGCCCACGCAGCGCACATCGTAGGCCGGTGACAGCATCCTGGTAAAGGTTTCCACGATTTCAGGCTGCTCCGCGATCAGTAATATGCCGTTCATACGCTCATGGCCTCGGTTTCCGTCGTAGGTTTGAGGATATTATAGCACTGGATGTTAAGAATGACAAGGGAGGGAAATTCTGATTTATCGAGCTGATGACGAACTCCCCTTTGGCTAACTTACCGGGGGTATCGGGGGCGGTAGCGCCCCGATCTTTAATCGTACGCGGCGGCGTGTACGCCGCGGGCGGGGCCTTTTTTGCGACGCGAAGC
>JAFWEL010000141.1 GCA_017512905.1 Clostridia bacterium
CTGTCGACCAGAGCAAAAAAGGCTTCCTTGCAGATTTGCCGCCCGGAAATCGCCTGCGATTTCAGGCAAATCTGAGGAGGATGTATTGAAGGGGGACCTGTCCCCCTTCAAACGGGCGCAAGCCCGCGACAAATCAGAATTATCATGGCTGACCAGATACGGCATATAAACTCGGCACGACGGTCATTTGAGAAGGTCGGGCCGCCAGCCGTCGGGAGCGGACAGCACCGTCGCCGGGGTGATGGCGGCGGCCTGGGCGTCGGTCAGCCGCGCCTGGGCGGGGTGTCGGGTGGAGAGGTCAGCCCGGACGCCGGTGGTGCCCCATTCGCCGCATCGGGCCGTCACCACCCGGGCGCTGTCCCAGTCGGCAAAGCCCCGGGGGGAGACGCATACGTCCATGTCGCAGGCGAGGAAGAGGGTTCGGGCCCAGGCGCGCCAGGGCCGGCCCAGCTTCCCTTCGCCGGGGGCGCATTCGCCGGTGAGTCGGCAGCGGTGGAACACAAAGCCGTAGGGCTGGGTTTCGGGGGTGTTTGCCGCGGTGTACCAGCCGCCCCGGGCGTTCATGTACAGCGTACAGCCCTCGAACCAGCAGCGCCAGGGCCCGAAGATGAAATCCACGTCGCCCTGAATGAAACAGTCCTCGAAGTACTGCCGGCACTGGAACTCCGGACAGTCGCCCACGCTTTCGACGTATCGGGACCGGGGCGTCCGGGGCGCGAATTCCCGGACCACATTGGGCATCAGCGGGCCGCAGAACAGCGTGTCCTGGTGGGCGATCAGCCGGCAGCGCCGCCAGACGCCCCGGTCCCCGGCGGCGTAGACCGCCACGGCCTGTCCCACCTCCCGGCCGTCCCCGGCATCGTTGCGGATCGTCAGGTCCTCCACCTGCACATTGTCCCCGGTCACAAGCATCGTGAACGACAGAAAGGTGCCCCGGGGCGTGCCGTCGGGGTCGGGGTCGTTCGCGCAGGCGGAGTAAGTGATCACCGTGCCCTCCCGGGACTGGCCCACCAGGCGCAGGTTGTCCCTGTTGACGATGACGCGCTCCGCGTAGAGTCCCGGTCGGATCAGTACGGTTTCCGGCGCGGCGCCCGCGCCGGGAATGGAATCGATGGCGGCCTGGATCGAGGTGAAATCCCCGGAGCCGTCCCTGGCGACAACGATCATGGCGGTTCCTCCTGTAACGCGATAATCGGGCCGCCGCATGCGCGGCGGCCCGAAGCTTGGGATGGCTTCCGAGTTATTTCAGGGAAGCGGCGAAGCGGTCGTACTGGGCCTGGCGGACCTTCAGCAGCTCTTCGATCTGCATGGCCTCCAGGGTGGAGATGTAGCTGTCAAACTCGGCCTCGATGTCGGCGACGCCGCTGATGAAGGCGATGGCGCGCTCGTTGACATAGGTGTCGATGTCCACCAGGTACATGCTGCTCACCGTGGCCTCGTCCGGGGTGGAGTAGACCGTCGGGAAGGGCGCGCGGATGTAGGGCTCTTCAAAGGTGCGGTCGTTCTGAACGTGCCATTCGGGCAGCAGCACGTCGGTGGCCGGCGTGGACTGCTGGGAGGGCATGTTGGGGGCGTTGATGCCCAGACCCTGGTACCAGATGGTGTCCTCGGTGCAGCGGGGCAGGTAGTGGCGGTTGCCGTCCGCGTCCACCTCGTAGGTCAGGCCCTCCATGCCCCAGACGTACAGGTCCTGGGCCTCTTCGGACATGGCGTAATCCAGGAACTTGATGGCCAGCTCGATGTTGTCGGACTTGGCGTTGACGCCGAAGATGCCGGAGACGGGGTTGCGGCCCACGTAGAAGCCCTCGTGCTCGCCGGACAGGGGAGCCGCGCCGGCGATGATGCCCACGGTGCCGTCGTAGTTCGGGTACTGGGCGCTGTACAGGTTGCTCATCTGCCAGGAGTAGTCGAAGGTGGCGCCGGTCTGGTCGTTGGCGCAGCGGGCGGTGATCTGGTCGCGGTTCAGCGAGGTGAACTCGGTCTCCAGCAGGCCCTCCTCATACAGGCCGTGCAGGAAGGTCAGGTAGGCCTTGTAGGCGTCCTTTTCGTAGGCGGCGTAGTGCACGACGCCCTCGTCGTCGGCATAGAAGCCGGAGACCAGGTCGAGGCCGAAGGCCGGGGCGAACATGTAGGGCAGGAAGGCGCTCTGGATGGACATGGGCACCTCGTCCTCCTCGCCGTTGCCGTTCATGTCAGCGCCCTTGATGGCGCGCAGGTACTCCACGAAGGCGTCCAGCGTGGTGGGCGCTTCCATGCCCAGCTTCTCCAGCCAGGGCATGTTCAGCATCAGCACGGGCTGGTAGTTATTGGTGACCACGGTCTGGGGCACATAGTAGATGTGGCCGTCCACGGCGGTCAGCGTGGCCTTGATGGAGGGGTTCTTCTCCAGGAAGGCGACGTAGTTGGGCATGATGTCAAAGTGCTCGTCCAGGGGCACCAGGTTGCCGGAATTCAGATAGTCCATGTTCAGGTCCAGGTCGGGCATTTCCAGGATGTCCGGCAGGTCCTGCCAGGCGGCCAGCATGGGGCTGACGGAATCGGCGTACACGGTGGGGTCGATCAGGGTCCAGTCGATGGTGACGCCGGCGCGGTTGGCGATCTCGTTCAGCAGGGTGGCGTCGGACAGGTCAACGGTGGTGTACCAGGAGTTCATGCCCAGGATGCTGACCTTGGCGCCCTCCTCGGTGGTCAGGGGCAGCTCGGCCAGGTTCAGGGACTCGGCAAAGCCGACGGCGCAGAGGGCCAGCATCAGTGCCAGCACCAGGCTGAGAATACGAGCGGTCTTCTTCATGTCGATAATCTCCTTTCAAATTTGCTAAAGCGCCTGAAGCGCATAGAGCCGATGGTGAAGTGGCGGCAGGTTGCCGCCGCTACGGGGATCGATGATGGCGGCAGTCCTATATTATCCCTTCACCGCGCCGAGCATCGTGCCGGCGACCAGGTATTTCTGAACGAAGGGGGTGATGCAGAAGATGGGCACCGCGGCCAGCACGATGCAGACGTAGCGGATCTTCAGCGTGTTCTGGGCGGCGGCGGCCGCGCCGCTGGTGCCGGCCTGCTGCAATATCTCGCTGGAGGAGAGGATCAGCACCCGGCGCAGGAACATCTGCAGCGGCTGCAGGTTGGAATCGCCCAGGTACAGCATCGCGTTGAAGAAGTCGTTGTAGCGGGCGACGGCGTAGTACAGCGTCAGCACCGCCAGCGTGGGCTTGATCAGCGGTATGGCCACATGGGTCATCATGTAGAAATCCGAGGCCCCGTCCAGGGCCGCGTTTTCAAACAGGTCGTTGGGCACACTGGCCATGGCGCTGCGGCAGATCATCATGTTGTAGGTGCTCACCAGCACGGGCAGGATCATGGCCAGGCGGCTGTTGTACAGGCCGATGCCCGTCACCACCATGTAGGTGGGAATCAGGCCGCCGGAGAAGTACATCGTGAACACCACGAAGAAGTTCAGCTGCCGGCGCAGGAAAAAATGCTTCTTGGACAGGGGATAGGCCCCCAGGCAGGTGAAGAGCACGTTGGCCACGGTGCCCGCCACGGTGTAGAACAGCGAGTTGCCGTAGCTGATCCACAGCTGCTTGTAGCGGGTCACCATGCCGAAGGCGTCCAGCGAGAAGCCCTTGGGCAGCAGTAATACGTCGCCCCGCGCCACCGCCGCGCCGTCGGATATGGACACGGACAGCACGTACAAAAACGGATACAGCGTCACGGCCACGGCCAGCAGCACCAGCACCCATATGATGACGTCCAGCGCCTTGTCCCCGGGCCTCTGGCTCCAGAAGGAATTGGGCTTGGGTATCCGCGCGGCTTTCATTGTCATGGTGTCATCCCTCTTCCCGTCGTCGTGTTGTCGGTCGGTTTGTCCATCACCAAAGAGAGGAACCCGTCATGCGCCTGGACAGCCAGTTCGAGGCCACCACGAACACAAAGCCCACCGCGGAATAGAACAGGCCGACGGCGGAGGCGTAGCCGTAGTTGTGGTTTTCGATGCCCTGGCGGTAGACGTAGGTGGAAATGACGTCGCCGGTCTCGTACACCGCCGGGGAATACATCAGGTAAACCTTTTCAAAGCCGACGTTCAGCAGGTTGCCCAGCGTCATGATCAGCAGCAGTATGATCGTCTCGGAGATCATGGGCAGCACCAGGTGGATGATCTGCTGCCAGCGGGACGCCCCGTCCATGTTCATGGCCTCGTACAGCGCAGGATCGATGCCCATGATGGCCGCGACGAAGATGATCGAATTGAAGCCGAAGGTCTGCCAGGAGCCGGAAATCACGTACAGCCGGCGGAACCAGCGGGGATCGGACATGAAGTTGATGGCCTTGCCGCCCATGCGCACGATCAATTGGTTGATGATGCCCGAGGAGGGGGACAGGAAATTGGTCATCATGCCCACCACCACCACGGTGGAGATGAAATAGGGCAGGTAGGTGACCACCTGGGCCACCTTGCCGAAGCGCTTCGCCCTCAGCTGGGTGATGGCGATGGCGAAGATGATCGGTATGGGAAAGCCGAAGATCAGCGAATAGAAGGACAGCAGGAAGGTGTTGCGGATCAGCCGCCAGGCGAAGGCGGAGCTGAAGAACTGCCTGAACCACTGCAGGCCCACCCACCGGCTGTTGAACAGGCCCGCGAAGCCGCTGCCCATCTTGAAGTCCTCAAACGACATGACGATGCCGATCATGGGAAGATAGCAGAACACCAGGTAGTAGATCAGCACCGGCACGAACATCAGCAGCAACCGCCAGTCGCGCATAAACTGCTTGTGCAGCGGATCCCTCGGCGTCCAGACGACGGTCGAGCCTATCGGTTGCTTTTGCTTTTTCAAGCCGATTCCTCCCCTTGCACGTCGCGTAAAATATTAGCCGAATGCCTGTGGTTTGCTGCCTCAATATTGGGCACATTGGATAAATAAATGATAGAATAAAACATCCCGCCGGGCAAGCATCATTTTTTTCACGGGGATTTTTTGATGCTTTCCGGCGGGAAAAACGCGCAATATCAGGGGTTTTGGGCGATGGGGGTTCATAATAGTATCATTTTCTGAAATCGCTGGGGTTCATGTTCATCAGGGCCTTGAAGTTGCGGCGGAAGGTGAGCAGGTTGGTGAAGCCGCAGCGGCCCGCGATTTCCTCCAGGGGCAGGTCGGTGGTCTCCAGAAGATGGGCCGCGTGGCGGATGCGGCCGTCCCGCACGTATTGCAGGTAGGTCACGCCAAAGGCATTCTTGCAAACGCTGCCGACGAGCTTGCCGGACACGCCGAAGTGATCCGCGACGCCCGACAGGGAGAGCTCCGGATTGAGCAGGTTGGCGTCGATGTAGTCGCGGATCTCCTTCTCCAGGGCTTCGCCGCCCGCCGGGTCCGCCAGCTCGCTCTGGCAGGTGCGGGCGGCCTCCGCCATCAGGGAGCGATAGTAGCTGAAGATCTCCTCGATGGTGGCCGGCTCCCGCACCCGCTCCACGCGGATATGGGTGGTGCTCTGGGCGCTGATGTCCCGCAGCGCGCCGCTCAGGGCGGTGTGCAGCTCGTCCACCAGCTGCCGGGTGGCCTTCGGGGACAGCATCCGCCGATGGAAGTTGTCCTCCCACAGCCTGTCCATGAAGGCGTTCAGCTCCGCCTCGTTGCCCTCCTGCAGCGCGGTGGCGATGCGCTTCTGGGCGTCCCGGGGGAAGGTATAGTCCACGGGTGCGGAATCCAGGTCCTGCTCCTCGAAGTAAACGCTGCCCCGTCCGCCGGTCAGCATATTCTCCAGCGCCCGTTCCGCCTCGCCGCAGGCCAAGCGGAGGCTGGCCAGCTCGGTGCGCGGCGCGCTGACGCCGATGGTCACGGAAATGCCGGGGTCGTCCAGCGCCTCTTCGATCCGGCGCAGCAGCTCGTAAAAGCCGTTTTCCACGTCCCTGCGATCGTCGCTGTTGATGACCACCACGAGGGTCTGCAAATCCCTGGGACAGCAGGCCACGGCGCGGTCCTCGCCGGCGTAGCTCTGGCAGGCGTGGACGGCCAGGGTCCGCGCGTCCAGGGCGCGTTGCTCGACAGCGCCGGAGCCGTCCGGGACCGCCAGGTTGACGATGCCCACGGCAAACCAGGTGTGGCGCAGCTCCCAGAACTGACCCTCCCGCAGCACCTCCAGCTGGGATGCGCGCACATTGCCGTTCAGCAGCTGGTGCAGCGCGCCCTGGCTGGCGTAGGGGGAGATGGTGATCATCTGCTCCCGGTAGCCGTTGCGCTCGCCGATCAGGTCGGCGATGCCCTGGAGGATGCCGTTCATCTCGTCCTTCCCGGGGTCGGGTGTTCCCTCTGAGGAGACCATGCGGGAGATCGCGCCGATGGGCGCGTAGCGTCGGCGGGAAAAGCGGTAGGTGATGACCATGAACAGCAGGCCCAGCAATATCGTGTCCAATGCGGGCAGCAGCGCCGTCAGCGGGAAGGGCACGGCCAGCGCCCCCTCGCTGATCTGCAGCCGGTAGCCGAGGCCGCCGCCCACCAGGCTGGGGATCTCCAGGACCTCTCCCGGCCCGCCCGGCGTTCCGGCGGTGAAGAGGGACTCGGAGTAGCGCCGCAGTTCGATACTGTCCATGCATCCGCCCAGCCCGTCCAGGCAGTCTGTCAGCGCCGATTCCTCCAGCAGCACCATCGCCGCGCCCTTGACCGCGCTGCCCGACAGGCCGCTGTAGCCGTCGGCGTAGATCAGGAACCGCTTGTTCAGTGTCATGTTGGTCTCGCCCTTCAACGAGAGCAGCTCAGCCGCGCTGGTGGTGCCGATCCAGGGCAGTCGCTCGGGGATCTTCAGCGCCGCGCCCAGCGAAACGACGGTGCCCGGGGTGTAGAGCCGGTTATCTCCCTGAAAGCCCAGCAGAATTGTGTATACCGCGAGGCTGCCGGAGGAGCCCTTGACCCGTTTCAGTTCAGAAAGCGCCTGGTAGAGCAGCAGCGAATCCACGGTTTTGTTTTCGATGTAGGTGGTCTGGTAGAGCTCCCGGATGCTTTCGGAGCTGTTCATGGCGTTGCACAGGCCCTGGGCCACCAAAAGGTAGCGGTCCACCTGGGTGCAGAAGGCGTTTGTCCGCTGGATGCAGTTCTCCCGGGCCATCGAACGGGTGTTGACGCGGTAGGAATGGATGTACCAGGCGCAGAAGCCGGCCACAAACAGCACGATGATCAGCGCGTAGGAAAGAAAGAGCCTGCGAAAGAACCGGCTCTTGAAATAGCGCTCCGGCTTGCCCTGCATCTGCTTCGCCACCCCATCCTTTTCAGCGCATCCGGTCCCCACAGTCCTGTCGGCCGGAGCGATTTTCATACGGATTATACCATGTCGGAGGCTTTTTTTCAATCGCTACCGGCGGGATTGGTTTTTTGATGGAAAACAGGGGCCATCTCAAAGGAAAGCAGCGGTATAAGCCGCAAATTTATCGTTCAGTCGTATGCAAATTCTGATTTGTCGGGGAGAGGGATTAGAGTGTGTTTCAAAATGCATAACGGCCCAGATTATGCAAGGAGTATGCGAATGCAGGCCAAATGGACGAAGGAGAGGAAGCGGGAGGCAAGCTTGTCATAGCGCATGGCGACACGGCGGAACTCCTTGAGCTTGAGGA
>JAFWEL010000142.1 GCA_017512905.1 Clostridia bacterium
CCTGCCGACCAGAGCAAAAATCGTTTCCTTTCAGATTTGCCGCCCGGAAATCGCTTGCGATTTCAGGCAAATCTGAGGAGGATGTATTGAAGGGGGACCTGTCCCCCTTCAAGCGGGCGTAAGCCCGCGACAAATCAGAATATCCCGTGCAAACCACCAACTCCGTTTTTCATTCAAAATTGACCACCCGTCTCTCCATCAGCACGCCATCCATGGTGATGCTCACGGTGTGCTGGCCGGCTTCCTCGCTGTCCAGGGCAATGCGGTAGGTGCCTGCGTTCAGCACGCCGTGGTACACCTCCCGCGTCACGCCGGAGGGGGTAACCATCACCAGCTGCACGTCGCTGACGTTCAACGGCACCACCACCGACAGCTTGGATATGGGGTAATACAGCGTCTGACGGGCCTGATTGACGGTGATGTCCACCACCGCGCCGGCCAGCAGCTCGGCGCCCTCGGCCTCGCTCTGGTCGATGACGGTGTTCGGCAGGGCGTCCACGGCCTCCGATTCGGTGACCGTGCCCAGCTGCAGCCCCTCGGCCTCGATCAGCTTCCGGGCGTCCTCCAGCTCAAAGCCGATCAGCGACGGCATCAGTATCCGCTGGCCGCTGACGGAGAAGATCACCGGCTCATCCTTGGACTGCCGCCCCGGCTGGGGGGACACGCTGACCACTGTGCCCACCGGCGCGTCCGACTGGATATAGTTCACGTCCATCGACTCCACGCCCTGGGCGCGCAGCGCGTCGGAGGCATCCTCCAGGCTCTGGCCGACGAAGTCCTCCAGGTAATACCACTGGGTGCCCCGGCTGACGGTCAGCACCACGGGCACGCTCTGCTTCAGCCGAGCGCCCGCACGGCGGGACTGGCTGATGACGATGCCCTCCTCATAATCCTCGCTGTAGCTGTAGTTGACCTCCGAATTGCCGCCCAGCTGCTCCAGAGCGTCCTGGGCCAGGAGCTGCTCCTGCCCCACCAGATCGGGCACCACATAGGTGTTCGCAGTGTTGGCGAAATACCATGCCCCGGCGGCCAGGATCAGCACCGCGCCAATGGCCAGGCAGACCAGCATCGTCCGGCGCAGCTTCCGGCGCTCCCGGTCCCGCTGGCGACGGCGCTCCTCCTTTCCCTGCTTCTGGGCATCCACGTCCTTGGGATCCCTGGGATAGACCACGAACCCGCCCTCGGGATGGGAGATGGTCTTGCGCAGGTCGGCGGCCATCTCGGCGGCGGTCTGGTAGCGCTTGGCGGGGTCCTTGCACAGGGCGCGCATGACCACCTCGTCCAGGGCCTTGGAGATGCCCTCCTGGTGGTCGCGCATGCTCCTGGGGGCCTCGTTGACGTGCTTCAGCGCCACCGACACCGAGGTCTCCCCATCGAAGGGCACCTGGCCGGTGAGCATCTCGTACATCACCACGCCCACGGAATACAGGTCGCTCTTCTCATCCGCCACCTGGCCCCGGGCCTGCTCCGGGGAGAAGTAGTGGACGCTGCCCAGCGCCGAGCCGGTGGTGCTGCCCTCTTCAAGGGTGGTGGTCTGGGCGGCCTTCAGGCGGGCGATGCCGAAGTCGGCCACCTTCACCCGACCCTGGTTGTCCACCAGTATGTTCTGGGGCTTGATGTCCCGGTGGACGATGCCGTTGCGATGGGCATGGTCCACCGCCGCCAGGATGCGTATGGTCATGCGTATGGCGGTATCCGGGTGGATGGTGCCCCGCTGGCGGATCATCTCCTTCAGCGTCTGGCCGTCCACGTACTCCATCACGATGTAGCGCATGTCGCCGTCGATGCCCACGTCCAGCATGTTCACGATGTTCTCGTGGGACACCTTGGACGCAGCCTCGGCCTCGCGGCTGAAGCGGCGCACGAATTCCTCGTCGGATTCATACTCCGGGCGCAGCACCTTGATGGCTACAATTCTGTTTTTCTTTTGATCAAAGGCGCGATAGACGACGGCCATGCCGCCGGTTCCCACGATGGCCTGAACGACATATCGCCCCGATATGACGCTTCCGATCATCTGGTGGCTTCCTCCCCGATCACCGCGAACAGGGCGGTGATGTTGTCCGCGCCGCCGTTATCCAGCGCCACGGCCAGCAGCCTCCGGAGCTTGTCCTGCCAATCCCCTTCGCCCATGGCCGCCTGGAGAATCTGGCGCTCCTCCACATAGTTGGTCATGCCGTCGCTGCACAGGAAGAAGATATCGCCGGGACGTGCCCCCATCTGCACGATGTCGATCTCCACCCTGGGGTCGGTGCCCAGCGCCCGGGTGATGATGTTGCGCCGGGGATGAAACCGGGCCTCCCGGGGGGTCAGCATGCCCTTGCGGACCATTTCCTCCACCAGGGTGTGGTCGGTGGTCAGCTGGAGGATCGCGCCGTGGCGCACCAGATAGATGCGGCTGTCGCCCACGTGGGCCAGCAGCACCTCCCCGTCCTGCTGGGCCAGCGCTGAAAAGGTGGTGCCCATGCCGCTCATGCCGTCGTTCTCCATGGCCGCGCGGTAGACCTCGTCGTTGGCCCGCTCCACCGCGGCGTACAGCGCCTGGGCCGTGATGGGCTCGACCTCACGCATGTATTCCGAGAAGACCTGCACCGCCATGGCGCTGGCCACCTCCCCGGCGTTGTGGCCGCCCATGCCGTCGGCCACGGCGCAGAAGCGCTCGCCCTCCCGGGGCGCGTAGTAGGAATCCTCGTTGAGGGCGCGAACCCTGCCGATATCGGTGATAGCGTAAACCTTCATGGGTGAACCTCCGTGTTGACGTCGTGGCGGACAGGATGATTACCGGATCTGTATGTTGTTGCGCTCGAACGCGCGCAGGATGGCCAGGTTCAGCTGGCGTAGTAATACGCCCCGCTGATCCGCCTGTACAGGCAGAGCATGAAAGCGGCATCCTCATCGTCGCCGGAGGCCTCGGTCTGACACGTCCAGAATCCGCCGAAATCATCCCCGAAGGGCTCGCAGGCGGCCAGCTGAAAGGGGGGATGGGACATCATCCGTGGCTCCAACGGCGGAATGCAGTCATTGTCCTCGGGCAGCACCAGTCCATCCGGGGCCTTGCGAATCACACAGCCGCTTTCATAGTTCTTTATGGCCGCGTCTCCCTCCCGGGTCACGGCATCCCTCATGGAGAGGACGGTCAGGTCCACATCGCTGCGCCGCTGCCGCAGGACATCCCGGGCCACGTTCCCGTTGGTCTCCAGCAGGCTGGTGATGGACATGCCGATCCCCTCGAGCTTGCCGGCCACCTCCGTTGCGTTGTCATGACCGTCCGCGGCGCTGTGCGCGTCCGTGTACAGCAGGTTGAGGCACACCAGTAGCGCGCAGGCCAGCGCGATACAGGCGATCAGTTTTGCTTTGAGATGCTTCATCGTATAATCACTGTTTTTCGGTCGTCCCGGGGGCGCGGGTTGACTCAGGCGGATGGGGCGGCGGCATCAGGCATACAGCTTTAACCAATGTCCTGCCCACCCAGTACCTTGCGCCGCAGCTGGCCGCAGGCCCCCTCGATGTCCGTGCCCATCTCCCGGCGCACGGTGGCCGAGATGTGCTTGAGTTCCAGGCGCTTCTGGAAGGCCTCCACCGTGCGCCGGTCGGGGGCCTCCAGCTTGCGCTCCTTCACATCGTTCAGCGGAATCAGGTTCACATGGCAGCGCATGCCCCTCAGGCGGCGGGCCAGCTCCTCGGCGTGGCGCACATCGCTGTTCAGATCCTTGATCAGCGCGTATTCAAAGATCACCCGCCGGCCTGTCTGCTCGATGTAATACTTGCAGGCGGTCAGGACCTCCTCATAGGAATAGGCGTTGGCCACGGGCATGATCCGGCGGCGAATCTCGTCGTTGGGCGCATGCAGCGACAGGCTCAGCGTCACCGGCAGGCCCTCCTTGGCGAAATCGTACATCCGGCGCACAAGGCCGCAGGTGGACAGCGAGATATTCCGCAGGGAGATGTTCAAGCCCTTCGGGTCGTTCACCCGCCGCAGGAATTTGACCACATTGTCGTAGTTGTCCAGCGGCTCGCCGCTGCCCATCAGCACGATGTTGTGCACCCGGCGCTCGGGGTCGGCGGCCCGGATGTGGCGGTTTGCGGCCACCACCTGGCCCAGGATCTCCCCGGATGTCAGGTTGCGCACCTTCCCCTCCAGGGTGCTGGCGCAGAAGGCGCAGCCCATGCGGCAGCCCACCTGGGTGGACACGCACAGCGTATCCCCGTGGTGGTAGCGCATCAGAACGCCCTCGATCAGGTTGCCGTCCTCCAGGGCGTACAGGAACTTCTCCGTCTCGTCCAGCTTCGATTTGAAGCTGTCCATGATGCGCACCGGATTGGCTACGGCAATCTCATTCAGCTGTGCGCGCAGCGCGGCGGAGAGGTTGGTCATCTCCCCGATCTCCGCGCCGCGCACCAGCCAACCGGCGATCTGTCCGGCCCGAAAGCGGCTCTGCTTCAAATCCCCGACGACGAAGCGCTCCAGCTCCTCGCCGGTGAGCCCCAAAAGCTGTATCCTGTCCACCTGAATGCCCTTTCTGCGCAGACGCGCGATCCCAAGATGGTTTTACATGGCGGCAGATTGCCGCTACATGCCCTTTCTGCGCATCCGCGCAATGAAGAAGCCGTCCATGTTGTCCCGATGGGGCAGTATCTGGAGCATGCCGCCGGCCAGGCGCGGGCGAAGCGCCTCCGGCAGCCAGCCGGCATCGTCATCCGGCTCGAAATTCGGATGGTTTTCAAGGAATGCCTTCACGACGCCCTCGTTCTCGTCCGGAAGGATCGTACAGGTGGCGTACACCAGCAGGCCGCCCACCTTCACCGCCCCGGCACAGGCCGAGAGGATTTCAAGCTGCAACGCCGGCATCGCGCTCAGCTCTTCCTCCGTCTTGCGGTACTTGATGTCCGGCTTCTCGGCGATCACGCCCAGCCCGGAGCAGGGCGCGTCCACCAGCACGGCGTCCATCGTGAGCTTCATGCTGTCCACGGGTTTGCTGGCGTCGCGCTCGGCGGGGCGGACGTTTTCAAGCCCCAGGCGCAGCGTGGCGGCCCGGATCAGCGCCACGCGATGGGCGTGCACATCCCAGGCATGGACCCGGCCCGAGGTGCCCATCCGCTCGGCCATCAGGCAGGTCTTGCCCCCCGGCGCGGCACAGGCGTCCAGAATCTGCATCCCCGGCTTCGCCTGAACGGCCTGGGCGGCCAGCATAGCGCTTTCCCCCTGGATCGAGAACAGGCCCATGCGGTAGCCCTCGTGGGCCGACAGGTTTCCTCCGTCAGAAACGACAAAGGCGTCCGGCACGGCCCCCGGCTTCCAGGTAAAGCCCTGGGCGGTGAGCCACTTCCCGAAGGCCTCGGGGTCCATGCACAGGCGGTTGGGCCGAACGGTCTGCTCCCGCCGGGCGGGCGTCCAGGCCGCGATGGCCTCGGCCTCCTCCAGGCCATAGGCGTCGATCAGCCGCCGCACCGCCGGCGCGGAGATGCTGTAGCGGGCGCGCATCCAGGCCACCGGGTCCGTCTGCCTGTCGGGCAGGGACAGCGTACCGGCATCCCGGGCGCGAATGAGGTTGCGCAGCACACCGTTGACCAGGCCGGTAAAGCCCTCCCGGCGGGCAGCGCGGACCTGCTTGACCGCCTCGTCTACGGCGGCGTGGTCCGGCACCCGGTCCATGAACAGGATCTGGGCCGCGGCGATGTGCAATATGTCGTTGACCACCGGCTCGGGCCGCTGGTCCATGAATTTGCCCAGCATGTGCTCGATGTACAGCCGGTTTTCAACGGCGCTGTAGAACAGGCCCGTGGCCAGGCGGCTGTCGTCGCTCTTCAGGCGGGCTTCCGCCAGGCGGCGATTCAGGGCCTGGGAGGCGTAGGCGTCTCCCCGCACCACGTCCTGCAGTGCGCGCAGGGCGGCGTCCCGGGCGGAGATCTGGGTTTGCGGACGGCGAACACTCTGCCCGCCGCCATTTCCCCGGCGCGATTCGCTGCCCGGGGACCTCATCCGGACCGCTGCGCGGTCCGCCTTTCCCAAAGGGGAAGGTTTTGGAGAAGACTGGTTCCCTCTGGACATGCTACGGTCAGGACCCGATGCGCCGCCTCTGCGGCTCCCCCGTCTATCCTGTTCCCTGCTCTCTGTACCCTGTTCCCTCTTATCCATCTCACGCTTCATCCGTCGTTGTCCTTCCCAGTATCGTTCCGACCTCAATCCCCTTGCCCATCAGGTAGGCCTTCGCGGCCATGCGCTTGCCGCCGGGGGCCTGAAGCTCCAAAACCTCCAAAGCGCCCTCGCCGCAGCGCACAAACAGGCCCTCCTTCGGGGAGGACTTGACCACCGTGCCGGGTGCGGCGTCGGTATCCCATGCCACAGCCCGCGCCAGGTAGAGCTTCAATCGGCCGTCCTTCATGTCGGTGTACGCGCAGGGCCAGGGGTTCAGCCCCCGCACCCGGCAGGCAATTTCCGACGCCGGTCGGTTCCAGTCGATCTCGCCCATGGCCTTGTCCAACATGGGCTCATAGGTGGCCTGGTCGGGGTCCTGGGGCACGGGTTCGATTTTGCCCTCCAGGTAGTCCGGCAGCGTCTCGGCCAGCAGCTGTGCGCCGAGGACGGAAAGCCGGCCGATCAACTCGCCGGCGGTTTCCAGCACGCCGATGGGCGTGGCGGCGCAGCGCAGCATATCCCCGGTGTCCATACCGGCGTCGGTTTTCATGATGGTCACGCCCGACTGCACCTCTCCCTGGATGATGCACCAGTTGATGGGCGCGGAGCCCCGGTGCTTCGGCAGCAGCGAGGCGTGGACGTTCAACGTGCCGAAGCGCGGGATGTCCAGCAGCTCCTGGGTCAGGATCTGGCCGAAGGCCGCCGTGATCACCACATCCGGCTCGAGAGCCTTCAGCTGCGCCACACCCTCCGGCTTGCGAATGCGCTCAAACTGATACACCGGCAGGCCACGCTCCAGCGCCAGCCGCTTGACGGGACAGGCCGTCAGCTTCTTGCCCCGGCCCGCGGGGCGGTCAGGCTGGGTGATGACGCCCACGATGTCATACCGACCGTCGTCGGCAATTACCTTCAGCGAGGGCACCGCGAATTCGGGGGTGCCCATGAATACGACTCTGTACTTGCTCACGCCTGTTTGTCCTCTTCTTCCTGCATTTGATCGGTCACGTCCTCGATCATCTTGTCCACGTACAGCACGCCGTCCAGGTGATCCAGCTCGTGGCACAGGCAGACGGCCAGCAGGCCCTCGCCCTCCACCTCGATGTGGTTGCCCTTGCGGTCCTGGGCGTGGACGCGCACCTTCTCCGGACGCTTGACGGTACCCCGGCGTCCGGGGACGGAAAGGCAACCCTCCGCGCCGATGGTCTCGCCCTCACTCCACAGGATCTCGGGGTTCACCAGCTCGATCAGGCCCTCGCCCACGTCGATGACCACGGCCCGCTTCAGCACTCCCACCTGGGGGGCGGCCAGGCCCACGCCGTCGGCCTCGTACATGGTGTCCGCCATGTCGTCCAGCAGCACCCCCAGGCGGTGGTCGAACTTGGTCACCTTCCGGGAATGCTTGCGCAATATCTCATCCTTGCCCATTTCAATAATTCTGCGAATTGCCATGTTATCCTCCGCGATGATATTTCATTAACGGCGGCAGGTTGCCGCCGCCAAGCGTCTAAAACAGGTTGTTCGGGTTGACCTCCAGCTCGGCGCGAACGCCCTCCGGCGCGGCGTCGGCCAGGGCCTGCATCCGCGCCTCGACGGCGTCCAGGTCGGCCTTGAAGTAAAGCTTCAGCAGCAGCTGCCAGCGGTATTCGCCCCGGATCTGTCTGATGGGCGCTTCGGTCGCGGCCAGCTGGATGGCGTCAGCCCGGGCGCCGGTCCTGTCCAGAAACGCGCTGATGCGCGCCTCGTCGGCCTGGGCCGCGGCCCTGACCCGCTCCGCTTCCCTGCCGCTGTAGACGATCCGGGCGATCACCGTGAAGGGCGGGTACATCGCCTGGCGGCGATAGGCGCTCTCCCGGGTGTAGAAGGCCCGGTAATCCTGGGCGGCGGCCAGACGGATGCCGTAGTGATCCGGGTCGTAGGTTTGCACGACCACCCTGCCCGGCACGTCCGCCCGGCCAGCGCGGCCCGCCACCTGGGTGATCAGCTGGAAGGTGCGCTCCACGCTGCGATAATCCGGCAGGTTCAGCGACAGGTCCGCCGCCACCACGCCCACCAGCGCCACGTTGGGAAAATCCAGGCCCTTGGCGATCATCTGGGTGCCCACCAGCACGTTGGCTTCGCCGCTGCGAAAGCGCCCGAGGATGCGGGCATGGGCGTCCTTCTCCCGGGTGGTGTCCACGTCCATGCGCAGCACCCGGGCGTCGGGGAACAGCCGCCGGACCTCCTCCTGCACCTTCTGGGTGCCCGCGCCAAAGTACTTAATGTAGCCGCTGCCGCACTGGGGACACACCTTCGGCGGCGGCAGGGTCTTGCCGCAGTAGTGGCAGCGCAGGGCGTTCTCCGCCTGGTGCCAGGTCATGGTCACGTCGCACTGGTCGCAACGCACCACATAGCCGCAGGCGCGGCAGGACACAAACGTGGAATGGCCGCGCCGGTTGATGAACAGCATGGCCTGGTGGCCCTCGTCCAGGCAGGAGCGCAGCTGGGCGGACAGTCGGGCGCTGAAGATCGACCGGTTGCCCCGCTCGAATTCCCCCCGCATGTCTACGATCTCCACTTCCGGTAACGGCCGGCCCTTCACCCGTTGGCGCAGTTCAACCAACTCCAGTCGGTTTTCTGGGCGTACCCCGGGCATGGCTCGCATGTAAGTGGAAACCGACGGCGTCGCGCTGCCCAATACCAGCACCGCGCCGTGCTGCGCCGCCCGCTTCCAGGCCACCTCCCGGGCGTCGTAACGCGGACGCCGGTCGGATTGGTAGGTGGTCTCGTGCTCCTCGTCCACCACGATCACGCCGATGTCCTGAAGCGGCGCGAATATGGCGCTTCTCGCCCCGATCACCACCCGGGCCTCCCCGGAGCGGATGCGCCGCCATTCGTCGAAGCGCTCGCCCGCCGACAGCGCCGAATGCAGCACCGCCGCGTCGCCGCCGAAGCGCCCGTGCAGCCAGGCCACCATCTGGGGCGTCAGGGCGATCTCCGGCACCAGCACGATGGCCGTGCGCCCCAGCTCCAGCGCCTGGCGGATCAGACGAATATAGACTTCGGTCTTTCCGCTGCCAGTAACGCCATGGAGCAAAAAACGACCCCCGCCGCTTTTCAGTGCCGCCGTCAGCTTCTCCACCGCTGCCCGCTGCTCGGGCATGGGCTCGGGGTCCCGGGTGCGGGTTCCGTCGGCCAGGGCCAGGGGCATGCGGCGCGCTTCCCCGGTGAGGATCTCCACGGCGCCCTTCTTCTCCAGGGCCCGCAGGGCGGCGGCGTCCAGCCTGGCGGTTTCCACGTCCCCGCCCCGCAGCGCCTCGATCGTCTCGAGCTGCTTTGGCGCGCGTCGGTTTTTCTCAATGAAATCCTCCAGCGCCTGACCGGAGAGGGCCAGATGGGCCCTGCGCAGCATCTTTTCGTGAACCCTGCCGCCGCGCATTTCCGCCGGCAGCATCAGCCGCAGAGCATCCACCAGGTTGCACAGGTAGCGCACATGCATCCACTCGGCCAATTCCATCAGGTCCGGCATCACTACCGGCTCCTGACGAACGGGCCGAAGCAGCGGCTTCAACTTCTCCGGCGGCACGTCGCAGGTGTCGGACAGGGAAACCACAAAGCCCTCCCGCGTCCTCGGGCCGAAGGGAACGGCCACCAGCTGGCCCGGCACCACATCCATGCCCTCCGGCACCACATAGCTGAACACCCGGTCCAGCGCCTCGGCGGACAGGTCCACGATCACCTGGGCGTACATCACAATCCGTTCACCCGGTCCAGTATGGCATCGGCCACCGCCCGCTTGGCCATGACCGGCAGGGCCTGCTGATCCACGCGGGTGATGAGGGTGACGGCGTTGGTATCCACCCCGAAGCCGGCGTCGGCCCGGGTGACGTCGTTGGCCACGATCAGGTCGGCGTTCTTCTTCTCAAGCTTGCCCCGGGCGTTTTCCAGAACCCGGTCGGTTTCCGCGGCAAAGGCCACGAGCACCTGTCCCGGATGCTTGCGCTCACCCAGCGTTCGGGCGATGTCGGTGGTATTCTTCAGCTCGAGCACCATACCCTGGCCAGTCTTCTTGATCTTGCTGTCCGCGACGCTCACCGGAGTGAAGTCCGCCGGGGCGGCGGCCTGGATCACCACGTCCGCCCAGTCGCCCCTCGAGAGTACCGCCGCGCACAGCTCAGCGCTGGATTCGACCTTCACGACCTCCATGCCCGTGGGCGCGACCAGGTTCACCGGGCCGGAGACCAGCACCACCTCGGCCCCCCGGTCCCGGGCGGCTTCGGCGATGGCGTAGCCCATCTTGCCGCTGGAGCGGTTGGTGATGTAGCGCACCGGGTCGATGCGCTCCACGGTGGGACCGGCAGTCACCAGCACATGCCTGCCCGCGTAGTCCAGCCGGGGATTGAGCAGCGCGTCCAGCGCCTCCACGATCTGCGCCGGCTCGGCCATGCGGCCCACGTCGTCGTCGCCGCAGGCCAGGTGGCCCGACATCGGCCCCACGGCCTTCGCGCCACGGTCCAGCAACGTCTGAAAATTCGCCTGGGTAGCCGGGTGCCGCCACATATTGGCGTTCATCGCCGGTGCGATGAGTAGCGGCGCGGTCATGGCCAGCGCCGTGGTGGACAGCAGGTCGTCGGCGATGCCGACAGCCAGCTTGGCCAGGCAGTTGGCGGAGGCCGGGGCGATGACAAAGGCGTCGGCCCACTTGGCCAGCGAGATGTGCTCCAGCGATTTGCGGGGCTCGAAGGTATCAGTGACGACGGGATTGCCGCTGAGGGTTTCAAAGGTGAGCGGCGGCACAAATTTCACGGCGTTGGCCGTCAGCACCACGCGCACCCGCGCACCCTGCTTTTTCAGCCGGCTGACCAGATCGCAGGCCTTGTACGCCGCGATACCGCCGGTTACGCCCAGCACGATATTTTTATCCCTCAGCATATCCCCGCCGCTCTCCTTTCAATGATCCCGGACAACACAACAGGCGAAACCGGATAATTCGGGTTTCGCTGTTGACTTCGCTATGGCGCTGGCTTACTGATGCGCGCTATTACGCCTCTTCTTCCGCTTCCTCGTCCCGGCTGTAGGTGATCAACTTGCGGTTGATTTCCTCGATGGCGATGGACAGCGGCTTGGTCTCCTTGGTGTCGATCAGCGGCAGGCTGCCGGCGATGATCTCGCGGGCGCGCTTGGACGCCTCCACGGCCAGCGTATAGCGGCAGTCAACCTTTTCGAGCAGTTCGCCAATGGGGGGTTCGGTCATCATAATGCATTCCTCCAAATATCGGTTTGTGATACTGAGCTCAATCTAAAAACTAACCTATGCGGAGCAGATTTTTCGTTCTGCCCAAGCGGAGCGGAAGGAGGCGATGCAGCGCATCGTTGACCGCAGCGAGACAACGGCAGGGCGGAAAAGATGCCCGAAGAGGGTTGCAGTTTGGATGAAGATTGGTATCAGGCCTTCAGCGACGCGCTCAGCGCGTCCAGAAAATCCCTGCGGTTTTCGAGCTCGAGGCGGCGGGCGGCGATCACCGCGTAGACCTCCTCGACAGCGATCTCAAGCGCCCTGGGCTCCACGCTCCAGTCCTGATGGATGATCACATAGTGGTACTGATAGGCGGTAGCGACCTCCCTGGCCACGTTGTTCAGCCGCACACGGATGGACTCCTCCGTCTCAGTGCCCCGGGTGCGCAGGCGCTTTTCCAGGTTTTCACGGCTGGGTGGACAGACGAAGATGCCCGTCACGCTGGCGTCCTGGGCCATCACCTGCAAACAGCCCTGCACGTCGATTTCGAGAATCAGGTCGTGCCCCAGGGCCAACTCCTGCTGTACGGTGGATTTCAGCGTGCCGTAGTGGTTCTGGTGCACGTGGGCCCACTCATAGAAGGCGCCCTCGTCGATCAGCGATTGAAAGCGCTCCTCGCTGATGAAGTGGTAGTTCACGCCGTCCACCTCGCCGGGACGCGGCGCACGGGTGGTGCAGGACACGGACAGCCTGACGTCCGGGTGCTGCTGCAACAGTTTCTTGACAATTTCAGTTTTGCCCGCGCCTGCCGGGCCGGAAATGACAAACAGCCTGCCTCGCTTCGCCATGGTGTGCGTCCCCCTTCTTCGGTATCGGTTTCCCCTGTATGGACGATCATTCGATGTTTTGTACCTGCTCGCGCAGCTTTTCGATCTCCGCCTTCATGTCTACTGTCAGCTGGGTGATCGGGATGTCCTGGGATTTGGACGAGATGGTGTTGACCTCCCGGTTGAGCTCCTGGACGATGAAATCCACCCGCCTGCCGATGGGCTCGGCGGAATCGAATACCGTGCGCAGCTGTTGGATGTGGCTGTGCAGGCGAACCGTCTCCTCGGCGATGGCGCTGCGGTCAGCCATCACGGCCACCTCCATCATCAGCCGGGTCTCGTCCGCGCCGCTGCCCACCAGCTCCTCCATCGCGCTCTTCAGCCGCCGTGTATAGGCCTCCACCGTCAGGGGGTAGCGCTCCTCCACCGCGTCAGTCATGCGCTCGATGGCGTCCACCCGGCTGCAAAGGTCGGCCCGGATGGACTCGCCCTCCCGGGCGCGCATGGCGCAGAGGGCATCCAGCGCTTCGCCCAGGGCGGCGTCCAGCAGCGCCCTGACGGCGTCCTGGTCCTCCTCGGCCTCGGTGACGGTCATCACGTCGGGCATATGGGCGATGCCCATCAGCGTGCGGTCGTCTCTGAGATCCGGGCCGAGGGCCCCGCGCAGCTTGCTCAGCGCGTTGACATAAGCCGAAAACAGGGCCTCGTCCACATGCACGGTGCGGGCGTCGGTGCGCAGGTTGTGATAGGTCACGAACACGTCCACATGTCCCCGGGCCAGCCGCGCGCCGATGGCCTTGCGGGCCGCATCCTCCAGAAACATCAGGTTGCGCGGCATGCGAAAGGAAATATCCAGAAAGCGATGATTGACGCTCTTGACCTCCACGGTCATCTGGCGGCCCTCGATCTCCACAAAGGCGCGCCCATAGCCTGTCATACTCAGCATCCGCCCGACTCCCTTCGGTTTGCGCATTCCGGCAGAATAATCCTTAAAAGACATTATATCACATCATCGGAGTTTTGCCTATGGGGGAGCGGAAATTTAAAGACAGTCAGGCCGACCCGTTACAGTCGTCCTTCTCAGCCCCGCCCCAACATTTCAAGAAACTCCGCTTCCCCGATCACCTGCACGCCCAGGCTCTGGGCCTTGGCCAGCTTGCTGCCGGCGTTTTCCCCCGCCACCACGAGGCTGGTCTTTTTTGAAACGCTGCCTGCGGCCTTGCCGCCGCCGTCGCGGATGGCGGCCTCCGCCTCACTGCGGCCCATCGACGAAAGAGTGCCTGTGACCACCACAGTCATGCCGACGAAGGGGCCGTCGGAGGTATCCTTCTGTTCCCACTTCGGCATGACACCTGCGGCCAGCAGCGCGTCCACCAGCCGGTTGTTGGCGGGGTCGGCGAAGAAGGACACGACGGAATCGGCCACGATCTCCCCCACGTCATCCATCGCCACCAGCGCCTCGCCGGTGGCGCTTCGCAGGGACTCTACGCTGCCGAAGCGCCCAGCCAGGTCCCGGGCAGTCTTGGTGCCGATGTTGGGAATCCCCAGGGCATAGATGAAGCTGTCCAGCCGGCAATCCTTGCTCTTTTCAATGGCATTGATGAGATTTTCGGCCTTCTTCTCGCCAAAACGCTCCAGGGCGCACAGTTCTTCCTTCCGCAGGCCGTACAGCTGGTCCGCCTCCTGCAACAGTCCCGCGTCCACCAGCTGGCGGGCGGTCTTTTCCGAGAAGGTGTCGATATCCATGGCGTCGCGGCTGGCGAAGTGGGACAGACGCATCACGATCTGGGGCGTACAGCCGTCCCGGTTGGGACAGAACAGGTGCGCGCCCCGCTCCACCAGCGCCGCGCCGCAGCTGGGACAGACCTCCGGCTTCTCCACGTCCCGCTCATTCTCGCTGAACTCCTCCACACGACCCATGATCTCGGGGATGACCTCGTTGGAGCGGCGAATCCACACCCGCGCCCCGATCTTCACCCGCTTGCGCTGAATGTCCTGCCAGTTGTTCAGCGTGGCCTGGCGCACGGTGGCCCCCGCCAGCTCCACCGGCGCGACCTTCGCCACCGGGGTCAGCTTGCCTGTGCGGCCAATCTGCCAGTCCACGGCCAGCAGCTCGGTGGTCATCTCCTCGGCCTCAAACTTGTAGGCCACGGCCCAGCGGGGAAATTTGTCGGTATAGCCCAGGGCGTCCCGGGTGGCGTAGTCGTCGATCTTGATCACGGCCCCGTCAATGTCGTAGTCCAGGCTGCCCCGGCTCTCCTCAATCTTATGCACGGCGGCGATGGCGTCGGCCAGGGACTTGGCGTCGATCTCGCAGTCGGACACCGGGAAGCGGTTTTCCCGCAGGAAGTCCAGCATCTCGTGCTGGGTTTTGAAGACGCGCCCCTCAATGTAGCCCACGTCGTAGAAGCAGGCGCTCAGATTCCGGCTCGCCGTCACCTTCGGGTCCAGGTTGCGCAGGGCCCCGGCGGCGGCGTTGCGGGGGTTTTTCAGCGGTTCCTTCGCTGTCTCGTTGTACTTTTCCAGCGCCGATATGCGCATGAAGCCCTCGCCATGCACCTCCATGCGCCCCTTGAAGGGGATGGACAGGGGGATCGAGCGGATCGTCAGCGCCTGGGGCAGTATCGCCTCGCCGGTGACGCCGTTACCCCGGGTGGCCGCCTGCACCAGCTGCCCACCCTCGTAGGTCAGATTGACGGTCAGCCCGTCGAACTTGTGCTCCACCACAAAGGTGATGGGCGGCAGATCCGCACCGCCGTCCACGGCCTCCTGACGCAGCTTTTCCGCCCGACTGGCCCAATCCTCAAGCGCTTCGATGGACTGGGCCTTGCCCATGCTCCAAAGCCGCGTCAGGTGCGTATGGGGCTCGAACCCGGGCAGCACCTCGCCGCCCACCCGCCGCGTGGGCGAATCCGGCAGGCGCTCCCCTGTCTCGGCCTCCAGCTTCACCAGCTCGTCATACAGCCGGTCGTATTCCGCGTCGGAAATCGTCGGGTTGTCCAGGGTATAATATTGATAGCTCTTTTCATTGAGATAATCCACAAGCTGACGCATACGATCCAAGGTGCATACCTCCCCCGCTTTATGCGTACAGTATAACACATTTTGGAGCGAGGATACAAACAAATTCTGATTTGTCGCGCTGACGCGCAGGGATTAGGGATTAGGAAAAGCCGTGCACCAACGTAGTACGAGGGATAAAATGACCGTTATCGCGAAGGAACAGAGCCTTTTCACGGTTTATAAGATAGCATTTGTTACTGCCACGCGGTAGCTGTCCAGTTTCAGGACATCGGTAATAGAAAGCTTCAGGACAAAGGTAAGGGTTTGTGTCAGCACATAGGTAAGACTTTCTGGTAGAATCGGCACAAGGGGGTGCCGAAGATGCCGTGGAAG
>JAFWEL010000143.1 GCA_017512905.1 Clostridia bacterium
GCTCTGGTCGACAGGCTCCCTGCCGCAAAAAAGGCCCCGCCCGCGGCGTACACGCCGCCGCGTACGATTAAAGATCGGGGCGCTACCGCCCCCGATACCCCCGGTAAGTTAGCCAAAAGCCTCCCCTGAAAGGGGAGGTGGCCCCGTCGCAGACGGGGTCGGAAAGGTTCCGTGTGATCAGCATCAGCTCGATAAATCAGAATTACCTTGCGGCTAAACAGTCATGTCACTTCTCGATCAGCTGCGTCAGCAGCGCGTTGCTGCGCTTGAGGAAGTCCACCATGCGGTCGGCCACCAGGGGCTGGCGGGCCATCTCGGCCAGGTCGGCCACCTGGGCGCAGACGGTCTCGGTGCGCTCGTTTGCCTCGGCGCTCTGCAGCCACTTCACCAGGGGGTGCTTGTCGTTGAGCACCAGGGTGCGCTTCTCGGGCAGCTTCATGTCCATGCCGCCCCAGCGGCTGGACATCTCGGTGAAGCGCCGGTTCTGCTCGTCCACGGTGATCATCGAAATCAGCGCGTCGTCCTTGAAGGGCTTCAGCTGTACGTCCACGGTGTCGTCGCCCATGGCCTTGCGGAACAGTCCCTCCAGCCTCTTGCGGGCGTCCTCGCTGACCTCACCCTCCTCGGTGAGGCTGTCGGCGGCGGCGTCCACGCGCTTGAAGCTGACCTTGCCGTCCCGCTCGGTGTACTCCAGGAAGCTGATGAAGTTGTTGTCGATCAGCGTGTTCAGCAGGATCACGTCCCGGCCCTGGTCGTTGTACAGCTTGATCATCTGGGCCTGGCGCTTCTCGTCGCTGGCGTAGTAGACCACCTTGTCCTCGCCGTCCGGGCAGTTCTTGTTGATGTATTCGTCCAGGGTGACGTATTCGCCGCCGGTGGTCTTGTAGATCAGGGCGCTCTTGACCCGGTCGTAGAACTTCTCATCCTTGATGCAGCCGTACTTCACGAAGGGATGGATGTCGTCCCAGTAGCGCTGGTAGTCCTCCCGCCTGGTGTTGAATTCGCTGACCAGCCGGTCGGCCACCTTGCGGGTGATGTAGGCGGCCATCTTCTTCACGTAGCCGTCGTTCTGCAGGAACGACCGGGACACGTTCAGCGGCAGGTCGGGGCAGTCGATGCAGCCCTTCAGCAGCAGCAGGAACTCCGGGATGACCTCCTTGATGTTGTCGGCCACGAACACCTGGTTGTTGTACAGCTTGATGACGCCCTCGCTGGCGGTGAACTCGTTCTTGATGCGGGGGAAGTAGAGTATGCCCTTCAGGTTGAAGGGGTATTCCGCGTTCAGGTGGATCCAGAACAGCGGCTCCTCGTAGTCGTTGAACACCTTGCGGTAAAATTCCTTGTACTCCTCGTCGGTGCACTCGTTGGGCCGCTTCATCCACAGCGGATGGGTGTCGTTGATCTGCTGGGGCTCGGGGGCCGGCTTCGGCTCCTCGCCCTCCTTGGGTTCTTCGGGCTTGACGACCTCACTGACGAAGATCGGCACCGGCATGAAGGCGCAGTGCTTCTCCAAAGTGCTGCGCAGGGTCCACAGGTTCAGGAAGTCCTTGTCCTCCTCGTCTATGTACAGCGTGATGGCCGTGCCCCGCTCGGTGCGGTCCGAGGGCTCGATTTCGTATTCCATGCCGTCCTCGCTGGTCCAGCGTACGGCGGGGGCGTCGGTGTAACTCTTGGAGTCGATGACCACCTTGTCCGACACCATGAAGGCGCTGTAGAAGCCCAGGCCAAAGTGGCCGATGATGCCCGCGCCCTCGCCTTTGCTCTCCTCGGTGTACTTGGTGATGAAGTCCGTCGCGCCGGAGAAGGCCACCTGGGCGATGTACTTCACGATCTCCTCCTCGGACATGCCGATGCCGTTGTCGATGAAGGTCAGCGTGCCCTTCTCCTTGTCAGTGATCACGTCGATGCGGTCCGGGGCATCGTCGGCGGACGCCTGGCCGTTGTTCACCAGCCAGCGGTACTTGCGGATGGCGTCGCAGCCGTTGGCGACCAGCTCGCGCACAAAGATGTCCTTGTCGGAATACAGCCACTGCTTGATGACCGGCATGATGTTCTCGGCATTTATGGAAACGGTTCCCTTTGACATGGTATTCACCTCCGAAATTCGTTAACGCCGTTCCTCACGGGGCGGTCGTGCCGTCTTTTCAATAGGCGCTGCTCATTCGACTCCGCTTTGGGTGAGTGACGCGCTAAGGCACTGTCGCTCTGAGCAAAGCTGTAGAATCCTGCCAATCGGTAGACGCGGCCTCCGGGGGACGGCTGTTTAAACTGTGTTTACATGAATCATTATAATCCGAATCGAAGGGATGTCAAGGGGGAAATTAGCACTCGATGGCATAGAGTGCTGATAAATCTGTGTTACGCAACCTGAAATCTATCAAATTCAACCATTGGTTGCTTGCGAACACAGGTTGAATGTGCTATGGTGTAGGCAGGCGAAAGCCAAAGATAAAAAGACAATCCGTGAAGAATGGAGGCGGAACAGATGATTGACAACATTCAGGTGGGAAAGACGATTGCCAGGCTGAGGCAGAACAAGAACATGACCCAGCAACAGCTGGCCGCGGCACTGAGTGTGTCGCATCAGGCGGTTTCCAAGTGGGAGACCGGGGCCGCCCTGCCCGATGTGCAGACCCTGGTGGCGCTGACGCGGCTTTTCGGCATCACCATCGAACAGCTGCTTGAGGGCGAGGTGTTGGAGGACCGCGTGGAGCCCCCGAAGCCGGCATCCCCCTTCGACGAGCCGATACAAAATATAGGTAACTTCGTCAACAACATCGTGGACAGCGTAGGCAGCATCTTCCGAAGCGACAGGAAGGACGCCGGGGACGATGGCGCCCGGGACGCGGAGCCTGTAAAGCCGGTCCAGGAAGGCGGGGAAGGGGAGAGCGACGGGCAGGAGGCCAGCGAGGCCCAACAGGAGGCCGAGCCCTTCGACGTTCAGACGCTGCTGCAAATGGCCCCCTTCATGACCAAGGCTGCGGTGGACGAGCTGCTGCTGGAAAACCGGGACAAGCTGACCCCGGCGGACATCGCCCGCTTTGCGCCCTTCGCCAGCCAGGAGTGCCTGGAAAAACTGATCCAGACCAACGACGAGCAGCTGGATTGGGATGCGCTGCGCAAGGTGGCCCCCTTCCTGAAGCGGGAGATGGTGGACAACCTCGCCCGGGCCGCGGCCAAGGGCGGCCGAACCGTCAAGCGGGCCGTGGACCAATCCGGCATCAATACCGATGAACTGGGCAGGACCATGCAGGACGTGGGCCAGAAGATCGGCGCGGGCGTGGAAAAGGCCCTGCGCAAGGCCAGCAAGCTGGGCGGCGAGATGATGGAGGAGATGTCCTCGGCCATCAACGACATCGTCGAGGGCGTCAAAGAGAAGCAGAGCCGTGCCGAAGCCCTGCGCAGGGCCGCCTGCGAGCGCGCCCTCCAGGACGAAAACTGGGAGTGGCTGGCCGACCACGTCGCCGATATCAAGGATGAGGAGCTATTGCGGGAGATCGCCCAGAAGGCCAACAGCCTGGGCATGCACGACTGGGTGCTGGAGCACCTGAACGGCTATGCCGACACCCGCACCATCGACGCCGCCATCGAGGCCGGCAACTGGGGCTGGCTGGGGGACCACGTCTGGCAGTTCGAGGACGAGCTGCAGGAGAAGATCGCCCGCGCCGCCGCGAAGCAGGAGAACTGGCAGTGGCTGGCCACCTACGCCGAGCAGATTTCCCTGGAAAACTGCGCCGATGAGATCGCCATCGCGGCCTATAAGGCCGAGGCTCGGGTGCTGGCCACCCAGATCGCTACCCACTGCGCCAGTGACGCCCAGCGGGAAAAGCTGGCCGATGTGGCGGTGGAGGCCGGAGATTTCGACTACTTCGAGCAGCTGGTGGACATCCTCAGCCCCGCATACATCGGCAGGGTGCTGGTGGCCGCGGCCCAGGCGGGCGAATGGGAGCGGGTGAAGCGGTTTGCTGAACACGCCGATGCCGACAGCATCGCAAAGCTGATGGAGCTGGCCATCGCCGAGGGCAACTTCGACGCCATCGACGCGCTGGACAAGTACCTGTGATGATCCCGTAACAGGGACTGTTTCAAAACCATCATACCACAGGTAGAGCCACCATGAATGAAGAGCAAGCGCCATATGGCGGCAGATTGCCGCCGCTACATGTACCATAAGTCGCTATTCTACCGCTTTTCACAGTAAGCATAAACATACGAAGGATAAACAATTGTAGGGGCGGCGTTGCGCTGCCCGCCGGGTCCAAGACACATTTCGTACCCGGGCGGGCGCCGCAACGGTGCCCCTGCAGCTGTGTTATGCAGGGATATTCGTTTTGAGCCAGCCCTTGCGTATATAAAGTATTAACCCTTTTCCCGGCTTGCCCTCGGGCTGGGAACGTGGTATAATGCACAATGAAGAATTATAACGGAGGCAATAATTTGGATTCCAGACAGGTTTCAGTTGCGGAAGCAAATCGCGGTCCGCTGGCCGGGAGCATTTTGCTGGCGGTGATCGTCGGGGCGTTGCTGCCGGTGATCGCGCTGACGCAGATATCGCTGCTCGTGCCGGTGCTGATGTTGGGCGGCATCATGGCCGCCTACCTGGGCGCGCGGAGTGGATGGATTCCCGTTGGCGTTCTGGCCGTCGCGTCCGGCGTGTCCACCGGGTTCCTGATGGGCGGCACGATCACGCTGGTGCTGCTGGTGGCGTCGATCGCGCCGTCGGCGGTGGTGGTGCTGGGGGCCAGGAGCAAGCGGCCTTTCTTTGAGCAGATGAACGCCGGTGTGATCGCCTTTATCGGCGCGCTGGTGGCGGCGACCCTGGTCGCCTACACGGCCTACGGCGGCCGCATGATCGCCAGGTTCGTGGATGTGCTGCGCGCCGAGTACAACCGGATGCCCGACGCCACCCTCCAGCCCATGGTGGAATGGATGAACGCCATGCTGCCGGTCGCCGGCACGGCCCGGGAGCAGGCCATGACGGTGGCGTCCTTCCGCGCCCAGCTGTCCGGCGTGCTGGACCTGATGCAGCAGACCTATGCCCAGATGATTCCCGGCGCGCTGCTCAGCGGCGCGATCCTCTCGGGCGTGCTGAGCGTATTCTGGGCCAACTGGACGATGGCGCGCCGCGGCATGGCCACCAACGAGAGCTTTGTGGGCATGAGCGGCTGGACCCTGCCGCCCCAGCTGACGCTGGGCGCGGTGGGCCTCTGGGCCGTGGGCCTGCTCCTGATGGGCACCGGCAGGGCGAACGGCACGACCATTTACATGACCATCTCCCAGGCGGTGGGCGCAGCCTTCGCCGTGCAGGCGCTGTGCGCGCTGAACCGGCGGATGCTCCGGGCAGACCGGCCGCTGCGCCGCCGAAGGCTGCTGATCGGGCTGCTGGCCGTCGCCGGTCTGCTGCTGCGCGGCGTGGGCGCGGCGCTGGCCTATGTGGGCGTGGCGTCGGCGCTGTTTGGCTCCCATGGGGCCATACGCCGGTGGATGCAGAACCGGCCGATGGACCCGCCCGACGACGACAATTCAGACCAATAAGAGGAGGCTTTTCGTTATGAAGGTTATACTGCTTCAGGACATCAAGGGTACCGGCAAGAAGGAACAGATCGTGGAGGTCTCCGACGGCTACGGCCGCAATTACCTGCTGCCCCGCAAGCTGGCCAGGGAGGCCACCGCCGAGGCGCTCAATTCCCTGGAGCGCTCCAAGGGCGCGGACAAGCACCGCGAGGAGGTGCGCCGCCAGCAGGCGGAGGTCCTCTCCCGGGAGCTCAAGGGCAAGGTCATCCAGCTGGAGGTCCGGGGCGGCGATAACGGCAAGCTGTTCGGCTCCATCACCAACGACCAGATCGCCAGCGCCCTGAAGGCCCAGCACGGCCTCGATGTGGACAAGCGCAAGCTGGAGCAGGAGGAGCCCATCAAGTCCGCGGGACAGTCCTTCGTCACGCTGAAGCTGTATCCCGGCATCTCCACGCGGATGATCGTCAACGTGAAGATCAAGGCAAAATAAACCATTTCATTGCATCACCAAGGAGAAGCTATGGAGCAGTACATACCGCAGCCGGACATGGCGCGCACACCGCCCAACCACCCTGAATCGGAGCGCAGCGTACTGGGCGCCATGATCCGGTCGAGGCAGGCGACCCAGCTGGCCGTCGAGCGCCTGAGCGCGGCGGATTTCTATGATCCCGCCAACCGGGAGATCTTCGCGGCCATGAAGGACATGGCCAATGAGTCTCTCCCGGTGGACCTGGTGACCCTCGACGCCGAGCTGACCCGGCGGGGGAAGCTGGACGCCGTGGGCGGCGCGGCCTATCTGGTAGAGCTGGCCCAGGAGGTGCCCTCCGCCGCCAATGTACAGGCTTACATACGCATCGTCGATGAAAAGGCCACCCTGCGCCGCCTGATCGCCGCCGCCGACCAGATCCTCCAGGACAGCTATGCTGGCCAGAAGGAGAACCAGGAGATCCTGGAGGGCGCGGAAAAGGCCATCTACGACATCACCATGCGCAAGGGCGGCGAGGAGCTGCAGCCCATCCAGCCGGTGCTGGTCAGCACCTTTGAAAAGATCGAGCAGCTGGTGAAGAACCACGGCCGCATCGAGGGGGTGCCCACCGGGTATACCGAGTTGGATGAAATGCTGACGGGCCTGCACCCCGGCGAGCTGGTGCTGGTGGCGGGACGTCCCGCCATGGGCAAGACCAGCATCGGCATGAACTTCGTGGAAAACGCGGCGATACGCGCCGGCAAAAAGGCCGCGGTGTTCTCGCTGGAGATGCCCGCGGAGCAGCTGGCCATGCGCATGCTCTGCACCGAGGCCCGGGTGGATATGCAGCGGGTGCGTCGCGGCCAGATCGAGGACGAGGAATGGGAGCGGCTGTGCGACGCCCTGGTGAGCATCGGCCCCGCCAGCATCTACATCGACTGTACCCCGGGCATCACCGTGCCCGAGGTGCGCTCAAAGGCCCGCCGGCTCCAGCTGGAGCACGGGCTGGACCTGATCATGATCGACTACCTCTCCCTGATGACCGCCACCGGCAAGACCGGCAGCCGGCAGGAGGAGGTTTCCCAGATCTCCCGCACCCTCAAGGGCCTGGCCATGGAGCTGGGCGTGCCGGTGATCGCCCTGCAGCAGCTCTCCCGCGCCCCCACGGGCCGCGCGAACCACAGGCCACTGCTGTCCGATATCCGCGAATCCGGCGCCATCGAGCAGGACGCCGACGTGGTCATGTTCATCCACCGCGAGGATTATTACGACCCGGACACCCCCGACAAGAACATTGCCGAGCTGATCATCGCCAAGCAGCGCAACGGCTCCCTGGGCACGGTCAAGCTGGGCTGGAAGGGCGAGTATACCTGGTTCATGGATCTGTCGCCCAGGCCGAAGGAAGCGGTGTAAATTCTGATTTATCGAGCTGATGCCCGATAAATCAGAATCTCCCCATCTTCCCATTCAGCTTCCGATAAACCACCGCCATGAACGGCTCCTCTTTGTTGTCGGCGGCTTCCGACAGGGGCAGCCAGGCGACGGCGCTGTTTTCGTCGGGCTTGGGGCGCAGGGGCTGGGCGTCGTCGGCCTCCAGCAGGTAGGTGACGTTCAGGTGCAGGTGGGCCGAGACGAATTGGCCCCGCTTGATATGGGCGTGAACGGGCAGAATCTCTACCGAATAGATCTCCCGGGAGACCGGGCGGATGTGTTCGACGCTGGTCTCCTCCCGGGCCTCCCGCAGGGCGACGGCCAGCAGGTCGCTCTCCCCGTCGGCGTGACCGCCGGTCCAGGCCCAGGTCCGATAGATGTTGTGCCAGGCCATCAGCGCGTGGGTGCGGCCGGGGTTCACGATCCAGGACGAGGCCGTGAAGTGGGCGAAGGGATTGTCCCGGGTCAGGGGCGTGTCCAGCCGGTCGAGGGCGGCCAGCAGCAGCTCCCGGTCCCGGCGCTCCTGGTCATTCCAGGGCTCAAGGGCCTCTATGGCGCGGTACAGCGTGTCCATGGCGGTTCCTCCTTCTGTGATATTCAGAGTATAAACCAAAGCATTCTTCTTTTCAATCCTTTTGTAGCGATGGAGGTTTACTATGAAGCGTGTGATCACCTACGGCACCTTTGACCTATTGCACTACGGCCACATCAACCTGCTGCGCCGCGCGAAGGCGCTGGGGGATTACCTGATCGTGGCGCTGTCCACCGACGAGTTCAACGATCTGGAAAAGCACAAGCGCTGCTATTTCTCTTATGAGGAACGCAAGTTGCTACTGGAGGCCATCCGCTATGTGGACCTCGTCATTCCCGAGGAGAACTGGACCCAGAAGCGCAGCGACGTCCATCTGTACCACGTGGACACCTTTGTGATGGGCGACGACTGGGTGGGCAAATTTGACTTCCTGAAGGAGGAGGGCTGTGAGGTGGTCTATCTGCCCCGGACCCCGGAGATCTCCACCACCCAGATCAAGAATGACCTGAACAAGGGCTGATCGGCTTGCCCGGCAGACAATCCCTCGCCGTACCCGGATGACAGAGCGTCGCCACAGACGCCCGTCCCGGGCGCGGCGATTTTTGGCGTCGCGCATGACGGCGTTAACCAAGCCTGACGTCTTTTTTTACTGACTTGCCTATTGGGCTTAATCTCTACGCGCTGGAAAGGCGGCTTGGGCATCTGCTATGATCTGTGTTTGGGAAACAGCCAACAAAGACCGACCCTTCCGGGAGGAAAAGCGCAGGGCGCATGGACAAGAAAAAGCATATCACCAATGGCCTGAGGATCGCACAGGCACTGGCATCGGATTACATCAGCATTTACTACGTCGATATCAAGGACGACACCTTTATAGAATACCGTTCCACAGACGAATATCAGGAGCTCGGCATCGAGCAGGCGGGGGAGAACTTCTTCGAGGTCAGCCGGCGAAACGCGCTGCGGCTGATCCATCCCGAGGACCAGGCTGCGTTTCTCCGGGCCATGGATAAGGAGAGCTTGCTCCATGCCCTCGAGGGCGAGCATACCTTCATGCTGAACTATCGCATGATGTTTGACAACGAGCCCAAGTATGTGCAGCTGAAGGCTTCGCGCATGGGCGACGGGGACGAGCGGCACATCGTCATCGGCGTGCTGGACATCGACGAGCTGGTCCAGGCCCGGGAAACCCTGCAGCGGATTCGCCAGGAGCAGGCGACCTATTCCAGAATTTTTGCGCTGTCGGGCGATTACATCTGCATCTATACCGTAGACCTTGAAACCGGTGGCTACACCGTGTTCAGTGCCATACAGGACTATGAGGACCTTGGCCTGACGAGGAACGGCGAGGATTTCTTCGCCAACGCCCATCGGGACAGCCAGAAGGCGGTGTACAGGGAGGACCTGGAGCTGTTCCAAACCATGTTCACCCGGGAAAAGGTGATGCAGTCCATCCGTGAGACGGGCATTTTCGCCTTGAATTACCGAATGGTGGTGGATGGCAAGCCGGTCTACGTCTGCCTGAAGGCGGCGGTGGTCACGGAGAACGGCAGCGAAAAGCTGATCGTTGGCACCACCAACATCGACGCCCAGGTGCGCCGGGACATGGATTACGCCCGGGATCTGTCCGTGGCCCGCATGCGGGCCAGCAGGGACGCCCTTACCGGCGTTAAGAACCGGGCGGCTTACCTGGATGTGGAGGCGAAGATCAACCGGCGTATCCGGGACGGCGAGCAGGTGCGCTTCGCCGTGGTGGTCTGCGATCTGAACAACCTGAAACAGACCAACGACAACTATGGCCACCAGGCAGGGGACCAGCTGCTCAAGGATGCCTGCGGAATCATCTGCAACATCTTCAAGCATAGCCCCGTGTTTCGCGTGGGCGGGGATGAGTTCGCCGTCATCTCCCAGGGCCAGGACTATGAAAATATGGACGCGCTGATGGAACGTATGCGCCGCAGCAACGCGCGCAACGAGGCCAGCGGCGGTACGGTCATTGCCTGCGGCATGGCCCGATACGACCACGACAGCAGCGTCGCCGCCGTCTTCGAACGCGCCGACCGGAAGATGTACGAGGACAAGAAGACGCTGAAGGACGATTGACACCTGTAAGCGGCATTACACCATACAAAAAAGGTAACTGTTCGTCGTATGCTGAACAGATACCAAAAAAGATCCTTTGGTTCGATCAGAATGACACTGATACACATGTCATCCCGATCGGAGCAAAGGATCTTTTCTGTGTCCGCTTAACGGATGCCGTGATGGGCAGTGGATCATGCCTGCGCGCACGATGCCGCTCCATCATTCAATCACAGCTTCTTCATCATAAATACCAGGCTGCGCATGCTGCCGTCCTTCAGTCGCACGGCGTCGGGATGGCGGGCGACCTCGGTGAAGCCCAGCTTTTCATACAGGGCACGACCCCGCGCATTGCCCTCGATGTAGTCCAACTCCAGCTGCATGACATCCCGTTTTCCCGCCACTTCGATCAGAGCTTCGAGCATGGCCGTGCCGATGCCCAGGTTCCAGAAGCGCTTCTGCAGGCCGATGTCCAGATCGGCCCTGTGGCGGAACTTGATCGGGCGGTTCAGGTTCAGGCCGCACATGCCCGCGATTTCACCGTCGACTTCACAGACCAGCATCAGTCGCATATCGTCCGCGTTGTTCGCCGAAAGGATGTCCCGCTCCTGCGCCTCGGTCCAGTTGCATTCCTCGGGATAGCGCAGCAGGAACTCCGTTTCGGAGACGATCTGTTTCAGGTGCCTGATCAGCGGCGCCGCGTCGGCGTCCGGGTCCGGATTGCGCAGCACCGCCTTCCGACCGTCCTTCAACAGGATTTCCCTTGAATTCAAAAACATGGTTGACCTCGCTGAATCAGTCGCGACGCATCACAGCTTGTTGCGCTGGATCTTGCCGCTGATGGTCTTGGGCAGCTCGTCCCGGAAGACCACGATGCGGGGGTATTTGTAGGGCGCGGTGCGCTTCTTGACGTAGTTCTGGATGTCCTTCTTCAAATCCTCGGTGCCCTCGATGCCCTTGGTGAGCACGATGGACGCCTTGACCACCTGGCCGCGGATCTCGTCCGGAGCCGCGGAGACGCCGCACTCCAGCACGTAGGGCAGTTCCATGATGACGCTCTCGATCTCGAAGGGCCCGATGCGGTAGCCGGAGGACTTGATCACGTCGTCGGTGCGGCTGACGTACCAGTAATAGCCGTCCTCATCCCGCCAGGCCACGTCCCGGGTGTGGTACAGGCCGTCGTGCCAGACGGTGTTCGTGGCCTCCTCGTTGCCGTAATAACCGGCGAACAGGCCGCAGGGGATCTCCTTGTCGGTGCGGATGACGATCTCGCCGGGCTCGCCGACCTTGACGGGGTTGCCGTCCGGGTCCACCAGGTCCACGTCGAACATCGGGCTGGGCTTGCCCATGGAGCCCACCTTCGGCGTGGTGCCGGCGAAATTGCCCAGCACCAGCGTGGTCTCGGTCTGGCCGAAGGCCTCCATGATGGAAAGGCCGGTGTTCTTCTTGAAGATGTTGAACACCTCGGGGTTCAGCGCCTCGCCGGCGGTGCAGGCGCAGTGGATGCTGGACAGGTCGTACTTCGAGATGTCCTCGCGGATCAGGAAGCGGTACATGGTGGGCGGCGCGCAGAAGGTGGTGATGTTGTACTTCGCGAACATCGGCAGTATGTCGTGGGCGTTGAAGCGGTCGAAGTCATACACGAACACCGCGCATTCGTTCATCCATTGCCCGTACAGCTTGCCCCACAGCGCCTTGCCCCATCCGGTGTCGGAGATGGTCAGGTGCAGGCCGTCCGGCTCCACGCAGTGCCAGTAGTGGGCGGTGATGAAGTGGCCAAGGGGATAGTTGTGGTTGTGCATGGCCAGCTTCGGATAGCCGGTGGTGCCGGAGGAAAAGAACATGACCATCGGGTCGGAGCCCTTGGGGGAATCCTCGGTGCGGGGGAAGGTGGAGCGGTAGCGCAGGTACTCCTCGTCAAAGTCGCGCCAGCCTTCGCGGGTTCCACCGCACATGATGCGGGTTTTCACATAGGGACAGGTCTCGAAGGCCTCCTCGGCGTGGGACGCGCCCTCGCCCTCGGCGGTCATGCAGATGGCGGTGACGCCCGCGGTCTCGAAGCGGTACTCGTAATCCTTCTTCAGCAGCTGGTCCGTGGCGGGGATGGCCACCGCGCCCAGCTTGTGCAGCGCCATCATCACCACCCAGAACTGCCAGTTACGGCGCAGCACCAGCATCACCCGGTCGCCCTTCTTGATGCCAAGGGCCCGGAAGTAGTTGGCGGCGCGGTTGGACTTACGGCTGATGTCCTCGAAGGTGAAGCGCTTTTCGTTCATATAGCGGTCCACGTGCAGCATCGCCAGCTTGTCGGGCTCCCGCTCGGCCAGCTTGTCCACGATGTCGAAGGCGAAGTTGAAGTTCTCCCGGTTCGGGAATTCGATGTGCAGCAGGTGGCCCTCGCCGTCCTCGTCCAGCTCCACGAAGTCGTCGTAGACCATGTGGCGCTTGGGCAGGCGCACGGGCATGACCGCCTCCACCAGCTTTTCCTGCTCGGTTTCCTCGCCGGGCATGACCACGGCCACGAAGGTGCAGTCCCTGCCACCGGTGGCGATTTCGCCATGGGGGGTGGAGGAGTCGTAGTAGATGCTGTCGCCCTCCCTGAGGTGCTCCACGTGGTCGCCGATGCGCACCAGCAGCTCGCCGGAGAGGATCAGGTCGAATTCCTGGCCGGGGTGGGAGTGGGTGTGGATCTCCTGGTTCTGCAGCTCCTCGGAGTAGCTGTAGGTGACCCAGAAGGGCTCCGCGATCTTTTTGCTGAACAGCGGGGCCAGGTTGCCGATCACGATGCCCTCTTCCTTGGCGGTGACGGTGGCCTCACCCTTGCGGGTGACGGTGTAGGAGCGCAGGTTGGCGCTGCGGCCCTCGATCAGGTCGGTGATGTCCACGCCGAAGATCCGGGCGCAGTTGTGGATGAAGGTGAAGGGCAGGTCGGCCTTGCCGGCCTCGTACATCATGTAGGTTTCAACATCCAGCTTGGTCTGCTCGGCCATGTAGACCACCGAATAGCCCGCGATTTCCCGCAGGGCCTTGATACGGGTGCCGACCTCGTAGAGCATGCCGGTCATTTCAGTTGCGTTCATGGGGAATCTCCTCCTTCTCGGTCGTGCCGTGGGTCAATCGAACATCCTTCATATCTGAGTCAAGGCGTATGGTATGCCTGTCAATAAAAAAACCCGTCTCACGGATGCGTTCTTACCGCATCGTTTGAGACGAGTTGCAATCAACCCGCGGTACCACTCAAATTGCGCGTTTCCGCGCCCCTTCAGGCTCCATCAAGCCCTAAGCCTTTACGCAGCTTTCACGGGAAGCGTCTACTGTATCCCATTGGATATTTCGGGCTTCCGGCTCGGAAGTGATGGGCGTTTGAGCCTCCGGGGATCGGCCTTGCAGCGTGTGACCGACTCTCTGTGCACCCTCGAACTCTGCCGTCTTCGTCATCGCCTTTGGTAAATATTCGATTGACGCTATTCTAACACCGGAACGGGCCGTTGTCAAAGCTTTTCGGGGTTAAATTTAAATTATGGCCGGAATAAAGTCGAATGAAATGTTTTGACGATTGTCAAATGTTCGGGTTTTGATGGCATTTGTTACTTGACAAGCGGGGATGAAGCTGATAAATTAATCATATGCGTTAATTCGGTGAAGGGGGAAGCGGGATGCCTGTTTTCAGCGGTCTGCGAACGCCGGACCGGCGAATCCTGGTGGTCACCGGCCACTACGGCAGCGGCAAGACCGAGTTCTGCGTCAGCCTGGCCATGCGGCTGGCCCGGATGGGCTACGGTCCCTACCGGCGGCTGGCCCTGATCGACCTGGATATCGCCAATCCCTACTTCCGCTCCCGGGAGCGCAAGGCGGTGCTGGAGGCCGCCGGGGTCGGCGTCTACGGCAACGCCTACGAGCATGAGATCACCGCCGAGCTGCCCGCCCTGGGCGCGAACATCCGCGCGCCGCTGGAGGATAAGGACTGCCGGGTGATCGTGGACGTGGGCGGCAACGATACCGGCGCGCTGGTGCTGAACCAGTTTGAAAAATACCTTGGCTGCGACGAGGCGCTGTTTTTGATCGTGGTCAACGCCAACCGGCCCGAAACCCGGGACCTGGAAGGGGCGCTTGCCCACATGGAGGCCATCGAGGGCAAGACCGGCCGCCGCACCGACGGCGTGATCAACAACACCCATCTGCTGCTGGAGACCCGGGCCGCCGACATCGAAAGGGGCCACCGGCTGTGCGAGCGGTTCTGCGACGCGACAGGGCGGTTCCTGTGGTGCGACTGTTACCCCGAGGGCATCGTGCCGGCGGAAGAAATCGCGGGGAAATACGAATACCCCATGCCGCTGGGGCTGTATATGCGGCCCAGCTGGATCGACAAATAAGGACTATGAAGCTCCTTCACTTCCCTCAGGATGACCCCGGGGCGAAGGATCTGAGCATATCCCATCGGACAGCGTAACGGCGTCTGGTGCGGGCCTGGCGACAGGCAGACCACAAACAAGGGAGGCCAAGTGAGAATGGCAAAGAGGTTCAAGGTCGTCTTCGACCGGGAGCGCTGCAAGGGCTGCGAGCTGTGCAAGAGCTTTTGCCCGAAGCAGATCATCGAGATGGACACCCAGGTGAACGCGAAGGGCTACTGTCCCGCGAGGATCACCGAGCAGGAGCAGTGCATCGGCTGCCAGAGCTGCGCCACGGTGTGTCCCGACTGCGCGATTGAGATCTACGAGCTGGAGGAGGGGGAAGCATGAGCGACAAGGTATTGATGAAGGGCAACGAGGCCTTCGCGGAGGCCGTCATTCGCGGCGGCGTGCGCTTCTACTTTGGCTATCCCATCACGCCCCAGAGTGAGATTCCCGAGTTTATGAGCCGCGAGCTGCCCAAGCGGGGCGGCAAGTTCCTCCAGGCCGAGAGCGAGCTGGGCGCCATCAACATGGCCTACGGCTGCGGCGCGGCCGGCGGCAGCGGCTTTATTTCGTCCTCGTCCCCGGGCATCGCCCTGATGCAGGAGGGCATGAGCTTCCTGTGCGGCGCCGAGGTGCCGGTGACGCTGCTGAACGTGTCCCGCGGCGGCCCGGGCATCGGTTCGATCCAGCCCGGCCAGGCCGACTACAACCAGGTCACCCGCGGCGGCGGCAACGGCGACTACCGCATTCCCGTGTTCGCCCCGGCGTCCATTCAGGAGGCCGTGGACATCCTCTACGAGGCCCCGTCCATTGCCGATAAATACCGCAACCCCGTGATGGTGCTGGCGGACGGCCTGATGGGCCAGATGATGGAGCCGGTGATCCTGCCCGAGGAAAAGCACGCCTACACCAGCCAGGAGATTCCCCTGGCCAAGCCCTGGGCCATCTCCGGCAGCGAGAAGGGCGAGCGCAGCGTGGTCAAGAGCCTGCGCCTCCAGCCCGAGGTGCTGGAGGCCCACGTGGAGCACCTGTACGAGAAGTACGCCGAGATGGAGAAGGAACTGGAGCGCGTGGAGTGCGTGGACCTGGAGGACGCCGAGGTGGTGTTCGTGGCCTTCGGCACGATGGCGCGCCTGGCCCGGGAGGCCATGGAGCTGCTGGAGGCCCAGGGCATCCGGGCCGGCATGATCCGCCCCATCAGCCTGTGGCCCTATCCCTACAAGGCGTTTGACCGGATCTCCGACAGGACCAGGGTGGTCATTTCCGTCGAGCTGAGCATGGGTCAGATGCTCCAGGACATCAACCTGGGCGTCAAGGGTCGTGTGCCGGTGAAGCTGATCCACCGCGTCGGCGGCATGCTGCCCACGTCGCTGGAGGTCGTTGAAAAGACGAAGAAGATACTGGAGGAAGTGCGATGAAACCTGTATTTACCGTTACAAAAGGCATGCTGCCCGTCAGCACCAGCTATTGTCCCGGCTGCACCCACGGCGTCGCACACCGCATCATCATGGAGACGCTGGCTGAGATGGGCCTGCTGGGCAAGACCATCGGCGTGGCCCCCATCGGCTGCTCCGTCGTGGCGCACCAGTTTATGAACGTGGATATGTGCGAGGCCGCCCATGGCCGCGCCCCGGCGGTGGCCTCCGGCATCCGCCGCGTGCACCCCGAGCGGGTCGTGTTCACCTACCAGGGTGACGGCGACCTGGCCTCCATCGGCATGGGCGAGATCGTCCACGCCGCGGCGAGGGGCGAGAAGTTTTCCACCTTCTTCATCAACAATGGCATCTACGGCATGACCGGCGGCCAGATGGCCCCGACCACGCTGATCGGCCAGCGCTCCACCACGTCGGTGGACGGACGCACCCGGGAGCAGGCAGGCATGCCGCTGCGCATCTGCGAGCTGCTGGCCACGCTGGACGGCCCCGCCTACATCGAGCGCGTTTCGCTGGACACCCCGGCCCACATCCGCGCCGCCAAGAAGGCCGTGCGCAAGGCCTTTGAATACCAGCTGGCCGGCAAGGGCTTCACCTTTGTGGAGCTGCTGTCCACCTGCCCCACCAACTGGGGCCTGACGCCCTACGAGGCCATGAAGCGCATGGGCAGCGAGGTGGCGGCCTACTATCCACTGGGCGTATACAAGGACACCGGAAAGGAGGCGGAGTGACATGGCGAGCTACAAGCTGTTTTTTGCCGGCTCCGGCGGCCAGGGTGTGCTGACCATGGGCCAGATGCTGACCTACGCGGCCATGTACGCCGATATGAACGCCACGTGGCTGCCCTCCTACGGGCCCGAGATGCGCGGCGGTACCGCCAACTGCACCGTGGTCATCAGCCCCGACAAGCCCGTCAGCTGCCCGCTGATCTATGAGGCGGACGACGTGGTGGTGATGAACCTGCCCTCGCTGATCAAGTTTGAATCGCTGGTCAAGCCCGGCGGCAACCTGTTCATCAACAGCTCGATGATCGAGCAGAAGGCGACCCGGGACGACATCAACGTGATCTACGTCCCCGCCAATGACATCGCCCTTGAGCTGGGCAATGCCCGCACGGCCAACGTCGTCATGCTGGGCGCGATGTTCCTCGCGGACCCGGTGGTGCCGGTGGCCATGATCTATAAGATCATGGAGAAGACCTTCTCCGGCCGCAAGGCCCACCTGCTGGACATCAACAAGACCGCGTTCCACGCATGGGAAAACTATGAAGCATAGATAAGTCTCATCGGGCAGTCACGGCATTTCCCGCCCTGTTGAAGCAGGGCGGGAAACGTCATGAGTGCGTCGGTGTTTTTATTTTTGGGGTGGAGGGATTGGATGGCGGAGAACAAAAGCTCAACCCGGGTCAGAATACTGGTTCCGCTGTTCATCGGCTTTCTCGTGACGTGATGACCGTCGCTTTCATCGGCATCAGCTACGTGCAATTCAGAAAATATACGATCGAGGATTGCGTCAATTAAGCCTACGGCTTGAACAGTCTGATCGCAGACGACCTGGACGTGGATCACATCAACGACTATATCGAACAGGGCCGCGCCCATCCGGACTATGAACGGATCGAGAAGCACCTCTACCCTCGATTTGCAGCCCTGGCAGCGGGTCTCCGCGGCCATCGGCATCGCGACCTATGAACCGGGCAAAGATACCTGCACGGAGGATGTCCTCAAGCGGGCGGACGCCGCCATGTACCAGGACAAGGTGGCCATGAAGGCCGAGCGCAGGGATTGAACCGGTAGTGATTGGTTCTGGGATATCTTTTGCAGACAGGCACCATGCCCTTGCGGGCACGGTGCCTGTCTGCGGTTTTACGCCAGAGACGATCATTTTTCCCACTTACTGGACATTTGGGAGGGAAGGTAGTATAATAATGTCGTATCTGTTCAGTCAGACAAATTCTGATTTATCGAGCAGGGCTCGATAAATCAGAATATACATACGCCTGAACACCAATGACCCGCAACGAGAAAACAGGGAGGGATTGCCGATGGATGTGGAGCGGCTTGAGCAGGTTCCCATGGGAACGATAGAGGGGTTGGAGCGCCCGGTACCGCGGCTGTTCTTCGGAACGGCAAATCCCCCGATCTCAACCGACGACGGCGCGGCGGCGGCCTTGCTGGACAGTGTGCTGGCCTGCGGCGTCAATGCCTTTGACTGCGCGCGCAGCTATGGCAAGGCCGAGATCGCGCTGGGAAAGTGGATGGAAGCGCGGGGGTGCCGGGACGATGTGACGGTGCTCAGCAAGTGCGGCGACATCCGCTTTGGCCGGGTGGAGGTCAATCGACGGGTGATCGAGGAGCAGCTTGCGCAGAGCCTGGAGGCGCTGCGCACCGATCACATTGACATCTTCCTGCTGCACAGGGACGACCCCAACACCCCGGTGGAAGCGTTCATCGACGCCCTGAACGAACAGAAGGCGCTGGGGCGGATAAGGGTCTTCGGCGTTTCCAACTGGCATCACCGGCGCATCGACGCCGCCAATCGCTATGCCCGGGCCCACGGGCTGACGGGCTTCGGCGTGTCGAGCCCGAATTACGGCCTGGCGTGGCAGGTGGAGGACCTGTGGGGCGGCGGCTGTGTCACGATTTCGGGCCCCGAGAACGGCGAGGCGGTCCGCTGGTACACGGAAAACCAGATGCCGGTCATCGCCTATTCCTCCTTGGGGCGCGGCTTTTTCAGCGGCCGGTTCAGGGCCTTTGACTATGAAGGGGCCCAGGCCGTGCTGGACAGCTATGCCCGGAAGGGGTATCTCTGTGAAGATAACATGGAACGCCTGCGCCGGGCGGAGGTGCTGGCGGAACGGTATGGCGTCAGCGTCCCGGAGATTGCCATGCGGTATATCTTCGGCAGCCCGATGAACATGTTCGCGGTGGTGAGCACGACGAACGCCGACAGGATGCGCATGAACCTTCGGGCGTCGGCACACCCGCTCAGCCCGGAGGACCGTCGGTTCCTGGAGGGATCATGAACCGGCGCTGATGATCGGATGACATGCGAATGATGCGGGGGAGGAAACATTATGATATCGGTCCTGACCACATTGATGCCGGTACTGCTGACTGTGCTGTTCGGCATGCTGCTGCGAAAGCGGAGGGTGCTCAGCGAGCGGACGGTGTCTGAGCTGAAGAACCTGTTGACCAACAACATCCTGCCGGTGGTGATCTTTAACGCCCTGGCGACGGCGAAGCTCAATGACCGTTCGTGGATCCAGATCGGCTTCATGATGGCCATACTGTTTGCCGCCTTTGGCCTGGGCTTCCTGGCCCGGCCCCTGGTGCGGGAGCCGTACCGCAAGTATGTGCCCTTCATGGTGACCCTGTACGAGGGCGGCATGATCGCCTATCCGCTGTATACCCAGCTCTGCGGCAGTGAGAACCTCTACAGAATCGCCATACTCGACATCGCGTGCATACTCTTCTGCTTTGGCTTTTACATGAATGTGCTCGCCAGCGTGGAAAGCGGGGAAAAGGGAACGCTCAAACAGGGAATCGTGAAGGCCCTGAAGACGCCGGCCTTCATCGCGGCCCTGCTGGGCGTGATCATGGACTGCACGGGCCTGGTGGACCCCTTCGTGGAGAGCAAGGTGGGTGGGATCTACACCGCCGTCGTCCGCACCATCTCCGCGCCCCTGACCCCGATGATTCTGCTGGTCGTCGGCTACAGCATCGAGGCGGACCGAAAGATGCTGGTGCCCTGCCTGCAGACCATCGGCCTGCGCGTCGTGATCCAGGGGGCCATGATGGCCGTAGCGTTGTTTGCCATGCATCGCATGTTGGGACCGGATCCGGTGAGGGACAAGGCGATACTGATCTTCATGTCCGCGCCGACCACCTACAGCCTGCAATCCTTCATCAAGGATCGCCAGGGCGCGAACTTCGCTTCGACGGTGAACGCGCTGTACATCTTCGTGACCATCGCCGTGTTCGCTGTGGCCACCCAGCTGAACTGACGGGATGGCGTAGCTGTTCAGGCGTAGGCAAATTCTGATTTATCGCGGGCTTGCGCCCGTTTGAAGGGGGACAGGTCCCCCTTCAATACATCCTCCTCAGATTTGCCTGAAATCGCAGGCGATTTCCGGGCGGCAAATCTGCAAGGAAGCCTTTTTTGCTCTGGTCGACAGGCTCCCTGCCGCCAAAAAGGCCCCGCCCGCGGCGTACACGCCGCCGCGTACGATTAAAGATCGGGGCGCTACCGCCCCCGATACCCCCGGTAAGTTAGCCAAAGGGGAGTTCGTCATCAGCGCGACAAATCAGAATTTGCCTGCGCAACGCTCCTGCATGCTACGCCCCATCAGCTTTTCTGCGCCTGGGCGAAGCACACCAGCAGCACCGCGCTGGCCCCGCCCCGGCGCAGGGCTTCTGCGCAGCCGTTGGCGGTGGTGCCGGTGGTGCAGACGTCGTCCACCAGCAGTACGCGCCTGCCGGTCACGTCCCCGGCGACGGCAAACGCCCCGTCCAGGTTGTGCAGGCGCTCGGCTTCGTTGAGCCGCGCCTGCTGGCGGGTGTTTCTCGTGCGGACCAGCGCCTCTTCCACGGGCAGCGACAGTCCCGCGGCGACCTCATTCGCCAGCAGCAGCGCGTGGTTGGCGCCCCGCCTGCGAACGCGGCGGATGTGCATCGGCACCGGCACCACGCAATCCACCCCCAGCGGCTGGAGCCCCTCGAGGGCCCGGACCATCTGCCGCCCCATGGGTTCGGCCAGGCGGCTGACGCCCCGGAATTTCAGGTTGCGCACCAGTCCGCCCGCCGGTCCGCTGTAGACACAGGCGTAGGCCGCGCCGTCGATCCACCCGCCCTCGGGCGGCGGTGCGACGCCCACCCAGCGATTGGCCAGCGCCTGCCGGCAATCCTCGCACAGCCAGTCCCGGTCAAGGCCGACCCTGGAGGCGCAGCCCATGCACTCCGCCCGAAGGGGATACACCAGCCGCACCAGCGACCGCAGGCCGGCAGAAATCCGCTCGTTCATAGGCCGTTCCTCAGTCTCAAATCCAGGGCGGAGTAGCGACGGGTGATGTGGTTGTTGTCCACCATCGCGCGCACACAGCCCTCCCGGCCCACGATCACCACCAGCCGCTTGGCCCGGGTGACCGCGGTGTAGAGCAGGTTGCGGGTCATCAGCATCGGCGGACCGCTGACCAGCGGCAGCACCACGGCGTCGAATTCGCTGCCCTGGCTCTTGTGCACCGACATGCAGTAGGCCAGCTCCAGGTCATCCAGCAGCGATTCGTCGTAGTCGGCCACCCGCCCATCGTCGAAGGCCACGGTCAGCGCCCGGGCCCTGTGGTCCACCGCCTGGATATAGCCGATGTCGCCGTTGAACACGCCCTCGCCGTCCTCGCCGTCCCTGCGCCACTCCAGGTCGTAGTTGTTGCGCACCTGCATCACCTTGTCGCCGGGGCGAAAGGTCATGCCGCCGTGATTGAGCTCGGGGGTGTCGGGCCGGGCAGGGTTCAACGCCTGCTGCAAAAGGGCGTTCAGCGCGTAGACGCCCACGTCCCCCTTCTTCATCGGGGCCATCACCTGGATGTCCCGCAGGCCGTCCAGGCCCATGTACTTCGGCAGGCGCACCCGGGTCAGCGCCACCACCGATTCCGCCACCTCGGCGGGGCTCTGCCGGCGCTCCAGGAAGAAGTCGGTGTCCCGGTTGCGAATCTCGGGGTATTCGCCCCGGTTGATCCGGTGGGCGTTGACGATGATCTGGCTCTGCCCGGCCTGGCGGAAGATCTCCGTCAGCCGAGCCACCCGCACCGCGCCGGATTCGATCATGTCCCGCAGCACGTTCCCCGCCCCCACGCTGGGCAGCTGGTCCACATCCCCCACCAGCACAAGCCGGGTGCCGGGACGCAGCGCCCGCAGCAGCGAGCGCATCAGGAAGATATCGACCATGGACATCTCGTCCACGATCACCACGTCGGCGTCCAGGGGGTTGTCCTCGTCCCGCTGGAAGCCCTGCTGCTCGCCGTTGTACTCCAGCATTCGGTGGATCGTGCGGGCGGCGCAGCCGGTGGCTTCGCTCATGCGCTTGGCAGCGCGGCCCGTGGGGGCGCACAGCTCCACCTTGCCCCAGTGGCGCATCAGCCGGATGATGACGTTGATCGAGGTGGTCTTGCCGGTGCCGGGGCCGCCGGTGATGACGCACACGCCCTCCAGCATGGCGTCCATGGCCGCCTGGCGCTGCTCGTCGGAAAGGGAGACGCCCAGGGCGTCCTCCTGGGCCTCGATCCGGGAAAGGGCCTGGCGCTCGCTCATGTTGGCCCGGCGGATGGTCTTTTGCAGCCGCAGCAGCAGCTGCGCGGTCTCGCTCTCGGCCCTGTGGCAGCGGGGCAGATACACGGCCTCCTCGCCGCCCACCGATTCGACCACCAGGTCGCCGTTCATCGCCAGGCCCTTCACCACCGCCTCCACCACCGCCGCCTCGGCGCTGAGGATCCGGGCGGACGCGCCCACCAGCGCGGCGCGGGGCAGGTAGACGTGGCCGGCGCTGTTCGCCGCCTCGGCCAGCACATACTTCACCCCGCTGCGCAGCCGGAACTCCGATTCCCGGCCAAAGCCCAGGCTCATGGCGATCTCGTCGGCGGTGTGAAAGCCCACGCCGTTGATCTCGTCCACCAGCCGGTAGGGGTTGGCCCGCAGCACGCTCTCGGTCATGTCGCCGTAGGCCTTGTACACCTTCATCGAAAGGCCGGCGGACAGGCCGTAGTTTTGCAGGAAGATCAGCGTGTTGCGCATGCCGTTCTGGGCCGCGAAGGATTCGGCGATCATCGCCGCCCGCTTGGGGCCGATGCCCTCCACCTCGGTCAGCCGCCCGGGGTCGCTCTCCAGCACGTCCAGCGCCTTCGCGCCGAAGGTGTCCACGATCAGCTTGGCCGTGGCGGGACCGACGCCCCTGATGAGCCCGGACGAGAGGAAGCGCTCCACGCCGGATTTGGTCTCGGGCCGGGTGGCCTCGTAGGAGGAGACCTTGATCTGCTTGCCGTATTCCTTGTGCTCAGCCAGGTCGCCGTCGAATATGACATGCTCGCCGGTGGACAGGAAGGGCATGATCCCCACGGCGGAAATGCGGCGGCGGTCCCCGTCCAGCTTGACGGAGGCCACCGTCCAGCCGTTCTGGTCGTTGCGGTAGACGATGTCCTCCACCGTGCCCTCAAACTTCGACATGACCGCTCCTCACGCCTTCACGGCGTTCTTTTCGTAGATGATCCGCAGGCCCTTCAGGGTCAGCAGGCCGTCCATCACGTCGATCACGCTGCTCTCCCCCGCCACCAGCACGGCCAGGCCGCCGGTGGCGATCACCTTGATGCCGTCCACGCCCATCTCTTTTTTCATGCGGTTCACCAGGTACTTGATCTGGCCGATGTAGCCGTAGACGATGCCCGCCTGCATGTTGGCCACGGTGTTGCGGCCGATGACGTTCTCCGGCTTCACCAGCTCGAACCGGGGCAGCTTGGCGGTGCGCTCGGTCAGGGCGTCGGCGGCCAGCTTCAGGCCGGGGCAGATCGCGCCGCCCAGGAACTCGCCCTTCGCGGAAATCGCGCCGAAGGAGGTGGCGGTGCCGAAGTCGATGGTGATGCAGGGCCCGCCGTACAGCTCGAAGGCCGCCACGGCGTTGGCGATGCGGTCGCTGCCCAGCTCCCGGGGATTTTCGTACTTGATGTTGATGCCGGTCTTGACGCCGGGCGCGATCTTCATGGGCTCCATGCCGAAGTAATTGCGGCACATGTGCTCGATGGTGAAGTTGATCTGGGGCACCACCGAGGACATCATGATGCCCTCCACCTGGCTGCGGTCGATGCCGTAGTGGTTCAGCAGGTTCATCATCGCCATGCCGTACTCGTCGGAGGTGCGGTTGCGGTTGGTGGACAGCCGCCAGTACTCCTTCATCTCCTCGCCGTCGAACAGGGCCGTCTTCATATTGGTGTTGCCGATGTCCAGCGTCAGTATCATGGTTTCACTCCTATCTGTCGCATAAAAACAGAGTTGACGCAGAGCACGCCCCGGAGGACACGCTCTGCGTCATCCCAATTGTTATTTCCGCCTGAAGAACCCGGCCTTCTCCAGCGCCGAGCCCACCGCGCCGGTCAGCACCGTGGACACCAGCATCTCCACCAGGCCGTTGACGCCCACGGCGGCCACGATATAGGTCAGCATGCCCCGGCCCGCCATCGAGTTTTGCATGTACTCGGTGTTGCCGAAGAGCCAGACCAGCGAGGTCATAAACAGCAGCGTGTTCAGGAACGCCGCGCAGAAACCCGTGATGGCGCAGGCCACATAGACGTTGGTCCTGGGCCGGAGGAACCGGTAGATATAGCCCAGCAGCAGGCCGTCGATCATCCGCGGGAAGAACCGCTGCACAAAGGCCAGGAAGGGGTTGATGGCCGCCAGTGCCGCGCCCATGCCGGAAAAGCCGCAGATGCCGAAGCACTGCAAAAAGCTGATCAGGCCGAAGGCGCCGCCGATGATCGCGCCGCCCAGGGGCCCGATGGCGATGGCGGCGATGGCCACGGGAATCATGTTGAAGGTGATGGACAGTCCGGCGGGCTGGGGGATGTTCACATAGGCCAGCACGATCAGCACGGCCACCAGCATCGCCATGAGCACAAATTCGCGGTTTGACAGCTTCTTCATCTTTCATACCTCCGTTCGAGTTCGCTTGGGATACCCTACAGAATTGAGCAACCGGGCCGGCTCCTGTTCAGTTCCCCCACGGGATACCGACAATGGATCAGCTCGCATCATTATAACATATTTACCGCCTGTTGAACGGTATATCGTGTTAAAAAAGGGTGTAGAGAGGGGAATGGCAAATTCTGATTTGTCGCGCTGCGACAAATCAGAATTTCCATAAACAACAATTTACTTGTAAACCGGCACAAAGCATATTATAATGATCATGTAACCGGGATTATCCCGATCAACAGGCGATGCGGGGAGGTGTCTGATATAATCACCTATCAGAGTCAACAGCGCCACAGCGTGCGGGAATTCATGCGCGGCGGCAGGAAGCAGGTGGAACTGACCGCGCTGTCGGCCCAGCTGCCCGGGAACATGCGGATGTTCAACGTGCTGACGCTGATTCCCGGCGCTTCCATCGGCTACCACGTCCACGAGAACGAGACGGAGCTGTTCTACTTCCTGGAGGGCCACGGCCGCGTCCAGGACGACGACCGATTCCATGACGTCAGCGCCGGCGACGCGATGGCCACCTTCAGCGGCCACGGCCACGCCGTGGAGAACACCGGCGACACCAACCTGGTCATCCTCGCGGCCATCGTGATGGATTGAACGATGCCCCTCAACAGAAGAACCGACCCTCACGGGCCGGTTCTTCGTCTTTGCTCTTTCCTGAAAGCCCGGCCATTCAGAGGCGTCGGGCATAGCATTGATCATTCATATCTGTTCGGTCAGGTAAATTCTGATTTATCGAGCTGATGAGGAACTCCCCTTTGGCTAACTTACCGGGGGTATCGGGGGCGGTAGCGCCCCGATCTTTAATCGTACGCGGCGGCGTGTACGCCGCGGGCGGGGCCTTTTTTGCGACGCGAAGCTA
>JAFWEL010000173.1 GCA_017512905.1 Clostridia bacterium
ACGAACTCCCCTTTGGCTAACTTACCGGGGGTATCGGGGGCGGTAGCGCCCCGATCTTTAATCGTACGCGGCGGCGTGTACGCCGCGGGCGGGGCCTTTTTTGCGGCAGGGAGCCTGTCGACCAGAGCAAAAAAGGCTTCATTGCAGATTTGCCGCCCGGAAATCGCCTGCGATTTCAGGCAAATCTGAGGAGGATGTATTGAAGGGGGACCTGTCCCCCTTCAAACGGGCGCAAGCCCGCGACAAATCTGAATTTGTCATCCCTTCACACTGCCCAGCACCATGCCGGTGACGAAGTATTTTTGCAGGAAGGGGTAGACCACCAGGATCGGGACCGTGGAGATCACGGTGATGGCGCAGCGGATGGTGACCGGGGTGGTCTTGGAGCCGGCGGAGCTGGCCAGGGCCTCGGCGGAGGACTGGGCCGCGTTGGAGCTGGCCTGGGTGGTGGCCAGCTTCATCTTCAGCAGGTATTGCAGGCTGTGCAGATGGGTCTTGCTGGCGTTGTACAGGTGGGTGTCAAACCAGCTGTTCCAGCTGCCCACGGCCACGAACAGGGCCACCGTGGCCAGCACCGGCTTGCACAGCGGGAAGATGATCTGCCAGAAGATGCGGATGTCCCCCGCGCCGTCGATGCGGGCGGATTCCACCAGGGCCTCGGGCAGGCCGGCGATGTAGGTGCGCAGCACCACCATGTTGAAGCAGCTGAACATCGTGGGGATGATGTAAACCCAGTAGCTCTTTTGCAGGTGCAGCGTCTTGGTGATCAGCAGGTAGTTGGGGATCAGGCCGGCGTTGACGTACATCGTCAGCACCATCATCGTGGTGATGAGCTTGCGCAGCACGTATTCCTTGCGGGTCAGCGTGTAGGCCAGCATGCTGGTCCAGAACAGGTTCAGAATGGTGATGATCACCGTCTTGGAGGCGGAGATCCAGGCCGCCTGGTAGACGGCGGGGTCGGACAGTATGGATTTATAGCTCTGGACGCTGAACATCCGGGGCCACAGGCCGATGCCGGCCTTCAGCGCGTCGGTGCCGTCGTTGAAGGAGTAGGCCACGGTGTTGATGACGGGGTACAGCGTCACGAACATCAGCAGGATCAGTATGATGGTGTTGACGATCGGGAAGACGACGTCGTAGTGCTTGCGAACCTTCTGATTCCGGGGATTTGCGGTGGTCATGTCTGTCGTCCTCCTTTCTTAAACCAGCGTGTCCTCGCCGAGGCGCTTGGAGATGAAGTTCGCCCCGATGAGCAGTATAATGGCGACCACGCTCTTGAAGATGCCAGCGGCGGTGGCCACGCCGAAGTCCATCTGCTGGGTGCCGTATTCCAGCACGAAGATGTCGATGGTGCGGGAGAATTCGGCGGTCAGGCCGTTGCCCAGCAGGTACTGGATCTCAAAGCCGGCCTCCATCAGGTGGCCGATGTTCATGATCAGCAGGATCACGAAGGTGCTCTTGATGCCCGGCAGCGTGACGTGCAGTATCTTCTGGAAGCGGCCCGCGCCGTCGATGCCGGCGGCCTCGTACAGGGACGGGTCGATGGAGGTCATGGCGGAGATGTAGATGATGGTGCCCCAGCCGACCTCCTTCCAGACGTTGATGATGCCCACCAGCCACCAGAAGTGTTTGCCCTCGCCCAGCCAGAACACGGGCTGGAGCCCCAGCAGCTTCAGCAGGTCGTTCACGGGGCCGTTGGAGGCGAAGATATTCTGGGCCATGGCCACGATGATGACCATGGACAGGAAGTGGGGCAGGTAGGTGACGGTCTGCACCGTGCGCTTGAAGGCGCGCTGGCGCACCTCGTTCAGCAGCACCGCCAGGACGATGGCGGCCACCGTGCCGAACGCCAGGTTGATGAGGCTCATGGCCAGCGTGTTGCGGATGGCCTGGTAGAAGTCCGGCCGGCTGAACAGCCATTTGAAGTTTTCCAGCCCGTTCCAGGGCGTGATGCCCCGGGCCACCAGCTTGCGGTTGCCGTAATCCTTGAAGGCGTTGCTCCAGCCCCACAGGGGCACGTAGTTGAACAGGATCACGTACAAAAAAATCGGAACTGACATCAGCGCCAGCTGCCACTGGCTGGCCAGCCTGGCGAAGAACCCCTTCTTCTCGGGCTCGATGAATTGCTTGGTACCTTTTGCCATATCGGTCACGGCGTATCCCCCCCGATTTGTATTTTGATTCGGTTTTTCAAATTCCGGGCTGCGATCGCAGCCCGGAATTTGAAAAACCGGGGGAAGAACAGCATCTTCCCCCGGCGCGTTGTTGAGGATTATTCAGCCTCGCTCGCGCCGTTGTAGGCGGCGACCAGCTTCAGGATCTCCTCATGCATGAACTCGGACTTGGCGGTTGCGCTGGGGGTGATCTCAGCCACGAAGGCGTCCCACTTGGCATCGAACTCCGCGTCGTCAGCGGCCATGATGATGCCGGGCAGCAGCTTGTCCTGGATGTTCAGGAAGTCGGTGTTCTCCTTCAGGATGGGATCGGTGTTGATCTGCCAGGCTTCGCCGTAGGGCGCCAGCTCGATCGGGGGATTCACGAAGTCGCCGAACTTCTGGAAGCCGTAGTGGCTCAGGAAGTCCTTGTCATAGTCGTTCATCAGGCCGAACACGTTCTCGGGCTGGTTGCCGGGCTCCCAGCATTGGCCGGCGAATTCGCCTTCCATGATGTAGCCCTGGCGCTTGGGGCTGCTGTCCCAGATGGCGTGGGCGCGGTTGGCCTTGCGCCACTCGTTGTCGGTGGTGTTGGCGAACTGCTCCTCGGTCATGGTCAGGCGACCGTCGACCACGGAGTAATCCTCGCCCTCGATGCCCCAGTTCATCAGCAGGGCCCATTCGGGAGAGAGCATCTTTTCCCACATGGCGATGATGCGCTCGGGATACTTGCAGCTCACGGAGATGCCGGCGCCGCGATCCAGGTTCGGCAGGGAGCCGTTGACGTAGTGCTCCTCGATCTTCCAGCCCTCGGGCAGCACGTCCTTGACCTCTTCCTCGTCATACACCAGGCCCAGGGCCACGTAGGTGTTCTCGTACTTCTTGTCGGTCTTCAGGGCGTTGGTGGCGTCGCCGAAATCCCAGGTCTGGTCGAACATGCCCAGCACGGTGCCGGTGGACAGCTGAGCGATGTACTGGTCATAGCTCATGACGAAGGTGTCGGGGCTGATGATGCCCTTCTTGAACTCCTCGTTCAGCTTCTTGTAGTAGGGCTTGGCGTAGGGCTGGTTGATGAAGGTCTCGGTGGGATAGTCTTCCTTGGTGACGTCCACCAGCACCTCGCCGTCGTTGGGGCGGCCCATCAGGTGCTGCACGGGGTTGATCAGGCAGAAGTGCCGCCAGCCGTCGCACAGGATGTCAAACCCGATGTAGGGAACGCCGTCCGGGTTGGTGGGGTTCTCGGCGATGAAGCGCTCGATCAGGTCGAAGTACTCGTTCAGGGTCCTGATGGTGGGATAGCCCGCCCAGGCCAGCACCTGCTTCTGGATGAAGAACGCGGGGCCGTTGACCTCGTTGACGATCTGCTCGCCCTCGCCCAGGCCGTAGTTGGGGATGATGTACATGACATCCTCGTCCAGATCCTCGTCATGGGTGATGATGCGGTTCTTCTGGGGCTCGATGTGGGCCCAGATGTTCGGGGTGTCCTCGGGATTGACGTAGTCCAGCAGGTTGATCAGCGCGCCGGCGTCGATCAGGGTCTCGGCGCTGTTGCCGCCGTCGAACAGGTCCGGCAAATCCTCCATGTCCTGCAGCTTCAGGCCCAGGGTCTCGTCCAGGTCGCCGGCCAGGAACTCAAACTCGAACTTGATGCCGAACTCCTCTTCGATCTTCTTGTAGATCTTGTTGTCGGCGGTGGGCTGGTCGCCGGGGGCGCCGTAGAAATAGGTCAGGGTGATGGGCTCCTGATCCTCGGCCACCGCGAAGGGAACCAGCAGCGTTCCCAGCAGCGCCAGCGTCAACAGTACGGACAGCAGTTTCTTCATCGTGTTTTCCTCCCTTATCGCATTTGAGCAATGCCATGGTAGTCGCTGATTAACTCCCGCACCTGTCTGGCGGTGTCTTTTCGGTCATCCATCCCATGCAGATTTCTTGATTACCCTCCAGGTTACCCGCGGAATCTGCATGAGCGCCTGTCAGAAAAGACACTCGTCAACCAGACACTTGAATTAATCATCGCCTGCCTTGCTCCTTGATTATAATTATAATCCAAAAATAACAGGAATGCAACGAACGAAAGGCTCAATTCCAATCATCCGTTGCGATTTTGGTGCTCAAACGATATTTTTTGAGAAGATTCAGCGCTGAAGCGTATTTGCTCAGCCAGTCAAATTCTGATTTATCGAGCTGATGACGAACTCCCCTTTGGCTAACTTACCGGGGGTATCGGGGGCGGTAGCGCCCCGATCTTTAATCGTACGCGGCGGCGTGTACGCCGCGGGCGGGGCCTTTTTTGCGGCAGGGAGCCT
>JAFWEL010000144.1 GCA_017512905.1 Clostridia bacterium
CGCTTGCCCGCCCGACTGGGAATCAATGCCTGCCAGTCAGGAAATCTGTGTCGACAGGCGCAGATTTCCGCGTTCCTCTCCCACTCGCGCAAAATCCTCAGATTTTGCGCGACAGGCTCACGCATTCATGCGTGAGCCGTGTTCCACGGGGGATTGTCAGGGGGCAGGGGGTATGGTATAATATAAACGCAGTAGTATAATTTTGCGCCCGGTGCGGCGCTTTTATGGCATGAATCAGGGGCGAAGAATGAGCGGAAGTGATAAAGTAACGTGGCCCGGCTGGCAGCGGCTGGTTTTACCGCTGGCCATTGTGGGAGCGGTGGCAATCCTGGCGGGCTGGCTGATGGACCGCAACGGCTGGGGGGCACTGCAGGCCCGGGCCACCGAGGGGCTTGAGGGCGTGCGTGTCAGCGAGGTACAGAATAACAATGTGCTGACCCTGCCGGAGGGCGCGAGCGGCGGTCCCGCGTGGATCGAGCTGGAAAACACCGGCGACGCGCCCGTGTCGCTCCACGGGCTGTGCCTGACCCGGGACGCCAAGCTGACCAGGACGCTGGTGTTCCCCGACATCCGCATGGAGCCGGGGACGTTTTTGCTGGTCTATGCCGACGGCAAGGGCACAGCGACTTCCGATGGCGCGCTGCATGCCCCCTTTCGCCTGCCCAGGTCCGGCGCTCACACGCTCTACCTTTACGATTCCGCCCAGCGGCTGCTGGACGAGGTGGAGGTTCCCGCCATGCAGGCGGACGAGGCCTTCTGCCGGGACGGGGACGGGGAATGGACGGTGACCGCCGAGCCGACCCCGGGCCGCGCCAACGACCTCTCCGGCCAGAGGAGCGAAGAAGCGCGGGACGACGACGCGGCGCTGAACGAGCTGATGTGCGTCAACACCACCGTATTTCCCGACGCGGCGGGGGAATGCCACGACTACGTCGAGATCGCCAACCGCAGCGGCCGGGAAATCGACCTGGAGGGCTATTGGCTGTCCGACCACGCCGCAAAGCCCGACAAGTGGCGCTTTCCGGCGGTGATCCTGCCCGCAGGCGGGGTGCTGGCCATCCACTGCTCCGGCGAGGACCGGCGGGACGACCCAGCCCACCTGCATACGAATTTCAAGCTGTCCAAGGGCGAGACGGTCTGCCTGTCCCGGCCCGACGGCAAAAAGCTCTCCAGCGTCACGCTGCCCCAGCTGCAAATGGGCCAGGCCCTGTCCTGGACCGACGACGGGGGCTGGGGCACCGACCTGCCGCCGACGCCGAACCGGGAAAACACCCTGGAGGCCGTTCTGGCGCTGGATACCCAGCGCCGCGGACAGCGGGCCGGGGGCGTGTTTATCAGCGAGGTCATGGCCAATCCGATCAGCGAAAAGAGGGACTGGCTGGAGCTTTGCAACGACGGATCGGCCGACGCGGACCTCAGCGGCTGGGGCCTTTCGGACAAGCTGAGCCACCCCCGGAAGTGGCAGTTCCCCGCGGGCACGGTCATCCCGGCCCACGGGCGGCTGGCGGTGTTCCTGGTGGGGGACGGCAGCGCGCCCGCCGGGGGCTACCTGTCCGCGCCCTTCGCGCTGCCCGCCGACGGGGGCTGCGCGGTGAGCCTGTGCGACGCTTCGGGCGGTATACGCGACTGGATATACCTGCCCCAGCAGTATCCGGGGGTCTCCTTTGGGCGGGACGATTCCGGCAGCTGCGGTTACTTTTCCGCCCCCACGCCCCTGGCCGCCAACGGCGCCCAGGCGCTGCTGGGGCCGGCCCCGGGGGCGCGGTATTCCACCATGGGCGGGCTGCATGTCTCCGGCGAGCACATCGAGGTGACGCTGACGGCCAATCCCGGCGCGCGCGTCTACTATACGCTGGACTGCTCCGACCCCGACGAAGGCGACACCCTCTACGACGGCACGCCCATCCCCGTGGAGGGCACCACGATCCTGCGCACCCGGGTGTATGAGGACGGCCACCTGCCCTCGATCATGGACACCCAGAGCTACCTGTTCGACGTGAACAACGCCGGGGAGGTGCCCTATGTGATCTCGCTGGTCTCCGACCCCACCGGCCTGTACAGCGACGAGACGGGCATCATGGTGATGGGTCCCAACGCCGAGGCGCGGTTTCCCCACGGCGACTACGGCCGGGGCGCGAATTTCTGGATGGACTGGGAGCGGGAGGCCCATGTGGAACTGTTCACCGGGGCGGGGGAGACGGCCATCTCCCAGGAGTGCGGCATCAAGCTCCACGGCCGGAACACCCGGGCCTTTGAGCTGAAGAGCTTCAAGGTGATGGCCAAGGGCCGTTACGGCGCGAAGACATTCGCCTATCCCATCTTCCACGAGCGTCCCTGGGACGAATACGAGGCGTTCATACTGCGCTACGCCGGCCAGGATTACAAGTATACCTTCATGCGGGACGTGGTGCTGACCCGGCAGGCGGCCAACACCGGCGTGATGTACATGGAGGCCGAGGAGGGCGTCGTCTACCTGAACGGCGAATACTACAGCGCCATGTACGTGCGGGAAAACATCAGCGCCTTCTCCCTGGCCCGCCGGGAGGGCTGGGACGGCCAGGAGGCCGCGCTGGACCTGGTCAAGAGCGGCCAGGAGGTCAAGCAGGGCTCGAATGCCTCCTACGCCGCCCTGAGGGCCTGGCTGGACACCCACGACAACAACACCCAGGAGGCCTACGAGCGCATCGCCGCCGAGGTGGACATCGACAACTTCATCGAGTTCGCCACCTTTACCTGCGTGTACAGCCCGCCGGACACCGTGAACGTGAAGCGCTACCGCAACCTGAACGCGGACGGTCGGTGGCGCTGGGTGCTGTACGACCTGGACCGGGGCCTGCGGGACGGCAACAACAGCGTCAACGGCTTTGAGCTGATGGCCCAGGGCACCAACGCCCAGCTGTTCAACGCCGTCATGGCCAACGACGCGCTGCGGGAGAAGTTCCTGGACAACCTGAACCTGGCCCTGTCCACCTACCTGTCCAGCGCCAGCATGGCCCGGGCGGTGCAGGCCCAGTACGTGCGCATCAAGCCGCTGCTGCCGGATTACCTGGAAAAGGTGGGGGTCACCCAGTCGCGGTTTGGCACCAACATGAAGAACCTGATGTCCAATGTGAGAAGCCGCCCGGCGCGGGTGCTCCGCCAGTGCGCGGAATACCTGGGCATGGGTGAGGACGAGGTGAGAGCGCGCTTCCCGGAGGCCGTCGCGGCGATCGAGGCCTATAGGGAAGCGCTGAAGGAGGACGCAGGACCGACCATCGAAAAGGAGGAAACCCCATGAAGAAACTGTTGGCACTGATGCTGTGCGCGATGCTGCTGCTGGGCGGAACGGCCCTGGCTGAGGGCGGCGCGACGGACGGCGCGTACACCGTGACCAGCCCCGGCTTCTACGGCGAACTGAACGTCACCGTGGTGATCGAGGGCGGCGCGATCTCCGACATCGTGGTGAAGGATTGCCCCGAGACCCCCGAGCTGGGCGGCAGGGCCATTGACATCATGACCATGGAGATGATCGACAACAACACCTCCGGCGTGGACAGCGTCTCCGGCGCGACGGTGACCTCGGCCTACTTCCGCATGGCGGTGAACGCCGCGCTGAAGCAGGCGAACGCCCCCGAGGCCATGACCGCGAAGGTCGCTGCCCCCGAGAAGACCAACGAGGCCATGGAATGCGACGTGCTGGTGATGGGCAGCGGCACCGCGGGCCTGTCCGCCGCCATCGCCGCGGCGGAGGCCGGCGCGAGCGTGCTGGTCATCGAGAAGCAGGACATCCCCGGCGGCTCCGCCGTGACCAGCGCCGGCATCGTCTACGCGCCGGTGGACGAGAATGACAAGGCTGCCATGGTGCAGTACTACATGGACCGGGCCGAGGGCAACGCCAACGAGGCGCTGCTGACCTTCTACGCCGACAACGCCCTGGACACCATCGCCTGGCTGGAGGGGCTGGGGGTGCAGTGGCTGATGACCGTGCCCGCGGGCACCGCTCCCGAGCCCCGCGCCCGCTTCTCCATGACCGCCGAGGGCGTGGGCATGACCGGCGCGGCGCTGGTGAACCCGATGCTGGAGAAGCTGAACGCCCTGGGCGTGGAGGTGCTCTGCGGCGTGAAGGGCACCGAGCTGCTGGTGGACGCGGACGGCGCGATCATCGGCGCGAAGGCCGAGAGCAAGGCCGCGGACTATGAGATCACCGCGAAGAGCGTGATCCTGGCCACCGGCGGCTTTGACGCCAGCAAGGAGATGAAGGCCCAGTATTCCCCCGTCGCCGAGAACGACTTCCCGCTGTCCAGCAAGGGCAACGTGGGCGACGGCATCAACATGGGCATGGCCATCGGCGCGGCCACCGAGTTCAAGGGCGGCGTGATCGGCTTTGACTTCGTGGACGGCTCGCTGCCTGCCAGCGGCATGAACGCCGTGGCCATGTACTGCAGCAGCTATGTGCAGCCCGACGGCACCTTCGTCAGCAAGGTGATCGACTATCCCATCACCTACACCGCCATCAAGGCGCTGGGCGTGGACCACTTCTACGGCCTGTACGACGCCGCCGGAGCCGAGACCGCCGAGGCCGCCGTGGCCGTGGGGTTCGGCTGGAAGGGCGATACCGTGGAGGCCCTGGCCGAGGCCACCGGCATGGACGCCGCAAAGCTGGCCGACGCCATCGCCCAGGACCCCGACCTGAAGGAAGCCCCCTATTACGCCGTGATGGTGAAGCCCACCACCATCGGCTCCATGGGCGGCCTGGTGATCGACACCGACGCCCGGGTACTGAAGGACGACGGCAGCGCCATCCCCGGCCTGTACGCCACCGGCGAGGTCGCCAACGGCGGCTTCTACAACGTGGAATATCCCGCCTCCGGCTCGTCCCTGTCCCTGGGCATGACCTTCGGCCTTGAGGCCGGCAGGAACGCCGCGGAATATGTGAAGTAACCAACGCACAGAGAGGCGTTGTCGACCGTACGCCATGCCGCTGTGCGGCATGGCGCCCCCCTCCGCCCTCGCCCATGGCGAGGGCGGAGGGGGTTCGACCGTAACATTGAGGATATCATTCCATTTTCGTAGCTGATCAGGCGGGGAAATTCTGATTTATCGAGCTGTTGGTGGAAAAGCAGAGGGTAGTACAAAGGGAACAGGGACATCGAGCGCCCGGAAAACAGTCCTGTGGACTGTTTTTAGCGAGATGGGGCCGGCAGGCCCAAAGAACAGGGAACAGGAAA